>NZ_JBHXJQ010000010.1:0-147819 GCF_042722305.1 Microbacterium sp. NPDC058389
CGGCGGTCGCGTCCGGTCCACTCCCGCAGCCGCTCCAGCGGCCACGTCGTGACGATCCGCTGGGGCGGGACGCCCAGCCGCTCCGCGCGCTCGGCGCCGTAGTCCAGCAGCGACAGCTGCCCCGGAGCATGCGCGTCGGAGTCGATCGAGAAGAGGCATCCGATCTCCAGCGCCAGCGCGATGAGCTCGTCGGGCGGATCCTGCCGCTCAGGTCTCGAGTTGATCTCGACCGCGACGCCGTGCGCATGACAGGCCTCGAACACGGGCCGGGGTTCGAACGTCGACGGTGGCCGCGTGCCGCGCGAACCTTCGACGAGCCTGCCGGTGACGTGTCCCAGCACATCGACGTGGGGGTCGGATGCCGCGGCCACCAGCCGCCGGGTCATCGGACCGCGGTCCATCCGGAGCTTCGAGTGCGCCGAGGCCACCACGACGTCGAGCACCGCCAGCAGATCGGGGTCCTGATCGAGGGCGCCGTCGTCGAGGATGTCGACCTCGATGCCCGACAGCAGCGTGAAGCCGTCCCCGCTCAGGCCGGCCACCACGTCGAGCTGGGAGCGCAGACGCTCGGGCGACAGCCCGTTCGCCACCCGCAACCGCGGCGAGTGGTCCGTGAGCGCGAGATACTCGTGGCCGAGCGTCCGCGCCGCGTCCACCATCAGGTCGATCGAGGTGAGCCCGTCCGACCATTCGCTGTGGGAGTGCAGGTCGCCGCGCAGCTTCTTGCGCAGCGTCGAGGACCGTTCGACCCCGGCTCGTTCACGCAGATCCACGAGATAGTCGGGCACGTCGCCGGCCAGGGCCTGCTGGATCACCGCGAAGGTGGAGTCGCCCACGCCCTTGCGCCGGCGCAGAGCCGCGGCATCCCTCAGCTCCGCGTCGCTGAGCCCGTCGATCGCCTCAGCGGCCGCGCGAAACGCCTTCGACTTGTACCGCGACGACCGTTCGCGCTCGAGGAGCGTCGCGATCTCGGTGAGGGCGTCGTGCGGGTTCACCGGGAGCCGGGCTCAGGGTGTGATCGTGGCGCGCCTGACGACGACGGGCGCGCCGGCGAGGCGATGCAGCGCCCAGCCGAACAGGATCGACAGGATGCCCATGCCGATCGCGAACGCCGCGACCCCGAACGAGACGACCGACGTGAACAGCGACGCGCGGAGGAACGACGCGTCCATGACGGTCGCGCGCACCGGGTCGTCCATCGGGAGCTCGGCGTAGGTCTTGCCGTCCGCCATCTCCAATGCGTGCTTCTGGATGACCTCGGCCTGCGCGTACGCGGTGAACGGGCCGGCGACCTGCGCTCCCTGGAACGCCATCGCGTCGTCGGACACGGTGATGTTCTCTTCGCGCAGCTGGGTCGACACGGCGATCCACGCGACGATGCCGACGACGATCAGCAGGATGCCGGCGATGATGCCGAGCACTCCGACGACTTTCACCCCGCCGAGCTTGCGGGCGGGTGGTTCGACGGATCCGTCGAGCGGTGCGGACGTGGCGGCTGTGTCATCGGTCATGGCGTCCTCCGGTCGTAGCGTGGGCCTGCCGCACACGCTAGCGGGCGGCAGGGACGCTCCGGTAGAGCCAGGCCGTGAATAACCTAGGGCGCCAGCGTGTGGGTGACCTCGACCCACCGGTCGAGCGTCGCGGCGGCCGCTCCGCTGTCGATCGCGGCGGCCGCGTCGTCCCGCGCCTCGCCGAGGCGCTCGAGGATCGGGCGCTGTACCTGGGTCGCGTCGCGGAACAGCCGGTAGGCGACGATCCCGGCCGCGGCGTTGAGCAGCACGATGTCGCGGACCGCGCCGGACTCTCCGCCCAGCACGCGACGGACGACCTCGGCGTTGTACGCCGGCTCGCCGCCGAGCAGGTCGTCGATGTCGGCCAGCGGGATGCCGAGGTCGCGCGGGTCGAGGTCGTGCTCGTGGATGTCGCCGCGGCTCACCTCCCACAGCCTGCTGTGTCCCGTCGTGGTGAGCTCGTCGAGCCCGTCGTCGCCGCGGAACACCAGCGCCGTCGCGCCGCGCGTGCGGAACACGCCCGTGATCAGGGGCACGCGGTCCAGGTGCGCCACACCTACGGCGTTCGCCTCGGCACGCGCCGGGTTGCACAGCGGCCCGAGGAAGTTGAACACGGTCGGAACGCCCAGCTCGCTGCGGGTCGGACCGGCGTGACGGAAGCCGGGGTGGAACGCCGACGCGAACGCGAAGGTGATGCCCGCCTGCGACAGCGTCTCGGCGACGGCCTCCGGCGACAGCGTGAGATCGACGCCGAGCGCCGCCAGTACGTCGGACGAGCCCGAGGACGAGCTCGCCGCCTTGTTGCCGTGCTTGACGACGGGGACCCCGGATGCCGCGGCCACGAGCGCCGACATCGTCGAGACGTTCACGGTGCCGAAGCGGTCGCCCCCGGTGCCCACGATGTCGAGCACCGCGGCATCCACAGGAAGCGGCAGCGCGGCCTCGAGGATCGCGTCGCGGAAGCCGACGATCTCGTCGACCGTCTCGCCTTTCGCGCGCAGCGCGACGAGGAAGCCGGCCAGCTGCGAGGGCGTCGCCGCACCCGACATGATCTGTCTCATCGCCCATGTGGACTCCGAGACGGTGAGGTCGCGCCGCTCGAGCAGCGTGGTGAGGATTCCCGGCCAGGTGTACAGCTCCGCCATAACGCAGAAGCCTAGCGGCGCGCGGGAATCGGAACAGATTCGTGACACGGCGTCGCACCGGGCGCGATTCTGCGTCTTCACCACGTGTTCACGGCAGAGTCGCAGTGTTCTTTTAGGTCCCCCTAAGTTCGCGTCAGGGCAAATCGATGCCCTCCGATGCGAAAATCGGCGGCCCGGATCGGCCATAATGGGGAGCGTGACGACCTCCACAGCGACCTACTCCCAGGCCATGCGGTCCGTCAAGCGGCCGGATCCGGTCGCTGTCGGAACCATCGTGTGGCTCGGCAGCGAGGTGATGTTCTTCGCGGGCCTCTTCGCGATCTACTTCACCTTGCGCAGCACCTCTCCCGAACTGTGGGCAGAGAGCACCGCCAACCTCAACGTCCCGTACGCGACCGTCAACACGATCATCCTCGTGCTGTCGTCGGTCACGTGCCAGATGGGCGTCTTCGCGGCTGAGCGGTTCCAGCCCTACTCCACCAAGAAGCGCGGCTGGCTCGGCTGGGGCATGGTCGAGTGGTTCTGGCTGACGTTCGCGCTCGGCGCGCTGTTCGTCTCCGGACAGGTGTGGGAGTACGCCCAGCTCGTCACCGAGGGCCTCCCGATCTACGCGAACGCGTACGCGTCGGCCTTCTACCTCACCACCGGCTTCCACGCCCTCCACGTCACCGGCGGCCTCATCGCCTTCCTCCTGGTGATCGGCCGCGCGTACGCCGTCAAGAACTTCGGGCGCAAGGAGATGACCTCGTCCATCGTCGTGTCGTACTACTGGCACTTCGTCGACGTCGTCTGGATCGCCCTGTTCCTCGTCATCTACTTCCTCAAGTGAGAGCGGAGCTGAACCCCGACATGGCACGACAGACCACGCGCCGCTCAACAGGCCGCCGCAGCCCCTGGGCCGCCGCCGCCCTGATCGGCATCGGCCTGCTCATCACCGGCGGCGTGTACGCCGGTGCGTCCGCCGCGATGGCGGCGACCACCCCCGAGACGACGACCAACTCGGCACTCACCGCCGAGGACGGCAAGAAGCTCTTCCAGGCCAACTGCGCCACGTGCCACGGCCTCGACGTCCAGGGGACGGCCGACGGCCCGTCGCTCTACGGCGTCGGCGAGCTGGCGGTGCACTTCCAGATGAGCACCGGACGCATGCCGCTGCAGATGCAGGGCCCGCAGGCTCCGCAGAAGCCCGTGCAGTTCACCGACGAGCAGATCACCGCGATCGGCGAGTACATCCAGTCGATCGCGCCCGGCCCGACCTTCCCCGAGGACGAGGTGCTCGACGGCGAGGGCAGCGCGGCCGAGGGCGGCGAGCTCTTCCGCATCAACTGCGCGATGTGCCACAACGTGGCCGGCGCCGGCGGTGCGCTCACCGAGGGCAAGTACGCGCCCAACCTCCACACCACCACCCCGCTGAACATGTACGCGGCGATGGTGACCGGTCCTCAGAACATGCCCGTCTTCAACGACATGACGCTGACGACCGAAGAGAAGCGCGACATCATCACCTACCTGCTCTACCTGCAGGACAACGAGTCGGCGGGCGGCTTCTCGCTCGGCTCGCTGGGCCCCGTCTCCGAGGGCCTCTTCATCTGGATCTTCGGGATCGGTTCGCTGATCGCCATCACCGTGTGGATCACGGCGAAGTCCAACTGATCACGTTCATAAGACGCAATACCGACTGAGGAGCAGCATGGCCCACGAGGACGACCCGCTCGAGCACGAGAGGGCTTCCTGGAAGCCCTCCCCCGGGCTCGCCGTAGCGGTCAGCGACCCGGTGAACAACCCTGGGCTTCCGCCGCACCGTGCACGGGTCACCGACAAGGACCCGGCCGCGATGCAGCGCGCCGTTCGCACGGTCTACACCCTCTTCTACCTCTCGATCGCGGGCAGCATCTGGGCGGTCGCCGCCTACATGCTCTTCCCGATCGAGAGCGGCCGGATCGTCGACATCCGCAGCAACAACCTCTTCATCGGACTCGGCATCGCCCTCGCGCTGCTGGCCATCGGCATCGGCGCGATCCACTGGTCGAAGGCCGTCATGTCCGACAAGGAGTTCGTCGAGCCCCGTCACGCGACCCGCGGTCGCGACACGACGCGCGAGGCCGCGATCCAGGCGTTCGCCGACGCCAACGAGGAGTCCGGCTTCGGCCGCCGCGTGATGATCCGCAACTCGCTGATCGCCGCCGTCGTGGCCTCCGTCGTGCCGGGTGTCGTGCTGTTCCGCGGACTCGCGCCGTTCAACTCCCCCGAGAAGCCCCACGCGGGCGACCCGGTGTACCTCCTCGAGCACACCATGTGGAAGAAGGGCATGCGCCTCGCGCACGACCCGTCTGGCGAGCCGATCCGTGCTGCGGACCTCACCCTCGGCTCGGCCGTGCACGTCATCCCGGAGGAGCTGGCCGCGGTGTCGCACAGCGACGGCTACCTCGAAGAGAAGGCCAAGGCCCTCGTCCTCCTGGTGCGCCTCCTGCCGGAGCAGCTCACCGAGAGCGAAGACCGCAAGGAGTGGTCGTACAACGGCATCGTCGCGTACTCCAAGGTGTGCACGCACGTCGGCTGCCCCGTCGCCCTGTACGAGCAGCAGACGCACCACCTGCTCTGCCCGTGCCACCAGTCGCAGTTCGACGTCACCGACCACGCCAAGGTCATCTTCGGCCCGGCGGCGCGTCCGCTGCCGCAGCTGCCGATCACCGTCGACGACGAGGGCTACCTGGTCGCGCGCAGCGACTTCACCGAACCCGTCGGCCCGAGCTTCTGGGAGCGTCATTGAGTACCGCAACCGTCACCGAGCAGCCTGAGGCTCCCGTGGCACCCGCGTCGACGACCGGGCGCGACAAGCCCCTGGGCGGGCGCTTCATCGGCGCCACCGCGAACTACATCGACGAGCGCACGAGCCTTTCGGGCTTCGTCAAGGAGCTCGGCCGCAAGATCTTCCCCGACCACTGGTCGTTCATGCTCGGCGAGATCGCCCTGTGGGCCTTCGTCGTCGTCCTGCTGTCGGGAACGTTCCTCACGTTCTTCTTCCAGGCGTCGATGGTCGAGACCCACTACAACGGCGCGTTCCTGCCGATGCGCGGCATCGAGATGTCGGCGGCCATGTCGTCGACGCTCAACATCTCGTTCGACATCCGCGGCGGTCTGCTCGTCCGCCAGATGCACCACTGGGCGGCGCTCGTCTTCGTCGCCGGCATCGGCGTGCACATGCTGCGCGTGTTCTTCACGGGCGCGTTCCGCAAGCCGCGCGAGCTCAACTGGGTGATCGGCTTCATCCTGTTCATCCTCGCGATGGCCGAGGGCTTCACCGGCTACTCGCTCCCCGACGACGTGCTCTCGGGCAACGGCCTGCGCATCATCGACGGCATGGTCAAGGGCATCCCGCTGATCGGCACGTGGACGTCGTTCCTGCTGTTCGGCGGCGAGTTCCCGGGCACCGCGATCGTCGGCCGCCTGTACACGCTGCACATCCTGCTGCTGCCGGCGATCCTCGTCGGACTGCTCGTGGTCCACCTCATGCTGATGGTGATCAACAAGCACACGCAGTTCGCGGGCGCCGGTCGCACCAACAGCGTCGTCGTCGGCTACCCGATGATGCCGGTCTACATGTCGAAGATGGGCGGGTTCCTGTTCATCACGTTCGGCGTCATCGTGCTCATCGCTTCGCTGTTCACGATCAACCCGATCTGGAACTACGGCCCCTACGACCCGTCCCCCGTGTCCGCCGGTACCCAGCCCGACTGGTACATCGGCTTCGCCGACGGCATGCTGCGTCTCATCCCGCCGGGGTGGGAGGTCGTGTTCCTCGACCGCACCTGGTCGTTCAACATCCTGGTGCCGCTCGGCGTCATCGGCATCTTCATCATCCTGGTCCTGATCTACCCCTTCATCGAGGCGTGGGTCACGGGCGACAAGCGCGAGCACCACATCGCCCAGCGTCCGCGCAACGCGGCCACGCGCACGGCGATCGGCGCTGCGGGCGTGACGATGTACGCGGTCATGTGGGCGGCGGCGTCGTCCGACATCATCGCGACCCACTTCTGGCTGACGATGGAGGGTGTCATCCACACGCTCCAGGCTCTGCTGATCCTGGGCCCGATCGTCGCCTACTTCGTCACCAAGCGCATCTGCATCGCACTGCAGAAGAAGGACCGCGAGATCGCGCTCCACGGCTACGAGTCCGGTCGCATCGTCCGCCTCCCCGGTGGCGAGTACATCGAGGTCCACCAGCCGGTCGACGAGTACGAGCGCTTCAAGCTGGCCGACTTCGACACCTACGAGCCGCTTGTCGTGCGTCCGAACGCCAAGGGCCGCATCCCGTGGCACCAGAACTTCCGTGCGTCGATCTCGCGGTGGTTCTTCGAGGACCGCCTCACCCCGGTCACCCAGGGCGAGCTCGACGCGGCGCTGGCGCACCAGCACCACGACCTCGACCACCTGGCTGCCGAGGAGGAGCTCGAGATCCAGGGCGCTCACGAGCGCGCCGGTGTCCCGGATGCCCCGCACAAGCCGATCGACGACGGTCACAACAGCGAGGTGCCCGTCCGGCCCTCGAACGTGATCATCCCCGAGCCCGAGCCGGGCACGAAGGCTCCGAAGAACCGCGAGAAGGAGTCCGACCAGTAAGGTCGTCCACTTCGCCGACGGATGCCTCGGCACGATCGAACAGATCGTGCCGAGGCATCCGTCATTCGGGCGTGCCGACAGGCGCTCCCCGCCACTCCCCAGGTCGGCAGGAATCCGGCGACCTGTGGCACCGCCGCCGCCTCGTGGCGGCGCGCGACGGCCCTACTGTGGACGCATGACCGACGCTCTGACCTACTTCTCCACGAAGCTCGCCCTCGAGACCGACGCCTCCGACGTGTACGCCGCGCAGAAGGCCGGCGAAGACTTCGTGCTCGTCGACGTGCGCGGAGACGAGGCGTGGGCTCAGGGACGCGTCCAGGGCGCCGTGCACATCCCCTACCGTGAGATCGCGGAGCGCGCGCCGCACGAGATCCCTGCCGGCACGCCGGTGGTCGTCTACTGCTGGAGCCCCGGCTGCAACGCGGGCGCGAAGGGTGCCGTCGAGTTCGCGAAGCTCGGATACGCCGTGCGCGAGATGATCGGCGGCTACGAGTACTGGGTCCGCGAAGGCCAGCCTGCCGTCAACGACGAGGGCCCGCTCCCCCGCGTGTTCGACGCCCAGGTGATGGTCGTACGCGTCCCTGTCGGCGGCTGAGCGCCCGCGAGGCGAAGCCTCACGCGGAGTCCAGCTCCTCCACGAATCGTGCGGCGGCGGCGCCGTAGAAGGACGCCTGGGGGCGTCCGCCGCCGTACGAGACGTCGGCCACGACATCGCACACCACCGCGGTGACGTTGTCCCGTGTCCCTGCCTCCAGGGCGATCGCCACGCACGCCGCAGCGGCGGCTGCAGGATGGCATGATCCTGCAGGCGCACCTGGATCTCATCGGCGGGCACGCAGTCCGAGAGCCCGTCACTGCACAGCAGCCACCGGTCGCCGACGACGGCTTCCTGGACGGCGACGGTCGCGGCATCCCGATCCGCGCCGCTGAGCGACGCGGTGATGATGTTCCGCAGCGGATGCGTGACGGCATCCTCGGTGGCCACTATCCCCTGGTCGACGAGGGCCTGGTACGAGCGCTGCAGAGGCCAGATCTCCCGCCGGTCCTCCCCCGACGCCGTGGGCCACCGCGGCGCCCCACGGGGCCGTGAAGGCCGCGTCCTGGTTGACCGTGCGGTGCGGGCCGACGTCGGAGTGCGCCGCTGCATGCAGACGAGCGCGGGGCCCCGTCATAGACGGGGCCCCGCGCTCGTGAAGCGGCAGGCCATGCAGCTCGACTGAGAGCCGATCAGCGGGCGAAGTAGCCGCGGTAGTACTCGTACACCCAGCCGACGATGGCCACCACGAAGACGCCGATGCCGATGGGCATGAGCCAGGCGCCGACGGCGAGACCGATCATGCCGAGCGCTGCCGAGAAGGCCAGGACGAGGGGCCACCACGACCACGGGCTGAACTCGCCGAGCTCGGGGTCGCCGTCGTCGATGTCGGAGGTCAGGACGTCCTCAGGCAGCTCGCCGCCCTGCGCCTTGTGCACGCGGCCGATGTAGAACGCGATCAGCGCGCCCATGAAGGCGGTGAACAGCAGCGCCACGCTGCCCACCCACTCGATGGCGTGGTACCACGGGACGGTAGCCGAGGCGTGGGCGATGATGTTCCACCCCGTGTAGACGGCGGCGACGAACAGGAAGAAGGCCGACAGCAGCCACCAGAGTCCGGTGTTGGTGCGCACTTACTTGACCTCTCCCTCGGCCCCGACAAGAACCGGCGACTCGGCGGCCTCCGGGTGGTTCAGGTCGAACGCGGGCCGCTCGCTGCGGATGCGCGGGATCGACGTGAAGTTGTGTCGCGGCGGCGGGCAGGACGTCGCCCATTCGAGCGATGCACCGTAGCCCCACGGGTCGTTGACCGTGACCTTGGGCGCCTTGCGTGCCGTGATCCACACGTTGAAGAGGAACGGGATCATCGACGCACCGAGGATGAAGGCGCCGATCGTCGAGACCTGGTTCTGCCACGTCCAGCCGTCCGCCTCCGAGTAGTCGGCGTAGCGGCGGACCATGCCGTCGACGCCCAGCCAGTGCTGGATGAGGAACGTCATGTGGAAGCCGATGAAGAGCATCCAGAAGTGCACGTAGCCGAGGCGCTCGTTGAGCATGCGACCGGTCCACTTGGGCCACCAGAAGTAGAAGCCTGCGAACATCGCGAAGACGACCGTTCCGAACACCACGTAGTGGAAGTGGGCGACGACGAAGTACGAGTCCGACAGCGCGAAGTCCAGCGGCGGCGAGGCGAGGATGACACCGGTCAGACCACCGAAGACGAACGACACGAGGAAGCCGAGCGCGAACACCATGGGCGTCTCGAACGTCACCGAGCCTCGCCACAGCGTGCCGATCCAGTTGAAGATCTTCACGCCGGTCGGGACCGCGATGAGCATCGTCATGAGCGCGAAGAACGGCAGCAGGACTGCGCCGGTCACGTACATGTGGTGCGCCCACACCGCGACCGAGAGCGCCGCGATCGCGATCGTCGCGTAGACGAGGGTCTTGTATCCGAAGATCGGCTTGCGGCTGAACACCGGGAAGATCTCGGAGACGATGCCGAAGAACGGCAGCGCGATGATGTACACCTCGGGGTGACCGAAGAACCAGAACAGGTGCTGCCACAGGAGCACTCCGCCGTTGGCCGGGTCGTAGATGTGGGCGCCGAGCACGCGATCCGCGGCCGCGGCGAGGATCGCCGCGGCGAGCACGGGGAACGCCATCAGGATCAGGATGCTCGTGATGAGCGTGTTCCACGAGAAGATCGGCATGCGCCACATGGTCATGCCCGGGGCGCGCATCGTGATGATCGTCGTGATGAAGTTCACGGCGCCGAGGATCGTGCCGAAACCGCTCATGCCGAGGCCGAGCATCCACAGGTTGCCGCCGGCGCCCGGCGAGAACGAGGCGTTGGCGAGCGGCTGATACGCGAACCATCCGAAGGCTGCCGCACCCTGCGGGGTGAGGAAGCCCGCGACCGCGATCGTCGAGCCGAACAGGAACAGCCAGAACGCGAAGGCGTTCAGACGCGGGAAGGCGACGTCGGGCGCACCGATCTGAAGGGGCAGGATCGCGTTCGCGAAGCCCGCGAACAGCGGGGTCGCGAACATGAGCAGCATGATCGTGCCGTGCATCGTGAAGAGCTGGTTGTACTGCTCTTTCGTCGGCACGATCTGCATGCCGGGCTCGAAGAGCTCAGCACGGATGATGAGCGCCATGACTCCTCCGAGGAGGAAGAAGATCACGGACGCGATCAGGTACATGTAGCCGATCGTCTTGTGGTCGGTGGAGGTGATCCATTTGACGATGATGTTGCCCTTCTGCTCGACGCGCGTTGCGCTGAGCAGAGCCGCCTGCCGCGGCGGCAGGGTCGTCGGACGCCCCTGGGACGTCTCCTGGAGAGGGAGTGTCGTCGCCATCAGTGGTCCACCTCTTCCACGTTCTCATTGACGGAACCGCCCGTGCCCGGGAGGTTCTGCAGTCGGTCGTATGCGTCGTTGATGTCGCCCGTCTGGCCGGCGTCACGCAGCGAGTCGAGGTAGTCCTCGTACTCGCCGTCGCTCACGACCTTGACGTTGAAGAGCATCATCGAGTGGTAGTCGCCGCAGAGCTCGGCGCACTTGCCGGCGTACGTGCCCTCGCGGGTCGGCGTGAAGGACCAGAAGTTGTCCTTGCCGATGTACATGTCCTTCTTGTACAGGAAGTCGATGATCCAGAACGAGTGGATGACGTCGCGCGACGTGAGCTTGATCTTCACCGTCTTGTCGACAGGCAGGTACAGCGTCGGCAGCTCGTTGATGATGTCGCCCTTGGCGTCGGTCTGCGCCTGCACGCCCATGGACCACACCGTCTCGTCGTCGGTGGCGCCGTCGTACTGGAAGTCCCAGGCCCACTGCTTGCCGATCGCGGTGATCGAGACGTCGGGGTCGTCGTACTGCGTCTCGAGGATCGTCTGGTCGCGGGCCGTGAAGGCGAAGAACCCGACCACGAGGATCAGCGGCACGATCGTGTAGAAGATCTCGATCGGCATGTTGTACCGCAGCTGGACGGGCAGTCCGGTCTGGCCCTTGCGGCGGCGGTACGCGATCGCGGCCCAGCCCATCAGGCCCCACGTGATGATGCCGACGATCAGCAGGACGATCCACGAGTTGACCCACAGACCCGCCACCATGTCGGTGTGGTTGGTGGCCGCTTGGCCGTCTTCGGTGAACCCGGGGAGGAAGCCGTGCAGCTCGGTCGGGGTGCATCCGGCGAGGAGTGCAGCCGTCGCGACCCCGATGGGGAGAACGGCCCAGCGGATACGGCGTTTCGAAGGCACGGTGCACCTTTCCGATCACGAACAGGACTCTCGCCAGTCTAGGGCAAGCGTCCAGGGGATTCAGGCCATCCGCCCAGGTTGGATCGTGTCGGAGCGCGCGAAAACGGCGGGCCCGGGCGCCATTCGAAGCGCTCGGACCCGCCGCAAAAGTGCTCGGATCGTTAGCCGATCAGTGGAAGCTGTCACCGCAGGCGCATGAGCCCGCCGCGTTGGGGTTGTCGATGGTGAAACCCTGCTCCGAGATCGTGTCCTTGAAGTCGATCGTCGCGCCGTCGAGGTACGGGACGCTCATGTCGTCGACGATCACCTCGACGCCGTCGAAGTCGACGGTCTTGTCGCCGTCGAGGTACCGCTCGTCGAAGTAGAGCTGGTAGATCAGGCCGCTGCAGCCGCCAGGCTGCACGGCGACGCGCAGACGCAGGTCGTCGCGGCCCTCCTGCTCCAGCAGGTTCCGGACCTTGCCCGCGGCGGCGTCGGTCAGCAGAACGCCGTGGTCGCGAGCGGTCTGCTCGGTCGTCAGTGCGGTGTCGGTCATGGCACTCCTCCGGACGGGCCGCCTGGATCGTTCATCCACTGCCGGCGGCGGGATGCCTCGATTGTACGCGTGCCCGCCGCGGGAAGGCTCGGAACCGGCCGTATCAGGCGTCCGCCGTCCGCGCGTCGAGCTTCTCCAGCAGGAGCGCCTCGGACAGGACCGCGTGGCGGAACGTGTCGAGGTGGAGCGACTCGTTGGGGCTGTGTGCCCGCGCGTGCGGGTCCTCCACGCCCGTGACGAGGATCTGTGCGCCCGGGAATTCACGCACGAGATCCGCGATGAACGGGATCGATCCCCCGACGCCGATGTCGACCGACTCGACGCCGTAGCCCTCGTGCAGGGCTTCGCGCGCGGCCTCGACCGCCCAGCCGGACGTGTCCACGAGGAACGGGTTGCCGTAGTCCTGATCGGTGAACTCCAGCTCCGCCCCGAACGGTGCGTGCGCCCGCAGGTGCGCCTCGATGGCGGCGTACGCGTCGCGCGCGTCCTGCCCGGGCGCCACGCGGGCGCTGATGACGACGGAGATCTCCGGGCTCAGCGTGTTGGAGGCGTTGACGACCGTCGGCGCGTCGATGCCGGTGACGGTGATCGACGGCTTGTTCCAGATGCGGCTGAGGATGGTGCCGGTGCCGGCTGGCGACACGCCTTCGGGAAGCCCGGCCTCGTCTCGCAGCGTCGCTTCGGTGTACTCGGGTGTGGCGGCATCCCGTTCGGTCATCCCGGCGACGGCGACCGCGCCGTCCGCGTCCCACAGCGTGGCGAGGAGCTTGACGGTGGCCATCATGGCGTCGGGCACGGCGCCGCCGAACATGCCGGAGTGCGAGGCGTGCTCGAGCGTGCGGACCCGCAGCGTGAACCGGGTGTTGCCGCGCAGCGACACGGTCAGCGCGGGGGTCTTGTCGTCCCAGTTGCCCGAGTCGGCCACGACGATGACGTCGGCGCGGAGAGCGTCCGCGTTGTCGGAGAGGAACTGCGCGAACGACCGGGAGCCGGCCTCCTCCTCGCCCTCGAAGAACAGCGCGACGCCGAGATCGAAGTCGGCGCCCAGCGCCTCCTTCACTGCGCGCAGCGCGGCGATGTGGGCCATGATGCCAGCCTTGTCATCGGCCGCGCCGCGTCCGTACAGACGCCCGTCGCGGACAGTCGGCTCGAACGGCGGCGAGTCCCACAGCGCCTCGTCGCCGACCGGCTGCACGTCGTGGTGCGCGTACAGCAGGATCGTCGGCCGGCCGTTGCGGGCGGCGCGCGTCGCGAGCACAGCGGGGTTGCCCTGCTCCCCCGTCTCGGGGATCACCGCGGTGCGGATCTCGACGGTCTCGAACAGCCCGGTCTCGCGCACGAGACCCGCCACCGCCTCGGCACTGCGCTGCACCTGCGACGGGTCGAAACCGGGGAAGGCGACGGACGGGATGCGCACGAGATCGCCGAGATCGGCGAGGGCGGAGGGGATGCCGGAGGCCGCGGCGTCGCGCACAGCCTCCTGTCGGGTGAGGTCAGGGATCATGCGGGTAATCTTAAGGGCACCCCTTCTTTCGCATCTCGAGGATCAGCCGTGGCCAAGAACTCCGCACCCGCGCCGAACGACGCCCCTTCCGAGGGCACCGTCCTGAACGGCGACCCTGTCGGTAAGGGCCGCGCGACCCCGTCTCGCGCGGAACAGGAGGCCGCTCGCAAGCGCCCCCTCGTCCCCGACACCAAGGAGGCCAAGGCGCGCGCCAAGGCCGATCTCGCCGCGCAGCGCGACAAGGCGCGCATCGGCATGGCCAACGGCGACCCCCGCTACCTCCCCGCCCGCGACCAGGGTGCGCAGCGCAAATTCGCGCGTGACTGGGTCGACGGCGGCTGGCACCTCGGCGAGATCGTGATGCCGGCGATGGTGCTCGTCATCCTCGCGACCTTCGTGAACATCCCCGCGCTGCAGTTCTACGCGTTCGTGGGCCTGTGGGTCTTCATCGTGTTCGTCATCGGCGACATGGTCCTGACCTCGATCCTCGTCAAGCGCGCCGTCAAGAAGAAGTTCGGCGCCGACAAGATGGAGAAGGGCCTCGGCTGGTACGCGGCCATGCGCACCGTGCAGATGCGCTTCCTCCGCCTGCCGAAGCCGCAGGTCAAGCGCGGTCAGAAGCCGGCCTGATCCCCCGAGCCGGCCCGCAGGCCGGCTCCACGCGGCGGCGCGAGCCGCCGCGTTTCAGCGTCCCGCGGCGAGACCGCGGTTGATCTGCCGTGCCCACAGCGGGCCGCGGTACAGGAACGCCGTGTACCCCTGCACGAGGTCGGCGCCGGCATCCACTCGCTCCCGCACATCGTCAGCGGTCTCGATGCCGCCCACCGAGATGACGCAGAAGTCCGCGGGCACGGTCGCGCGGAGCAGGCGCAGCACCTCGAGCGCACGCGCCTTCAACGGCGCCCCCGAGAGCCCGCCGTCGCCCGCGGCCGCGACGGTGGCGGCGTCCGTCCGAAGGCCCTCGCGCGAGATCGTCGTGTTGGTGGCGATGATGCCTGCCAGTCCCGCGTCGACGGCGAGCTGCGCGATCGCGGCGATCTCGTCGTCGGGCAGATCGGGCGCGATCTTGACGAGCAGCGGTGTGGCCCCGGCGGCGTCGTGGACCGCATCCAGCAGGGGGCGGAGCGTCTCGACGGCCTGCAGCCCGCGCAGCCCGGGCGTGTTCGGCGACGACACGTTGACCACGAGGTAGTCGGCCAGCGGCGCCAGCAGCGTCGCGCTGCGGACGTAGTCCGGCGTCGCGTCTGCCACGTCGACCACGCGGCTCTTGCCGATGTTGACGCCGAGCACGGCGCGACGCGACCGCTTGCGGAGCCTGCGCAGGCGTACGGCTGCTGCCTCGGCGCCGTGGTTGTTGAAGCCCATCCGGTTCACGACCGCGCGGTCGGGGATGAGGCGGAACAGGCGGGGGCGCGGGTTGCCGTCCTGCGGGATCGCGGTCACGGTGCCCACCTCGACGTGCCCGAAGCCGAGCGCGTAGAGCCCGGCGGCTCCCTTGACGTCCTTGTCGAAGCCGGCGGCGACCCCGAACGGGGAGTCGAAGCGCAGGCCGAGTGCCGTCGTGGCGAGTTCGGGGGCGGGCTTCGTGACGGCACGGGAAGCCCACGAGAAGGGCGGCACGCCGATCACGCGGATGACCCGCATCGCGGCGTGGTGGGCGGATTCAGGATCCATGCGCGACAGCACGGTGCGGAAGAGAAGGGGATACATCCCTACTAGGTTAAGGGACGTGCGCCTCAGGCTTCGGCGGGAGCCGCCAGCTCGTCGGCGTCGAGCGTCGCGCGAACGTGATCCCGTCGCAGCTGCTCGATCGCCGATTCGAAGTCCTCCAGCGAATCGAACGCCTGATAGACGCTCGCGAATCGCAGGTACGCCACTTCGTCGAGGTCGCGCAGCGGCCCCAGGATCGCGAGACCGATCTCGTTCGCATCGAGCTGGGAGGCGCCCGTCTGCCGGATGCTCTCCTCGACGGTCTGGGCGAGCACCGCGAGGTCTGCATCGGTCACCGGGCGGCCCTGGCACGCCTTGCGCACCCCGGACATGACCTTCTCACGGCTGAACGGCTCGATGACGCCCGACCGCTTGATCACGTTGAGACTCGCCGTCTCGACGGTGGTGAACCGGCCGCCGCACTCGGGGCACTGCCGGCGTCGGCGGATGCTGAGGCCGTCATCGCTCGTACGCGAGTCGATGACGCGCGAGTCGGCGTGGCGGCAGAACGGGCAGTGCATGGCCCAGCCAGCCTACGCCGGGACCCCGGGCTCGGGCGCGACACCCGCCGGAGAAGTGGATGCCTCCTCGAACCGCGCGGTGACGGCCTCGCCGTGCGCGGGCAGGGCTTCTGCCTCGGCGAGGGTGACGATGGCGTCGCGCACCGCCGCGAGGGCGGCGCGGTCGTACTCGATCACCTGCTGCGGGCGCAGGAACGTCGCAGCCGAGAGTCCGGAGGAGTAGCGCGCCTGCCCGCCCGTAGGCAGGACGTGATTGCTGCCGGCGAGGTAGTCGCCGAGGCTGACCGGGGAGTCCGGGCCGACGAACACCGCCCCCGCGTGCACGAACTCGTCTGCGCGCGGATCTTCGAGGTGCAGTTCGAGGTGCTCGGGGGCGTAGGCGTTGCTGAACGCCGTCGCGGTGGCCAGATCGTCGACGAGCACGACCGCGGACTGCGGGCCGGAGAGGGCGGCGGCGACGCGCACGGCGTGCCGCGTGGCGGCCGCACGAGGGCCGATCGCGTCGAGCACGTCCTGGGCGAGCTGCTCCGACGCCGTCACGAGCACGGCCGATGCCTGCTCGTCGTGCTCGGCCTGGCTGATGAGGTCGGCGGCGACCAGCCGCGCGTCGGCGCTGTCATCGGCGACGATGAGGATCTCGGTGGCGCCGGCTTCGGCATCCGTCCCCACGAGTCCCGCGACCGCGCGCTTCGCGGCCGCGACGAAGTTGTTGCCGGGGCCGGTGACGACGTCGACCGGTGCCAGACCGAGCTCCGGGACGCCGTGCGCGAGCGCACCGATGGCGCCGGCACCGCCCATCGCGTACACCTCGGTGACCCCCAGGAGCTTGGCGGCGCCCAGGATCACGGGGTGGACGCGCCCGCCGAACTCCCGCTGCGGCGGGGAGGCGAGGGCGATCTCGACGACGCCCGCGACCTGCGCGGGCACCACGTTCATGACGACGCTCGACGGGTAGACCGCCTTGCCGCCGGGCACGTACAGGCCGACGCGGCGGACCGGCTGCCAGCGCTGCAGGACGCGGGCGCCCGGACCGAGCTCGGTGACGACGGGTGCCGGGACCTGTGCGGCCGACGCTTCTCGCACGCGGGCGATCGCCTGCTCGAGCGCCGCGCGCACGGCCGGGTCGAGCGCGTCGAGCGCCTCGTCGAGGTGCGCCGCGGGCACGCGGATGTGGTGACCGACCGCCCCGTCGAAGCGCTCGGCCTGCTCGCGCAGCGCCGTCTCGCCGCGTGTCGCGACGTCGTCGACGATGTGCGCGGCGGTCGCGAACGCCTCCTCCCGCGCCGCAGTGGCACGGGGAACGGTCGCGAGCAGTTCGGCGGGCGTCAGGGCGCGCCCGCGCAGGTCGATCGTCCGGAGCATCCGTCTACGGTACCGCGCGGGCGCAGGCCCTCAGCCTCGCGTGACGCCTGAGACGTCGTGCAGGTAGCCGATGCGCCCGTCCTCGTGGCGCACCACGAACACCTCGCCGCGGTCCTCGATCACGAGAGCCCAGGCGGTCGGGCCGATGCGGAACACCGGGATGCCGATCTCGTCGACGATGTCACGCTCTTCGGGCACGAGCGCCCAGAACGCCTGGTGCTGCGATGCGGCTACCGGCTCGGCGACGGCGACCGGCTCGGGCTGGGGTTCGGGCGCAGGCTGGGAATCCGGCTCGTGCTCCCCCACCGCGTCGGCGGCGTCGGCGACGGCGACCGGCAGGACGGTGGTGGCGGCATCCGCGTCCGCCTGGGCGTCGGCGACCGGGATCACGGTCGTGGCGTCGGTCGCGGTGTCGGCGCCGACCACGTCGCCGTCGGCGTCCCAATAGGGTGACGCGTCCGTCGCTGCGGGCTCGACCGCGGCATCGCCGCCGGGCTCGGCCGGCGCGGCGTACTCGGCGTAGACCGGGGTGGCCGCCGCCTCGGCTGCCGGAGCGGGAGCGGACTGGACGGGGCGCGGCGCAACGGGACGCGCCGGGCGCGCGACGCGATGGGCGGGCACCTCGGTGCGACCGATGAAGTCCTGGTTCAGCGGCGGGATGAACGGTGCCAGCACCGTGAGGAACACGCCGGCGAGCATCATGATGAACTCGACCCACACGACCCACGTGCCGGCGAAGACCGACTGCCCGAGCAGGGTGATGAACGACTTCCAGATGATGGCAAGCCACAGCACGGTCGAGACCGAGAACGCCACCGAGGCGAACTGATCGATGCCGAGCGAGCCGACGCGCCGGATGCCCTGCGGTGACAGGCGGCGCAGCACGATGAGGAACACGGCGACAGTGGGCACGCCGATGGTGAGCAGCCAGTCGATACCGCTCCCCCAGACCGTGGGGCCGTTGCCGATCTCGCCGTACACGGGGAAGAACGATGCGATGAAGGCGATCAGCCACGCACCGCCGAGCGAGACCTCGCGGATCGAGAAGGGGCCGACGCCGTACTGGGGTGACGCTGCGTCGATGGCGCCGTCGGACGCCGCGGGATCTTCCGTCGTGATCGTGTCGGCCTCGGCCGGCGCCTCCACGGCGACCTCAGGCCTGTTCTCTTCGGTGTACTCGTCCGTCACGATCATCCCTTCCAGCAGGCTCCCGAGGCCCGCGTCGACCCGATATTACCCACGACGCATGAGACGTCGATGAGATCCGATGCGGCGGGTGACGCTCTTCGTCACGCCGATTCCGCGGCCTCAGCCGAGGCATTGCGGGCCGAGGAGGCCCTTCAGCTCGCCGTACAGATCCGGTGTGATGCGCACCGGATGAGGCACCTCGAAGACCTTCGCCACCGCACCGCTGTGGAGCTTGAGCGACACTTCGGTGTCGCCGGCGTGCCTCTGCAGGGTCTGCAGCAGCTCGCCGATGACAGCCTCGCTCGCGCGGCGCTCCGGCATGAGCAGGACGAGCCCGCTGGACTCGTCCAGCGCGCCGAGGTCGGGGCTGAAGGCCGACTGTGCGTGGAGGTTCATGCCGTCGTCGCGGCGAGACACCCGGCCGCGGACGACGAGGATCGAGTCGGCGGTCAGCATGTGCTGGAACTCGGTGTACGTCTTTCCCATGTACATGACCGTGATCTCACCGTCGAAGTCCTCGACGGTGATCATGCCGTAGGGATTGCCGCTCTGCTTCGCGACGCGATGCTGCACGCTCGTGACCAGTCCGGCGATCGTCACCATCTCGCCGTCGGCGATGTCCTCCGAGGCCAGCAGGTCGTGGATGCTCGTGGACGCGTGCTTGGCCAACGGGATCTCGAGTCCGGCGAGCGGGTGGTCCGAGACATACAGCCCGAGCATCTCGCGCTCGAACGCCAGCTTGTCCTTCTTCGTCCACTCGGGGCGTTCGGGAACCTTCGCCGACTGCTGCGGCTCGTCTTCGCCCCACAGCGCGTCGAAGTCGAAGCCGACCTCGCCGTTGGCCTCGCGGCGCTTGTCGAGCACGGCCGCCTCGGTGGCGTCCTCGTGGACCTCCATGAGCGCGCGCCGCGTCGAGCCGAGCGAGTCGAACGCGCCGGCCTTGATCAGCGACTCGACCGTCCGCTTGTTGGCGACGTGGACCGGCACCTTCGAGAGGAAGTCGTGGAAGCTCGTGAACGTGGCGTCGGCTCGCGAGGCGACGATGCCGTCGACGACGTTCGTGCCGACGTTGCGGACGGCGCCGAGCCCGAAGCGGATGTCTTCGCCGACGGCCGCGAAGTAGCGGATCGACTGCCCGACGTCGGGCGGGAGCACCTTGATGCCCATGCGACGGCACTCGTTGAGGTACACCGCCATCTTGTCCTTGGAGTCGCCGACGCTGGTGAGCAGCGCGGCCATGTACTCGGCGGGATAGTGCGCCTTGAGGTAGGCCGTCCAGTACGAGACGAGACCGTAGGCCGCGGAGTGGGCCTTGTTGAAGGCGTAGTCCGAGAAGGGCAGCAGGATGTCCCACAGCGCCTGGATCGCGGCCTCGCCGAATCCGCGTTCGATCATCCCGTCGTGGAAGCCCTCGTACTGCTTGTCGAGCTCGGACTTCTTCTTCTTGCCCATCGCACGCCGGAGGATGTCTGCTTGGCCCAGCGAGAACCCGGCGACCTTCTGCGCGATGGCCATGACCTGCTCCTGATAGATGATCAGGCCGTAGCTGATGTCGAGGATGTCCTTCAGCGGCTCCTCGAGCTCCGGATGGATCGGGGTCACCGGCTGCAGGCCGTTCTTGCGCAGCGCGTAGTTCGTGTGCGAGTTCGCGCCCATGGGACCGGGGCGATACAGCGCGATCACGGCCGAGACGTCTTCGAAGTTGTCGGGCTTCATGAGGCGCAGCAGCGATCGCATCGGCCCGCCGTCGAGCTGGAACACGCCGAGGGTGTCGCCCCGGGTGAGCAGGTCGTACGCCGCCTGGTCGTCGAGCGCGAGGTGCTCGAGGTCGAGCTCCTCGCCGCGGTTCAGGCGGATGTTGTCGAGCGCGTCCGAGATGATCGTCAGGTTGCGCAGCCCCAGGAAGTCCATCTTGATGAGGCCGAGCGTCTCGCACGACGGGTAGTCGAACTGCGTGACGATCTGGCCGTCCTGCTCGCGGCGCATGATGGGGACGATGTCGAGCAGCGGCTCCGACGACATGATCACGCCGGCGGCGTGAACGCCCCACTGTCGCTTCAGCCCCTCGAGGCCGAGCGCACGATCGAACACCGTCTTGGCCTCGGGGTCCGTCTCGATCAGCGTGCGGAACTCGACCGCTTCCTTGTAGCGGGGATGCTGCGGGTCGAACATGCCGTCCAGCGGCATGTCCTTGCCCATCACGGCCGGCGGCATCGCCTTGGTCAGCCGCTCCCCCATGCTGAACGGGAACCCGAGAACCCGGCCGGCGTCCTTCAGGGCCTGCTTCGACTTGATGGTGCCGTACGTGACGATCTGCGCGACGCGCTCGGACCCGTACTTCTCGGTGACGTAGTCGATCACCTCGCCACGGCGACGGTCGTCGAAGTCGACGTCGAAGTCGGGCATGGAGACGCGGTCGGGGTTGAGGAAGCGCTCGAAGATGAGGCCGTGCTCGAGTGGGTCGAGGTCGGTGATCTTCATCGCGTACGCCACCATCGAGCCGGCACCGGAGCCGCGGCCGGGACCCACGCGGATCCCGTTGTCCTTCGCCCAGTTGATGAAGTCGGCGACCACGAGGAAGTAGCCGGGGAAGCCCATCTGCAGGATGATGCCGGTCTCGTACTCGGCCTGCTTGCGCACCTTGTCGGGGATGCCCCCGGGGTACCGGTAGTGCAGACCCCGCTCGACCTCCTTGATGAGCCAGCTGTCCTCGGTCTCGCCGTCCGGGACAGGGAACCGCGGCATGTAGTTCGCCGACGTGTTGAACTCGACCTTGCAGCGCTCCGCGATCAGGAGCGTGTTGTCGCACGCCTCGGGGTGGTCGCGGAAGAGCTGCCGCATCTCCTGCGCGGTCTTGATGTAGTAGCCGTCGCCGTCGAACTTGAAGCGGTTCGGATCGTCGAGCGTCGAGCCCGACTGGACGCACAGCAGGGCGGCATGGGCGTCGGCCTCGTGCTGATGCGTGTAGTGGGAGTCGTTGGTCGCGACCAGCGGGATGTCGAGGTCCTTCGCGAGCCGGAGCAGGTCCGTCATGATCCGGCGCTCGATCGACAGACCGTGGTCCATGATCTCGGCGAAGTAGTTCTCCTTGCCGAAGATGTCCTGGAACTCGGCCGCGGCCGCCCGTGCGGCGTCGTACTGGCCGAGGCGCAGACGCGTCTGCACCTCGCCCGACGGGCAGCCGGTGGTCGCGATCAGGCCTTTGCCGTACGTCTGCAGCAGCTCCCGGTCCATGCGGGGCTTGAAGTAGTAGCCCTCCATGCTCGACAGCGAGCTCAGCCGGAAGAGGTTGTGCATGCCCCCGGTGTTCTCGCTCCACAGGGTCATGTGGGTGTAGGCGCCCGAGCCGGAGACGTCGTCGCTCTTCTGCTCGGGCGAGCCCCACGCGACACGCGACTTGTCGCTGCGATGGGTGCCCGGCGTGACGTACGCCTCGAGGCCGATGATCGGGTTGACTCCCGCGGCCTGCGATGCCCGGTAGAACTCGAACGCCGCGAAGGTGTTGCCGTGGTCGGTGACCGCGATCGCCGGCATCCCGTAGTCGGCGGCCGCCTGCGTCATCGCGCCGATCTTGGCCGCCCCGTCGAGCATCGAGTACTCGCTGTGGACGTGCAGATGAACGAAGGAGTCGGATGCCACGCAACGAGTCTACGGACGACCGCGGACACCGCGGCCGGCGCCGCCGGGTGTCGGCGGGACCGGCTGCAGAGGTCGGTTCACTCTCGACCTCAAGGTGAAGGAATACCCCCGTGCGTGGGAACTCAGAACTCCTCGTCGAGGGCGTACTGCTGCTGCCACGTGTGCGGGCGATCGATGCCGAGCCCGTACAGATACCGGATGAGCTGCCCCTGGTGCATCGTCTCGTGCTCCAGCAGCGCGAGGACGTAGCGCAGCGAGTCCTCGTCGGCGGGGTCGATGCCCGTGATCCACTCGCCGAGGTCGGACGAGGTCTGGACGAACGCCGCGCGGACCACCGCGGCGTCCGCGGATCCGTCACGGTCGATCGGGCTGGAGAACCCCTGCCACTCCCCCGCCCGAGCCGCCTTGGGGAAGCTCTCGCGGGCGCCGAGCACGCACCACAGCTGATGCCCGACGGTGTCGGAGGGCAGGCCGGGCAGCGTGGAACCCAGGTGCTCGGCGGGGATCGTGTCGAGGAAGTCGAGGTACAGCGTGTTGGCGCGCTCGAGGCGGCGACGGAGGAGCTCGTTCACGCGTCCACGCTAGAGGTCGCGCCGCATGAGCACACGGGTGAACCCCGACAGCACCGACGTCGTGTCGACGGCCTTGGCGAACCCGGCCTGCTCGAACAGGCGACGTGTGCCGACGTACGCCATCGTCAGGTCGACCTTGGCGCCGTCGTTGTCGACGGGATACCCCTCGATCGCCGGCGCCCCGTGGTCGCGCGCGAAGTCGACGGCACCGTCGAGGAGCGCGTGCATGACCCCCTTCTTGCGATGCCCGGGGCGCACGCGGAAGCACCACACCGACCACACATCCTGATCGTCGATGTGCGGGATCTTGCGGAACGTCGCGAAATGCGTCTGTGACCGCGGTGCGACGGCGGCCCAGCCGACGGGCTCGTCGCCGTCGTACGCCAGCACGCCGATCGGCCCCTCCTCGTGCATGAGCCGGCGCACGCGGTCCGCGCGATCCGGGCCGCGCAGCGCGTTCGACTCCTTCGACGGGATCCGGTAGCTCAAGCAGAAGCACACGGTGGACTGCGGATTCTTCGGCCCGATCACCGCGGCCACGTCGTCGAACACGGTGGCCGGCCGCACCTCGATCGTCATGCGCCCACTATGGCCGAGGCGTCCGACATCCGGCGAGGCCATCCGGCGAGGCCACGTGCGCCGTCCTCCGACGCCGCGCCTAAGCTGACCCCATGGCCACCCCGGACTTCGTCATCGAACTGCGCCGCCACATCGGCACCACTGCCCTGCCGCTCGTCGGCGCGACGGCCGTCGTGCTGCGCGGCGACAGCATTCTGCTCGGTCGGAGGAGCGACAACGGCGCCCTCACCCCGATCACCGGAATCGTCGAACCGGGCGAGGAGCCGGCCGATGCCGCGGTGCGCGAGACGCTCGAAGAGGCGGGCGTGGTGTGCCGCGTCGAGCGCCTCGCGTGGGTGCACCAGCTGCCGCGGGTCGTGTACCCGCACGGCGACGAGGTGGACTACCTCGACCTCGTGTTCCGCTGCGAATGGGTCTCGGGCGAGCCGTACCCCGCCGACGGCGAGATGACCGAGGTCGGCTGGCATCGGCTCGACGACCTGCCCCCGCTGGAGCTTCCCGACATGTACCGCCGCATCGAGTACGCGCGCGCCGAGGGCACCGCGCGGTTCGAGGGCGGCCGCTGAACCGGCGGCGCGCGCGCAGGCGTCAGTCGCCGCGCAGCACCTCGAGCGCGTGGGCGAGGTCGGCCGGGTAGTCCGACGTGAAGGTCACCCAGTCCCCCGTCGACGGGTGGGCGAACGACAGCTCGTGCGCGTGCAGCCACTGCCGTGTGAGTCCGAGGCGCGCGGACAGCGTCGGGTCGCCACCGTAGAGCGGGTCGCCGACGCAGGGGTGACGGTGTGCCGCCATGTGCACGCGGATCTGGTGGGTGCGGCCCGTCTCGAGGTGGATCTCCAGCAGCGACGCGCCGGGGAACGCCTCGAGCGTCTCGTAGTGGGTCACCGAGTCTTTGCCGTCGGGCGTGACGGCGAACTTCCAGGAGTGCGAGGGATGCCGGCCGATCGGCGCGTCGATCGTCCCGACGAGCGGATCGGGGTGTCCCTGCACCACCGCGTGGTAGATCTTCTCGACCTCGCGCTCCTTGAAGGCGCGCTTGAGTGCGACGTAGGCACTCTCCGTCTTCGCGACGACCATGAGGCCGCTCGTCCCGACGTCGAGCCGGTGCACCACGCCCTGGCGTTCGGCGGCACCGGTCGTGGCGATGCGGTACCCGCCCGCCGCGAGGGCACCCAGCACCGTGGGCCCCTCCCAGCCGAGCGACGGGTGCGCCGCGACGCCGGAGGGCTTGTCGACCACGACGATGTCGTCGTCGTCGTACACGATGCCGAGCTCAGGCACCTCTACCGGCACGACGCGGGGCTCCTCCTTGGGTGTCCACGAGACGTCGAGCCACGAGCCGCCCCGCAGCTTGTCGGATTTCGCGAGGGTGCGACCGTCCATCGTCACGCCGCCGGCGTCGGCGACATCGGCCGCGAAGGTGCGCGAGAACCCGAGCATCTTGGCGAGCGCCGCGTCGACGCGCGTGCCGTCGAGCCCGTCGGGGACGGGAAGGCTGCGGGACTCCACGTCAGTCCCCGGACTTCGGCGGAACGGGGTCGGATGCCGCGGCGTCCGCCTCATCGTCACCGCCGGCAGGAGCGGCGGCCGCGCTGTCGGCCGCGGAGTCCTCGCCGTCGGCGGCCTCGGCATCGTGCGCAGCGGCCTCCTCGGCCTGCTCCTCAGCGAGCTTCTTCTCGCGCGAGCCGTCGAGATGGAGCCCCACGAGCACCAGGATCGCCACGCCGATCATCATCGACACGATGAACATGTCGGCGATGTTGTAGATCCCGCCGGGCATGCCGGGGATGAACCACATCCACGGGGTGTCGATGAAGTCGACCACGTGCCCGACCCCGAAGCCGGGGTCGCGGAAGAGCCGGTCGCCGAGGTTGCCCAGCACGCCCCCGAGCAGCAGGCCCAGGGCGACGGCCCACAGGCGCGAGCGCACGCGGGTCGCGGCGAGCCATACGATCACGACCACGACGGCTGACAGCGCGATCGTGAAGATCCAGGTGGCGTCCGCGCCGAGCGAGAACGCGGCCCCGGAGTTGCGGGTCAGGTAGAAGATCAGGAAGTCGCCGATGACATGGACCGGCTCCTGGAACGGCAGGTTCTGCAGCGCGAAGTGCTTCGCCAACTGGTCGGCGGCCAGCACCACCAGCGCGAGGATCGCGATGATGGCGCCGGCCGCCGCCGGACGAAGGGGTGCTCGGCCCGACAAGGGTTAGAGGCCGAGCGACGAGACCGGCTGAGCGCCGGACGTCGTCGCCGTGGTCTCGAGGTCACGCAGCTTGCCCTCGATGTAGCTGCGCAGCTGAGCGCGGTAGTCGCGCTCGAAGTTGCGGAGCTCGGTGATCTTGCTCTCGAGCCCGGTCCGCTCGCGGTCGAGCTTGGCGAGCTCCTCGCGGCCGCGGGTCTCGGCGTCCGAGACGATGGTCGCGGCCTGCGACTTGGCGTCCGAGATGAGCTGGTCGCGCTGGGCGATGCCCTCGGCGACGTGCTCGTCGTGCAGGCGCTGCGCCAGCTCGATGATGCCCGCGCTCGCGGCGGGGGCGGCGCCGGTGACCGGCGCGGCCTCGACGACCGGGGCGGGGGCGGGCTCTGCCGCGCGCGCCGGAGCGGCACCCGACTCGTACGCCGCCAGCTTGGCCTTCAGCTCCTCGTTCTCGGCGACGGCCTTGCGCCACTCGACCACGATCTCGTCGAGGAAGTCATCCACCTCGTCCGGGTCGAAGCCCTCCTTGAAGCGGACGTGCTGGAACTGCTTGGTGACGACGTCATCGGGGGACAAAGCCATGGTGATTCCTCTTTCGAGCGTCTGGGCCGATGTCGGTTAGGTCGCCGGTCGGCGGCCGTTCGTATCAGCAAAGCATAGCCGCGGCTTCTGAGAGTGTCGAAGAAGGACGACTCCCGGAAGACTCCCGGTGACGCGATCGGATCAGCCTGCGAGAGCCCGCGTGATGCTCAGCAGCACGAAGCACAGGAGCATCGTCAGGGCGAACCCGAAGTCGATCGCGATGGCCCCGATGCGCAGCGGCGGGATGAAGCGGCGGAACAGCTTGATGGGTGGGTCGGTGACCGTGTAGACGATCTCGGCAGCGACGAGACCGGCGCCGTGCGGGCGCCATTCACGGTTGAAGAACGGGATCCAGTCGAGGATCAGCCGCGCGAGCAGAACGAAGACATACAGGAGCAGCGCGAGGTTGAGGATCGCTGCGATGAGTTGGACGACTGCCACGTAGCCAGATTACGGCTGCGAGAAGGGAACCGAGTCCGGGTCGGCCTGCGCGACCGCTCCATCCCCCGATACCGCGACGTTCTCGGGCGACAGCAGGAAGACCTTGCTGGTGACCCGCTCGATGCGCCCGTAGAGCCCGAGCGACAGCCCACTGGCGAAGTCGATCAGGCGGCGCGCGTCGGCGTCGCTCATCTGCGAGAGGTTGATGATGACGGGGATGCCGTCACGGAAGTTCTCTGCGATGACCTGGGCATCCCGGTACTGCTTGGGGTGGACCGTCAGGATCTCGTTGATGGCCGCCGGCGCGGGCTGACGGACGACGGTGGGGCGATGGATCGGGGTCACGGGGGCTGCCGCCTTCTCTACGACCTTCTCGGAGGTGCGGGCACGCGGCTGCGGTGCCGGCTCTTCGTAGACCTCTTCCTCGTCGGCGAGGCCCAGGTACACCATGGTCTTCTTGAGCGGGTTCGACATCGCATCCTCCGTAGTGCTCATCTGTTCCGAGGTTAACCGCGTTCAGGCCGAGGGCCGGTGATTGCCGACCCGATACGTAGGTGTGTCGCGCCGGCCGCGATGGCCTCCGCGAAGTCGGCGGTCATCCCCGCCGAGATCCACGACGCGCCAGGGACGACGCGCCGAAGGGCGTCCGAGCAGCCGCGGAGACGCTCGAACGCGGGTGCGGGAGGCTCGTCGAGCGGGGCGACCGCCATCACACCCCGCACCCGCAGCGACGGCAGAGCGGCCGTGTGCTCGGCGAGGGCGACGACGCCGTCCGGCGACACGCCGCCGCGGCCCGGGTCGTCGGTGAGGTTCACCTGCAGCAGCACGTCGAGCACGGGCTCGTCGTCCTCGGCGGCCGCGTGCAGCGCATCGGCCAGGCGGGCGCGATCGAGCGAGTGCACGACCGTCGCCGCCGCCCGGATCGCGCGCGCCTTGTTGGTCTGCGCCTGCCCGATGAAGTGCCACCGCAGGTCGGGCCGGTCTCCGACCTCGCCCACCTTGCGGCTGAGCTCCTGCTGCCGGTTCTCCCCCACGTCGCGCACGCCGAGCCCGTACAGCTCGTCGACGAGCGACGCGGGGTGGAACTTCGTCACCACGATGCGGGTGAGCTCGGACGGATCGCGACCGGCTGCGCGTGCGGCATCCGCGATCCGTCCATCCACCTCCGCGAGACGCGACCAGAGTTCTCCCACGGTTCCTGAGCCAGCCGACGGGTTACTTCAGGAAGTCGGGGATGTCGAGATCGTCGTCGCTGAACGCCGAGTCGTAGGACGACTCGGTGACGGCGCCGACGGTCACCGGCACGGCCGGCGGCTCGACGACATCGCGGTCCTTCGCGGCCTCGTCGGCCGGCGTCACCGGCAGCGCCGGCGTCGAGACGACACGCGCGGCCGTGATCGGCTCGATGCGGGCCTGCGGCTCGCCGCCGTCGAAGCCCGCCGCGATGACCGTGACGCGCACCTCGTCGCCGAGGGTGTCGTCGATGACCGTGCCGAAGATGATGTTGGCCTCGGGGTGCGCGGCCTCCTTCACCAGCTGCGCGGCGTCGTTGATCTCGAAGATGCCGAGGTTCGAACCGCCCTGGATCGACAGCAGCACGCCGTGCGCGCCCTCGATCGAGGCTTCGAGCAGCGGCGACTCGACCGCGAGCTCGGCGGCCTTGATGGCGCGGTCGGCTCCCCGTGCCGAGCCGATGCCCATGAGCGCCGACCCTGCGCCCTGCATGACCGACTTGACGTCGGCGAAGTCGAGGTTGATGAGACCGGGCGTCGTGATGAGGTCGGTGATGCCCTGCACACCGGCGAGGAGCACCTGGTCGGCCGTGGCGAACGCCTCGATCATCGAGATGCCGCGGTCGCTGATCTCGAGCAGCCGGTCGTTCGGCACCACGATGAGGGTGTCGACCTCTTCCTTGAGGCGTGCGACGCCGGACTCGGCCTGCTGCTGGCGACGACGACCCTCGAAGGAGAAGGGCTTCGTCACGACACCGATCGTGAGTGCTCCTATCGACTTCGCGATCTTCGCGACCACGGGTGCGCCGCCGGTGCCGGTGCCGCCGCCCTCTCCCGCCGTGACGAAGACCATGTCGGCGCCGCGCAGCGCCTCCTCGATCTCCTCGGCGTGGTCCTCGGCCGCGCGTCGGCCCACCTCGGGGTCGGCACCCGCGCCGAGGCCCCGGGTCAGCTCGCGGCCGACGTCGAGCTTGACGTCGGCGTCGCTCATCAGCAGCGCCTGGGCGTCGGTGTTGATGGCGATGAACTCGACACCCCGCAGGCCGAGCTCGATCATGCGGTTGACCGCGTTGACGCCGCCGCCGCCGACGCCGACGACCTTGATCACGGCGAGGTAGTTCTGGTTCTGGCTCATGCCGGCCCCCTGGCTTGTAAACCTTCAACCTCTAGTAGAGGTATAAAGAATTGCCCGGTATGCAATTCCGCTGTGTCGAAAGTAAGCCGACGCCGCCGCGCAGCACGGAACGAGTCGGCGTGTCGCGGCAACTGTGGGCGAAATCGGCGACGAGCGCGTCAGCGCACGACGACGGCCTCGGGCGAGGAGACGTCGTAGGTGTAGACGTCCTGCGGCGGCCTGCCCGCCATCGTCTTCTGCAGCACGACGGCCTTCAGGGCCGAGTCCTCGGCGTTGCCCCACACGACCTGCGTGTTGGTGCCGCCGAGCGTGAGGGTGACATCGTCGGGAGTGGATGCCGACACGGCCGTCACCTGCGCACGGATGTCGTCGGGCAGCGACCTCATCACCTGGCCGGCCGCCGCGAACGCGTCGGACTTCACGCCGCCCGTGATCGTGAGCAGGGGGGTGCCGGCGCTCGGCGTCGCGGCCGTCGACAGCGCGACGCCCGCGGCGTCGACGAGCGTGTAGCCGGCGCGCGTCTCGATGAGCCCGATGGGCGTGCGCTCGACGATGCGGACCACGAGCTCATGCGGCGGCCGCGCCTCCAGCGCGTACGTCTCGACGAGCGGGAACGCGACGAGCGCCTTCTTGACGGCGCTCTCGTCGACGAGCGGCAGCGGCGTGCCCAGCTGGCCCGACAGCGCATCGGCCACCTCGGTCGCGTTCAGCTGCTGCGCCCCCACGATGGAGATCTTCTCGACCCCGAACAGTGGGCTGTACGCCGCGCCGACGGTGCCGAGGGCGAGCACGACGATGGATGCCGCGGCCCCGAGCCAGACGGCGCGCCGCCGTCGCTGGCGCACGGTGAAGCGGCGCACCTCCGCGCGCAGCGCCTTGCGGCGGGCGCGGGCGGCCTTCCAGACCTCGCGGAAGCCGACCTCGTCACCACCGGCGGCCGCCGCGTCGCCGGCACCGGCGTCCGCAGCGGGAGCGGCGTCCACCTGGCCAAGGTCCGCTGCGAGCGGGATGACCGGGGCCGTCGGATGCTCGGCGGCGACGGTGTCGGCGTTCCGGGCCGCGGGGTCGGCCGGGAGGACGGCATCCCTCACCGCGTCGTCCACGACGGCACGCGGCGCCGGCGGGGCGGCCGGAGCCGCGCCGCGCGTGACGGCGGGCGGCTGCGGCAGCGGCGAGGGACGGCGCATGCGGGCCCTACTCCCCCGATGCCGGCGGGACGGAGTGCGAGCCCGAGAGCGCCTCGAGCACCTGCGGGATGATGAGGTAGACGTTGCCGCAGCCGAGCGTGATGACGTAGTCGCCCTCGCGCGCGACGGTCGCGGTGTAGTCGGCGGCCTGCTGCCAGTCGGGCACGTAGTGCACGTGCGACGGATCGGCGAACGCGCCGCTGACGAGCTCCCCGGTCACCCCCGGCACGGGATCTTCGCGGGCGCCGTAGACGTCGAGCATCACGGTGTGGTCGGCGTAGCGCTCGAGCACCTCGGCGAACTCGCGGTACATCTCCTGCGTGCGCGAGTACGTGTGCGGCTGCTGGATCGCGATGATGCGGCCGTCGCCCACGACCGTGCGCGCGGCGGCGAGGGCCGCGGCAACCTCGGTCGGGTGGTGCGCGTAGTCGTCGAAGACGCTGACGCCCCGTTCGACGCCGTGCAGCTCGAACCGCCGGATCGTGCCCGCGAAGCCCTCGACCGCCCGGACCGCGGGCTCGAGGTCGTGACCGAGGGTCAGCAGCACGGCGACCGCGCCGGCGGCGTTGATCGCGTTGTGCGCGCCGGGGATCGGCAGCTGCGCCTCGACCGTCGCGCCGTCGTGCGTGAGGCGGAACGAGACGGGCCCGTCGGTGACGATGTCGCTGACGCGGACGGTGGCGTCGGCCGCCTCGCCGAACGTCACGACGTGCGGGTGGGTGAGCTGCGCCGCCACCCGCTGCGCACCGGCGTCGTCGGACGAGATCACGACGGCTTCGCGCGCCTCGTTCGCGAACCGGGCGAACGCGGCGTAGAACGCGTCGCGCGTGCCCCAGTGGTCGAGGTGGTCGGGATCGACGTTCGTGATGAGGGCGATCGACGTGTCGTACAGCAGGAAGGTGCCGTCCGACTCGTCGGCCTCGATGACGAAGACGTCGTCGGAGCCGGTGCCGCTGGAGACGCCGAGCTGGGCGATGACGCCGCCGTTGACGAAGGTGGGGGCGACGCCGAGGTCGCGCAGCGCGGTCACGAGCATGCCGGTCGACGTGGTCTTGCCGTGCGCGCCGGCGACCGACACGAGACGGCGCCCGCCGATCAGCCAGTGCAGCGCCTGCGACCGGTGGATGACGTGGAGCCCGCGCTCCTTGGCCAGCACGAACTCGGGGTTCTCGGGCCAGATCGCACCGGTGTGGATCACGGTGTCGACATCGTCGGCGAGGTTGCCGGCGTCGTGGCCGACGTGCACGGTCGCGCCGAGCTCGGCGAGCTCGCGCAGCGCCTTGCTGTCGGCGCGGTCGGAGCCCGACACGCGGATTCCGCGCTCCAGGAACATGCGGGCGAGCCCCGACATGCCGGATCCGCCGATTCCGATGAAGTGGGCGGCGGTGATGTCGTCGGGGATGGGAAGGCTGAGATCGGGTCTGATCATGACCCGTCAATCCTAAGTTGGCGAGGGGATGCCGCGGCCCCGGCGCGCCCGACGCCGCCGGCCGGCGGCATCCACTCTGTATTGACACATTGATACAGAACACGACACAATCTTCCTGTGCCGATGAGTTTCGAGATGTCGTTCGAGGCGTTCAACACGATCCTGCTGTGCCTGGCTGCGGTCGTGCCTGTCGTGATCCTGATCGCGACCCGCAGCGACACGTGGGGCGTGACGACGATCGAGCGCATGTCGGTGCGGGCGCGTCTGCCGATCCCGTCGTGGGACATGTGGCGCAGCATCCGCGGGCGTTCGCGGGCGCTCCTGCGCGCCAACATGTGGGGGCTGCTGGCCGGCATCGTGTTCGTCGGCGGACTCTTCGTGTGGACGCCCGCCGGCTCGTCGCCCTTCGCGATGTGGCTCCTCACGCTCACTCTGCTGATCGGCGTGCTCAGTATCGCCTCGACGATCGTCGGGGTGCGCGAGCGCCTGTTCTCCCCCGCCCCCGCGGCGCCCCGCATCGCGCGGGCGAAGGCCCTGCAGGTGCGCGACTACCTGCCGACGTGGGCCGCCCTGCTCCCGGCCTGGCTGCTCGCCGCGGCCGTGCTCGCGTGCGCCCTGCTCGCGGCCATGACCTCCGTGGGCGCCATCGCTCCCCTCTCGGCGATCGTCGCCGTCGCCGCGCTCGCCTTCGCGGGGCTCGCGGCAGCCGCGTGCCGGGTCGCCGAGCACCGTGTGCTGGCACAGCCGCAGCCGGCGTCGGACACGCTCGAGCTCGCCTGGGACGACCTGTTCCGGGTCGGCGCGTTCGTGTCCCTGCGCATGAGTGCCGCGATGGCCGCCTGGCTGCCGCTCGGTCTCGCCCTCACGGGCATCGTCTACGCGGCCATCGGGATCGGCGAGCCCGACGTGTCACGCCTGTTCTCGCTGTTCCCGTGGTTCGGCATCCCGTTCCTTCAGGTCGGCTACTCGCTGATCGACGGCAGACTCCCGATCCGCCTGTATCCGGAGTATCTTCGCCCTGCAGCGCCGGCGCCGGCGCCGGCGCCGATCGGAGGGTTCCCGGCATGATCGTCATCGATCCCTCCTCGCCCGTCCCGCCGTTCGAGCAGCTGCGCGCCGGGCTCGTGGATGCCGTGGCCACCGGTGAGCTGGCCGCCGGGGAGCGGCTGCCCACCGTGAGGCGTCTCGCCGAGGATCTCGGCGTCGCGCCGGGAACCGTGGCGCGCGCCTACCGTGAGCTCGAGGCATCCGGCATCATCGAGACCCGCGGCCGCAACGGCACGTTCGTCGCGTTCGACGCCGATCCCGCGCGCCAGCAGCTGCAGCGTGCCGCTGCCGCGTTCGCCGCGCAGGTGCGCGACCTGCGGCTCGACACGGACGAGGCGCTCGCCGTCGTCGCCGCGGCGCTGCGCTCGAGCGGTCCGGCGACGGCCTAGAGCGACCCCCGTCAGCCGCGCAGTGCCTCGTCGATCATCGCGACGACGTTGTCGGTTCCGTTCTTGATGCCGACGGATGCCGCGGCCTCCGCCATCGCGGCGCGCCTCGTGTCGTCGGCCAGGAACGGGACGACCTCGGCGCGCACGCGGTCGCCCGTGAAGCCGGCGTCCGGGATCAGGACGGCGGCGCCGGCGCGCACGGCCGAAGCGGCATTGAGCGCCTGCTCGCCGTTGCCCACGGCGTACGGCACGTACATGGTCGGGATGCCCAGGGCGCTGATCTCGCTCACCGTCGCCGCACCCGCGCGCGAGACGATCACGTCGGCCAGCGCGAAGGCCAGGTCCATGCGGTCGAGGTAGCGCACCACCGCGTAGCCCGGCACGCCGGGGTCGGTCAGCTCTGAGCGCTCCCCCGTCGCGTGCAGGAGCTGCCAGCCCGCGTCGACCACGTCGCGCCACGCCGCCCCGTGGCCTTCGCCGAACGCCTCGTTGAGGCGCTGCGCGCCCAGCGATCCGCCGAATACGAGCAGCACCGGCCGCTCGGCGTCGAGTCCGAAGTACGCGGCGGCCTCGGCGCGGAGCGCCGCGCGGTCGAGCGTGACGATCTCGTCGCGCAGCGGCATCCCGACCACGCGCGAGCGCTTGAGCGGTGTGCCCTCGAACGCGACCCCGACACCCGCGGCACGGCGTGCGCCCAGCACGTTGGCCAGGCCCGGGCGGGCGTTCGCCTCGTGGACCACGAACGGCACACGCTCCCGGCGCGCGGCGACGTACGCGGGGGCCGAGGCGTAGCCGCCGAACCCCACGACGACGTCGACGCCCCGCTCGGCGATGTGACGGCGGACCTGTCCGATCGCGCGCTGGAACCGGGCCGGGAACGCCGCCGCAGCGCCGTTCGGGCGACGCGGGAAGGGCACTTTGTCGACGAACAGCAGCTCGTACCCGCGCTCGGGAACGAGGCGCGCTTCGAGCCCTTCGCGGGTGCCAAGGACCAGCACGTCCGCCTCGGGGTCGCGGGCACGCAGCGCGTCGGCCACGGCGAGCAGCGGGTTGACGTGCCCGGCGGTGCCACCGCCGGCGAGAAGATACGTCGTCACTCCCCGAGCCTACCGGGCGGGCGCACGCCACTCAGGGCCGCGGCCGCGGCGAGGGTCAGCGGACGGCGCGCAGCTTCGCGCGCTCCCGCGCGGCGCGTGCCTCGGCGATCCTCGCCTCGCGTCGCGCGACGGATGCCGGCAGCGACCGCGCGAACGCGAGCAGCACGCCGCACGCGACGAGCACGGACAGCAGCGAGGTTCCACCCTGCGACATGAACGGCAGGGGCACGCCCAGCACCGGGAACACACGCAGCACAACGCCGATGTTGATGAGCGCCTGGCCGACGATCCAGACGGTGATGCCGCCCGCGGCGATGCGCACGAACGGGTCGTCGGTCTTGCGGATGATGTGGAAAGCGCCGACCGCGAACAGCGCGAACAGCGTCAGCACGACGGCGCAGCCGATGAGCCCGAGCTCTTCACCGACGATCGCGAAGATGTAGTCGTTCGCGGCAGCCGGCAGCCAGTCGTACTTCTCACGGGAATTGCCGAGCCCCAGGCCGAACAGTCCGCCGCTCGCGAGGCCCCAGATCCCGTGGAGAGGCTGGTAGCAGTCGTTGTAGTAGTCGGCGAGGCAGTTCGGGTTCAGGAAGCTCATGAACCGCCGCATGCGGTCGGGGCTGGTCACCGCGAGCACCGCCACGGCGCCGGCCGCGGCGATGGCGGGCAGCACGAAGATGCGCAGCTTGACCCCCGAGAAGAACAGCGCCCCGAGGACGATGAGCACGAGGATCATCGCGGTGCCGAGGTCCTCGCCGGCGAGCACGGTGGCGATCGCGAAACCTGCGACCGGCACGAGCGGGATGAACACGTGCTGCCACTTCGTCAGGAGCGTCCGCTTGCGGAACAGCACATACGCGACCCACAGTGCGAGGCCGAGCTTGAGGAACTCCGACGGCTGCGCCTGGAATCCCGCGATGGTGATCCAGTTGCGGTTGCCGTCCGCGGAGTGGCCGAGGGGTGTGAAGACGAGGAGCTGGAAGGCGACGCCGAAGATCAGTGCGGGCCAGGCCATCTTCTTGAAGAACGAGATGGGCAGGCGGCTCGCGATGAACATGAGCGGGAGGGCGATCGCCGCGAAGGCGGCCTGCTTGATCACGTCCTCCCACGGGGCTTCGCCGCGCGAGGTGGCGACCGCCGAGGTCGCCGACAGCACCATGACCAGCCCGAACGCGGTCAGCAGCAGCGCGGTCGACGCGATCAGGAGGAATTCGCTCGGCACCGGCGCGAACACGCGGCCCAGCGAGACGCGAGCGGCCAGCCCGCGCTTGGCGGGCCTGTCGTCGGTCGCCTGCGCGTCCTTCGTGCGAGGGCCTCTCGTCGGGCGCGATGCCGAGGGCGCAGCCGACGCTTCGGGCTCAGGCGTCGTCGGCGTCGTCCGGCGCGGCGGGGTCGGCCGGGTGGCCCGAGGCCGAGGCGGCTCTGTCGTCGTCACCCGGGACCTCCGTTCCGATCCGTTCCCTCACCGCCGCCGCGAATCGGCGGCCGCGGTCCGCGTACGAGGCGAACTGGTCGAAGGATGCCGCAGCGGGAGCGAGCAGAACCACGTCCCCGTCACGCGCCACCCCTGCCGCCAGTTCGACGACACGCGCCATGACGTCTTCAGTCTCGACGCCGTCCACCTCGAACACGGGCACCGTGGGCGCGTGTCGCTCGAACGCGGCGACCACCGCGGCCCGCTCGGCGCCGATGACGATCGCCGCCTTCGCGGCCGCTCCGCGGCCCGCGACGAGTTCAGAGATGTCCACGCCCTTGAGCAGACCGCCGACGACCCACACGGCGCCGGGGTAGGCCGCGAGCGACGAGGCGGCGGCGTGCGGGTTGGTGGCCTTCGAGTCGTCGACCCACGTGACGCCCGCGTGCCGGGCCACGATCTCGATGCGGTGCGGATCCAGGCGGAAGCCGCGGAGCGCGTCGCGGATCGCGGCGGGCGGGACGTCGAGCGAGCGTGCCAGGGCGGCCGCGGCGAGGATGTTGGCCACGATGTGCGGCGCGGCGAGCCCGAGGCCCGCGAGCTCGTCGACGGTGGTGAGCTCGAGCGCGCTCTTGTGACGGTCGTCGAGGAATGCCCGGTCGACGAGGATGCCCTCGACGACGCCGAGGTCGCTCGGGCCCGGGATGCCGAGATCGAAGCCGATGGCGCGGGCGCCCTCGATCACCTCGGCGTCCTCGACCATGGCCTGGGTGGCGGCATCCGCCTTGTTGTACACGCACGCGACCCGCGTGTTGTCGTAGACGTGCGCCTTGGCGGCCCGGTACCCCTCGAACGAGCCGTGCCACTCGAGGTGGTCGTCGGCCAGGTTGAGGCACACCGCGGCGTGCGGCGACAGCGGCTCGGGCGAGTCCTGGAGCCCGAGGTACCAGAGCTGGTGGCTCGACAGCTCGACGACGAGCACGTCGAAGCCGGAAGGGTCGCGCACCGCGTCGAGCACCGGGGTGCCGATGTTGCCGACCGGCGCGGCGCGCAGTCCGCCCGCGACGAGCATCGTCGCGGTGAGCCGCGTGGTGGTGGTCTTGCCGTTCGTGCCGGTGATGAGCACCCAGTCGGCCGGCGTGCCGTCGGCGCGGACGACCTTGTCGCGCACGCGCCACGCGAGCTCCACGTCGCCCCAGAGCGCGATGCCGTTCTCGCGCGCCCAGACGACGACGGGATGCCGCGGCGAGAAGCCAGGCGAAGCCACGACGACCTCGGGGGCGAAGTCCGCGAGTTCGGCGGGAACGGAGCCTTCAGCCCGCGGATCGGCGCTGTCGAGCGGGCCGGTCCACAGGCGCGCGCCGATGACGGGCAGCAGGCGCGCGTACTCCTCGTCGGCCTTCTCGGTCACGACGAGCACGTCGGCGCCGAGCTCGGTCAGCGTGTCGGCGACCGAGAAGCCCGTGACGGACAGGCCGAGCACGGCGACCCGGAGGCCCTTCCAATCGGCATTCCAGCTGGTGAGGGCGCGCAGGCGGTCCGAGGTCATGTGCGGGAGAGCCATTCGACGTAGAAGAATCCGATGCCCGAGACCGCGAGGAGGCCCGCGATGATCCACATGCGGACGACGATCGTCACCTCGGACCAGCCGCGCATCTCGAGGTGGTGGTGGAACGGGCTCATGAGGAACAGGCGCTTGCCGCGCGTGATCTTGAAGTAGAGCCGCTGCAGGATCACCGATCCCGGACCGATGATGAAGACGCCGGCGACGAGCACGGCGAGCAGCTCGGTGCGGGTGAGGATCGCCATGGCGGCGATGACGCCGCCGATCGCCATCGAGCCGACGTCGCCCATGAAGACCTTGGCCTTGGGGGCGTTCCACCAGAGGAACCCGACGAGGGCGCCGACGAACGAGGCCGAGATGATCGCGAGGTCGAACGGATCGCGCGTCGGGTAGCACGCCATCTGCGCACCGGACGTCAGTTCGCCACCGCCCCAGCAGGCCTGGTTGAACTGCCAGAAGGCGATGAGACTGTACGCGCCCGTGACGAAGATGCCCGAGCCCGCCGCGAGTCCGTCGAGGCCGTCGGTGACGTTGGTGCTGTTCGAGAACGCGACGCCGATGAACGACACCCACGTGAGGTAGAGGATCCAGCCGACGACCACTCCGAGCGCCATGAACGACAGCGCCTGCACGTCGCGGAACACCGAGATGTACGGCGACGCAGGAGTCTGCCCGTAGATGTTCGGGAAGTTGAGCGCCACGATGCCGAAGGGCACGGTCACGATGACCTGCCCCACGACCTTGCGCCACCCGCTCAGGCCCATGAAGCGCTGCTGGCGCACCTTCATGTAGTCGTCGATGAATCCGACGACGCCGAGGCCGACCATCATCCAGATGACGAGCAGGCCCGAGATCGTGGGCGGGTTGTTGCCGCTGTAGCAGCCGACCAGGTAGCCGACGATCGTGCCGACGATGAAGATCGTGCCGCCCATGGTGGGCGTACCGCGCTTGGTCTGGTGGTTGGGGTTGCGGATGTCCTCGGGTGTGCGGATCACCTGCGCCCAGCCCCACTTGCGGAACAGCCGCAGGAAGACCGGGGTGAGGAAGAGGGTGAAGGCCAGCGAGATCGCCGCCGCGGTAAGGAGAGATCTCACGAGAACGATTCTCCCAGACGATCGCCCAGGAACCGCAGTCCTGCCGAGTTGGACGACTTCACGAGCACACGGTCGCCCTCGCGCAGCTCGCCCTGCAGGTAGTCGAACGCCTCGTCGGCGGTCGAGAAGAAGACGGCCTCGTTGTCCCACGACCCCTGCGCGACCGCTTCGAGGTACATGCGGCGGGCGGCGTCGCCCACCACCACGATGCGCTGGATGCCCAGGCGCACCGCGAGCAGGCCGACGCGGTCGTGCTCGTCCTCTGCGTACTCGCCGAGCTCGCTCATCGCGCCGAGCACGGCGACCGTGCGCTCCCCCGGTCCGGTGATCTGCGCGAGCGTGCGCAGCGCCGCGGCCATCGAGTCCGGGCTGGCGTTGTACGCGTCGTTGATGATCCGCACACTGTCGGAGCCGAGCGGCTGCATGCGCCAGCGCTCGGCGATCTCGACCGTCTCCAGGCGCGAGACCGCGTCGGCCAGGGTCACGCCGAGCGTCGTCGCGGCCGCGATCGCGGCGAGGGCGTTCATGACGTGATGCTCGCCGAGCACCTTCAGGCGCAGCGGCAGCGACTGGCCGTCGGCCGTGACGGTGAAGGACGTGCCGGATGCCGTCACGACGACGTCGTCGGCACGCACCTCGGCCTCCGGCCCGCGGCCGAACCACCGCACCGAGACGCCCTGCTCAGCGGCGATGGGCGCCATCGCGGCCACGCGCGCGTCGTCGGCATTGAGGACGGCGACTCCGCCGGCACGGAGCGCGCGCACGAGCTCGGACTTGGCGTGGAACGTCGCCTCGATGCCGCCGAACCCGCCGGCGTGGGCCATGCCCACCATGAGCACGACGCCGACGTCGGGGTCGACGAGGCCTGCGAGCCGGGCGATCTCGCCGGGTGCGCTCGCGCCGAACTCGCTCACGAGGAATCGCGTGGAATCGGTGACGCGAAGCATCGTGAGGGGCGCCCCGACCTCATTGTTGAACGACGCCTTCGGGGCGACCGTCTCGCCCTCGCCCTCGAGGATGCGCGCGAGGAGGTTCTTGGTGGTCGTCTTGCCGTTGGAGCCTGTGATGCCCACCACGCGCAGGTCGCCGGCATCCCGGACGCTCTTCACGACCACCCGGGCGAGGTCGGCGAGGGCCGCCACGGCGTCGGGGACGACGATCTGCGAGACGCGGGCAGCGACCCGGTGCTCGACGATCGCCACGGCGGCGCCGTGTGCGACGGCGGCGTCGACGAACAGGTGCCCGTCGGTGGCCTCGCCGGGCTTGGCGACGAAGACGCCGCCCGCGGCGATGAGCCGCGAGTCGGTGTCGACGGCGCCGGAGACGACGGTGTCGGGCGTGTCGCCGTCGGCGAGGATGGCCTCGCCCGAGACGGCATGCGCAAGCTGTGCGATGGTGAGGGAGATCATGGGGAAGGTGCTCCGTCGGGTCGGTGCTACCCGAACTTGGGCAGCAGCACCGGCGACGTCGTCGAGGGCATGACGCGATAGGTCTTCAGAACCTGGGTCATGGCCTTCTGGAACGCGGTCGCGTTGGCCGCAGACGATGTTACCTTCGTCGGCTCGTCGAGGGTGACGACGACCACGTACTCGGGGTCGTCGGCGGGCGCGAAGCCCACCATCGTCGTGTAGTACACGCCCTGCTTGTAATGGCCGTTGCCGTCGGTCTTCTCACCGGTGCCGGTCTTGCCGCCGATGCGGTACCCGGGGATCTCCACGGCCTTGGCGTAGTTCGCCTGCAGGAACACGTTCTCGAGCATCTCGCGCATCTGGGCCGACGTGCTCTCGCTGATGACGCGCTCCGGCTCGGCGACCTCGGGCTTCACGACCGTGCCGTCGGCCTTCGTGCACGACTCGATGATCTGCAGCGGCATCCTGACCCCGCCGTCGACGATCGCACCGTACGCGCGCGCGAGCTCCGGCATGGTGGTCGTGACGCCCTGACCGAACGCGGTGTTGTACGTCGTCTGCGCGCCCCACTCGTCCGACGGGTAGATGAGGCCGTTCTCTTCCCCGGGGTAACCCGAGTCCGTGCCGTCGCCGATGCCGAACCGCTTGAAGTAGTCGTAGCGCGTCTGCTTGTCGACCTTCTCGCTGAACTTGGAGATGCCGGCGTTCGACGAGTCGATGAGCACTCCCGTCAGGGTGTAGTCATAGGCCGGGTGCTGGAAGGAGTCGCGCACGCGCACCCCTCCAGGGAAGTACTCCAGGCCGGACGCGGTGACGGTCGACTCCGGTGTCTGGCCGCCCGCGTCGATCACGGTCGCCGCCGTGAGGCCCTTGAAGGTCGACCCCGGCTCGAACTGGTGGAGGAAGATGCTGCTGGTGCGGTCGCTGACATCGGCCGCGGCGAAGTTGTTCGGATCCACCGTCGGGTACTCGGCGGCCGCGCGCACCTTGCCGGTCTTGACCTCGTAGACGAGGATCGCACCGCGCTGAGCCACCATGTTCTGCGTCTGCTCGGCGATCAGCTGCTGCAGATACCACTGCAGGTCACGATCGATGGTGAGCTGCAGCGTGCCGCCGTCGGTCGCCGGGTCCTCCTTCTCCGTGCCCGGGATGACGACGCCGTCCTTGCCGCGCTCGTACGTGAGTTCGCCGTTCGTCGCGGCGAGACAGGAGTTCTGGGAGCTCTCCAGGCTCTCCAGCGGCTGACCGTCCGTCCCGACGAAGCCGATCAGATTGCCCGCGACGGCGCCGTCAGGGTACGTGCGCGCGGGGTGCTCCTGGCAATGGAGATACGGGACCTTGAGATCCGCGAGCGCGCGGAACTGCTCGGTCGACAGGCCCTTCTTCAGGGACGCGTACTGCGTCGCCGAGTTCTCGGCCAGCGCATCTCCGACGATCTGACGCACCTCCTCGGGCGTCTGCCCGGTGACGGCGGCGACGTCGTCCGACACGTCCGCCCACAGTCGGTACTTCGACTTCTTCTCGAGCACCGCGCTGTCGATCTGCGTGATGAGGAGCGGATCGAGCTGGCAGTCGTACTGCAGGATGCTTCCGGCCAGCACCTCGCCGTTCGTGTCGACGATCGCGCCGCGCGTGCCGTACAGCTTCTCCTTGCCGGCGAACGCGACGTTCAGCGAGTCCTGGACGTGCTCGTCGGCGTTGACCACCTGGATGTCGACGAGGCGGACGACGAAACCGGCGAGGACCGCCAGCACGACTCCGAGGGCCACGACGGTGCGGCGGCGGGGGCTTCTCGTGCTTCTGGTCGTCATCTGCTTCTCGTGCTCTGCGTCTCGCGTTCTCTGCGTTCAGTGCTCACCGTCGGCGCCGTCGTCTCGTCTCAGTGTGTGCTCGGCCCTAGTGTGTGCTCGGTGTCGGCAGTCCATCGGTCATCGGCGGCGGAGTGTTGCCGACCCCGCCGTCGACGGGATCCGCCACCTCGACGGGCAGCCCTCCGATCGTCGCGTCGGGGACGGTGACCAGCGGGGTGTCGGTGATGAGGGCGTTGGCGACCGATCCCCGGCCGATGGCGTCGACGGACGACGACCCCATCGCGACCTCGGACGGCCCGAGGATCGCGCCGTCGCTGAGGCGCAGGTAGCTCGGCGCCTCGTTGATCACCATGCCGAGCGCCGCCGCGTTGGCGGCGAGGTACTGCGGCGAGCTGAGTCCGGCGACGTCGTCGTACAGGATCTGCTTCTGATACGTGAGGTCGCGCTGCTCCTGGGCGAGCGTGGACAGCTCATAGGTGCCCTGGGTCGTCATGAGCGACAGTGACATCTGGGCCGCGGCGATGAGGAACGCCCCGGCGACCGCGACGATGCCGTACAGCAGCTTCGGCCGACGCCGGCGGGCGGGCGCATCGACGATCCGGAGGCGCCGGCGCGGGGCATCCGCCCGCTCCGGCGCGACGGACCGCCGCGGCAGTCCCCTCGCGCTCAGCGCAGTCGTGCTCATGCGTCCTCCCTCAGCCGCTCGGCGGCGCGCAGCCGCACAGGCGTCGCGCGCGGGTTGACCGCGCGCTCCTCGTCAGTGGCGAGCTCGGCTCCCTTGACGAGCAGTCGGAATCGGGGGGCGTGTTCGGGCAGCTCGACGGGCAGGCCGGCCGGCGCCGTCGAGGCCGATGCCTCGGCGAGGGCCCGCTTGACGAGCCGGTCTTCGAGCGACTGGTACGACAGGACGACGATGCGGCCGCCGACCGGAAGGATGCCGAGGGCCGAGGGCACGGCGCGGTCGAGCACGGACAGCTCGCGGTTGACCTCGATGCGCAGCGCCTGGAACACGCGCTTGGCGGGGTGCCCGGCGCGCTGCACGGCGGCAGGCGTCGCCGCCTGCAGGATCTCGACGAGGCGGCCGGAGCGCTCGATCGGAGCCTCGGCGCGGGCGGCGATGATCGCGCGGGCGTAGCGGGCGGCGAGCTTCTCCTCGCCGTAGCGCTCGAAGATGCGGCGCAGGTCGCCCTCGCCGTAGGTCGCGAGGACGTCGGCGGCCGTCGTGCCCGCGGACTGGTCCATGCGCATGTCGAGCGGTGCGTCCTGCGCGTAGGCGAAGCCGCGGTCGGCGACGTCGAGCTGCAGGGACGAGACGCCGAGATCGAACAGGATGCCGTCGGCGTGCGCGAAGCCGGCCGACGTGACGGCATCCGCGATCCCGTCGTAGACGGTGTGGACGAGGGTCACCCGGTCGCCGAACGGCGCCAGGCGCTCCCCCGCGATGCGCAGCGCGTCGGTGTCGCGGTCGAGGCCGACCAGGTGCAGCCCCGGGAAGCGCTCGAGGAACGCCTCGGAGTGGCCGCCCATGCCGAGCGTCGCGTCGACGAAGACGGCGCCGTCGCGCTCGAGGGCGGGGGCGAGCAGCTCGATGCAGCGCTCGAGCATGACGGGAGTGTGGATGTCGCGAAGGTTCATGATGCGTCAGTCCCGCTGTTCTCCTCCCCCGGTCCTGATCCCCATCCGCTCTGACCTGGCACCGGGGAAGTGTGTCAGGGCGGGAGCGGCTGGGAGTCGGGGCCTGGGGCGTCAGAACAGTCCCGGGATCACCTCCTGCTCCAGCTCGGCGTAGCTCTCTTCGTTGGCCTCTGCGTAGGTGTTCCACGCATCGGCGTTCCAGATCTCGGCGTGGGCGCCCACGCCGGTGACGACGAGTTCGCGTTCCAGGCCGGCGTAGGCGCGCAGCGGAGGGGGGATGGTGATGCGGTTCTGACTGTCGGGCTTCTCGGCGCTCGCGCCGGAGAGGAACATGCGCAGGAAGTCCCGCGCCTGCTTGTTGGCGAGCGGCGCCTCGCGGATGCGCTCGTGCACCCGTTCGAACTCCGCCTCGCTGAAGACGTACAGGCAGCGATCCTGCCCGCGCGTCACGACGACACCCCCACCAAGGTCGTCTCGGAACTTCGCCGGGAGGATGACGCGGCCTTTGTCGTCGAGCTTGGGTGTGTGCGTGCCCAACAGCATCGGTACATCACACCCCCTTCAGCCGGCCCCCCGGGTTATTCGCCACTTTACTCCACTCTCCTCCACTTCACCATCGATTCGATGCTGAACGCTCCCTGTGAGGTACCTGAAGAGGGTTGGCGACCCGTACACGGGCAACAAAAAAGCACCGACCCGAAGGTCGGTGCTTCTGTGCCGTTTCAGGCGACGGGGACGCTCAGCGCTCCTCCTGCCGCTTGTCCCAGCGATCGTTCATGCGGTCCATGAACGAAGAACTGTTGTTCTGCGGCTTGGCCGGCCGCTCGGGTTCGACGCGGGCCTTGCCGGCTCCGCGTCCGGGGGTGATGGCGAGGATGACCCCGCCGAGCATCACGACGAAGCCGATGACCCCGACGGCGATGATCTGGAGCGAGACGCCCATGATCAGTCCGCCGATGCCCAGCAGCACGAGGATGGTGCCGTAGACGATGTTGCGATAGCTCAGGGTGCGCCCGCCCTGCGGCGCGCTGACGACGTCCGCGTCGTTGCGCATGAGATGGCGTTCCATCTCGTCCAGCAGGCGCTGCTCCTGTTCGGAGAGTGGCATGCATCCCCCTCTGTACTTCCGGTGGCTCGATTGTACGCGTGCCCTTCGTCACTAGGCTAGGCCCGTGTCCTCACTCGCAGAGCCGATCGAAGCCATTTCCCAGCGAGTCGACACATTCGTCACAGCACAGCGGGCGGGCGCGGCGGATGCCGGCGCTGACGCGGCGCTGTTCATCGACGCCGCGGCCGACGCCGCGACCGGCGGAAAGCGCCTTCGCGGCCGCTTCTGCCTCGTCGGGTGGAGGGCTGTGGAGGAAGCCGCAGGACCCGCCCCCGACGCACCCGGGCCGGTGCTCGCCGCGGCCGCCGCGCTCGAGGTGTTCCACGCGGCCGCACTCGTGCACGACGACCTCATCGACAACTCCGACACCCGTCGCGGGCGCCCGGCCACCCACCGCGCGCTCGAAGCGCGCCACCGGCTCGCCGGCTGGCACGGCGACGCCGACGCGTTCGGCCGCTCCAGCGCCATCCTCGTGGGCGACCTGCTGGTGGCGTGGAGCGACGACATCCTCGAGGAGGGCCTCGTCGAGGCCCTGCCCGCGCGCGCCGCGGCCGCTCGGCGCCAGTACGCGCTCATGCGGCGGGAGGTGACCCTCGGCCAGTTCCTCGATGTCGCCGAGGAGTCCGCCTTCGTGACGGAGCCCGACGACCGGCACGCCGAGCGGGCGCTGCGGGTCGCGTCTTATAAGTCGGCGCGATACAGCGTGCAGCAGCCGCTCGCGGTCGGCGCGGCCCTGGCGGGCGCCGACGACGCGCAGGCGGCGGCGCTGGCGGCGTTCGGGCATCCGCTGGGCATGGCGTTCCAGCTGCGCGACGACGTGCTGGGCGTGTTCGGCGACGAGCAGGCCACCGGCAAACCCTCCGGCGACGATCTGCGCGAGGGCAAGCGCACCGTGCTGATCGCCTTCACCCGAGAAGCGCTGAGCCCCACGGCGCGCCGCATCGTCGACGAGCTCGTCGGTGACCCGGGACTGGATGCCGCACAGATCGCGTCGCTGCAGCAGACGATCGTCGACTCGGGTGCGCTGGACCGCGTCGAACGCCTCATTGCGGACTACGCCCACGAGGCCGATCGCGCACTGTCGGGCGCGCGTCTGGGCAACGCCGCCGTCGGCGAGCTGCGCGATCTCGCGCACGCCGCGACGGTCCGCGCGACCTGAGGCGTCAGGCCAGCGAGCGTGCGACCCGGCGGACCTCGCTCTTGCGACCGGCGAGGAGCGCCTCGATGGGCGCGACGCCGATGGTGTCCTCGGGGGCGAGCAGCCAGTCGATCGCCTCGTCGTCCGAGAACCCGGCGTCGTGGAGCGCGAACACCGTTCCCCGCAGAGACGGCAGCGGGTGGCCGTCGACGATGAACACCGACGGCACCTTCAGGGCGCCGTCGCGCCGCGTGCCCACCAGGTGGAACTCGTCCAGCAGACGACGCACACGCCCGAGCGGTTCGCCGAGCACCTCCACCAGTTCCGGGAGGGTGAGCCAGTCGGTCTCGAACAGCGAAACTTCGTCAGAGGTCACGAAAGCCACTATCTCAGATGTTCGCGGCGCGCGGCTCCGGTCTCGTTCTGTCACATCCGTCACAGGGGTCACTTCCTATGACAGGCGTTGACACCCCTCACCATCCGTGACACCGTTTTCGGAGTCGACTGAGGGGGGAAACTCGTGCGACAGACCAGCAGCGCCCGCATTCCACGCGGGCACCGAGCGATCTTCTCCGGCGTGCCCGTGGCCGTCGCCGGATCCATCGCCCTGACGCTCACCGCCGCTCCCGCGCAGGCCACGACGGTGGATGCCGCGGCCCGTGGCGCAGCGGCGGATCCGGCCCGCAGCATCCGCTCGCTCGGCGTCGTGCACCAGCAGGCGCACGCCGTGGCACCCGCCGCCGCTCCCGTCAGTGCGGTGCCCGCGGTGGCGGTGCCGGCGGCGCAGCCGGCGCCCGCGACCTACACGGTGGTGCGCGGCGACACGGTCAGCCGCATCGCGTCGCGGTTCGGGCTGCGCACCGCCGACGTGCTGGCCCTGAACGGTCTCGGCTGGTCGTCGGTCATCTACCCCGGCCAGGTGCTGAAGCTCACCGCGGCCGCGGCGTCCGCCCCGGTCGCGGCCCCGCCGGTGACGAGCGCCGGCTCGTACACGGTCCAGCGCGGCGACACGATCAGCTCGATCGCGAGGCGCCACGGCGTGGCGACGAATGCCGTCCTCTCGTCCAACGGGCTCGGCTGGTCGTCGATCATCTACCCCGGCCAGCGGATCTCGATCCCGGGCGGAGCCGCACCGGCCGCGTCCGCACCCGCAGCTCCGACGACGCCGGCTGTCGCTCCTCCTGCGGCTCCGTCGGCAGGGGGTGCGACCTACACGATCGTCGCCGGCGACACCATCAGCGCGATCGCGAAGCGCCACGGCGTGAGCGTCAACGCGGTGCTCGCGGCCAACGGTCTCGGCATGTCGTCGATCATCTACCCCGGCCAGACCATCACGGTGCCGACCGCTGCGCCTTCGATCCCCGGTCTCACCGCCGAGCAGGTCTCCAACGCGCAGCTCATCGTCCGGATCGGGCGTGAGCTCGGCGTTCCCGAGCGCGGCATCGCGATCGCACTCGGCACGGCGATGCAGGAGTCGTCGCTGCGCAACGTCACGTGGGGCGACCGCGACTCGCTGGGCCTGTTCCAGCAGCGGCCGAGCTACGGCTGGGGCACCGAGGCTGAGGTCCAGGATGCCGCCCGCGCGACCCGCGCGTTCTTCGGGGGCGCCGGCGACCCGAACGGTGCGCGTACACGCGGCCTGCTCGACATCCCCGGATGGCAGGGTCTGACGTTCACGCAGGCCGCGCAGGCGGTGCAGATCTCGGCCTACCCCGACGCGTACGCGAAGTGGGAGGCCCCTGCGGCCTCGTGGCTCGCCGCCCTCGGCTGACGGCCGCCGCGCCCGCGGGGTCGTCCGGCGCGATGCGGACCGTCACATTACGGTCTCACGGGGCGAGGCGCTCCGCGGCCTCGCAGGTCCGCATCCGTAGACTCTCAGCGTGAGCACGAGTCAGCAGACCGACCCGCTGATCGGCCGTCTGGTCGACGGCCGGTACCGGGTGCGTGCTCGCATCGCCCGCGGCGGCATGGCGACGGTCTACGTCGCGACGGATCTGCGCCTGGAGCGCCGCGTCGCGCTCAAGGTGATGCACTCGCATCTGAGCGACGACTCCGTGTTCCAGAGCCGGTTCATCCAGGAGGCGCGCGCGGCCGCGCGGCTGGCCGATCCGCACGTGGTGAACGTGTTCGACCAGGGCCAGGACGGCGACATGGCGTACCTCGTCATGGAGTACCTCCCCGGCATCACGCTGCGAGAGCTGCTGCGCGAGCAGCGTCGCCTCACGGTGCCGCAGGCGATCTCGATCCTCGATGCCGTGCTGTCGGGCCTCGCGGCCGCGCACAAGGCCGGGATCGTCCACCGCGACGTCAAGCCCGAGAACGTGCTGCTGGCCGAGGACGGCCGTATCAAGATCGGCGACTTCGGGCTGGCGCGCGCGACCACCGCGAACACGGCCTCCGGTGCGCAGCTGCTCGGCACGATCGCGTATCTGGCGCCCGAGCTGGTCACCCGCGGCACCGCCGATGCGCGCAGCGACATCTACGCCATCGGCATCATGCTGTACGAGATGCTCACCGGCGAGCAGCCGTACAAGGGCGAGCAGCCCATGCAGATCGCCTTCCAGCACGCGACGGACTCGGTGCCGCGTCCGAGCGTCAAGAACCCTGGTGTGCCCGAGCCGCTCGACGAGCTGGTGCTGTGGGCGACCGAGAAGTCCCCGGAAGAGCGCCCGGTCGATGCGCGCGAGATGCTCAACCGCCTGCGCGAGATCGAGCGCGAGCTCGGCGTCGCCCCTGTCGTCGCCCGCACGGGACCGATCGGCGTGATCGGCGAGTCCGCGACACCGACGGGAGAGCTGACCGCGGTGCTGCCCAGCACGGCGACAGGCCCGGTGTCCACCCTCGAAGAGGTCGACAACTCCGCGCGCCTGCGCACGGCGACGCAGCGACGGCGCACGCGCGGCGCGTGGCTGCTGGCGCTCGTGCTGCTGCTGGCCGTCATGGCCGGCGGCATCGGCTGGTGGTTCGGCTCCGGCCCGGGCTCGATGGTCGTGGTGGCCGACGTGACCGGGCAGACGTACGACGAGGCCGCGGCGCGGCTCAAGCAGGACACGCTCATCGCCGTCCGGCAGGACGCGAACAGCCTCGATGTGCCGGTCGGCGACGTCATCAGCACGGACCCGGGCCACGGCACGCGCGTCGACCGCGACACCGAGGTGACGGTCGTCGTGTCGCTGGGACCGGCTGAGGCGACGTTCACGTCGTTCGCGGGCATGACCGACGCGGATGCGCGCGCGGCGCTGTCGGCGCAGTCCGTCGACACACCCGGTGAGAGCGCGCAGTTCTTCACTTCTGCCGCCGCCGACACGGTGGTGGGCGTCTCCATCCGCCCCGCCGGAGCGCCCGACGACGGCTCGCAGGACGTCCCCTGCATCGACGGCTGCACCGTCCACCAGGGCGACACGGCGAGCATCCAGGTGTCGCTCGGACCGGTGCCGGACGTGTCGGGCCAGAGCGAGGGCAAGGCCCGCAGCACCCTCGAGGGTCTCAATCTCGTCGTCGCCGACACCAGCACGACCGAGGCGAGCGACACCGTCGCCGAGGGCAAGGTGATCCGCCTCGACGGCGTCCCCGAGAACGGCTGGCTCGCACCCGGCGACACCGTGACGCTCGTCGTGTCGACCGGTCCCCCGCTGTTCCCGGTGCCGGACGTGGTCGGCGATACCCGCGACGAGGCGATCAGGAAGCTCGAGGACGCCGGGTTCCAGGTCGACTACGCCCCGTTCTTCGCGGTCGTCCCGGACGACATCACCGAGGTGAAGGCGTCCGATCCCGAGGCCGACGCGATGCAGCCCAAGGGCACGCGCGTCTACATCCAGCTGAGCGTCACGGGCTGACGCCCGCAACGACGAAGATCCCGGATGCCTCGGCCGGAGGCATCCGGGATCTTCGTCGTTCAGGCCGTCGGGCTCAGCGCTTCTCGAGCTCCTCGGCCACGAGGAACGCGAGTTCGAGCGACTGCATGTGGTTCAGGCGCGGGTCGCACAGCGACTCGTAGCGCGTGGCGAGGGTGGCCTCGTCGATCTGCTCCGAGCCGCCGAGGCACTCGGTGACGTCGTCGCCGGTGAGCTCGACGTGGATGCCGCCCGGGAAGGTGCCGACGGCACGGTGCGCTTCGAAGAAGCCGCGCACCTCGTCGACGACGTCGTCGAAGCGACGCGTCTTGTAGCCGGTGGGCGTGGTGATGCCGTTGCCGTGCATGGGGTCGGTGACCCACAGCGGGGTGGCGCCGGAGTCCTTGACGGCCTCGAGCAGCGGCGGCAGCGCATCGCGGATCTTGCCGGCGCCCATGCGCGTGATGAAGGTGAGGCGGCCGGGCTCGCGCTCGGGGTCGAGCTTGTCGATGAGCGCGAGAGCCGTCTCGGCGGTCGTCGTGGGGCCGAGCTTCACGCCGATGGGGTTGCGGATCTTCGAGAAGTAGTCGACGTGGGCGCCGTCGAGGTCGCGCGTGCGCTCCCCGATCCAGAGGAAGTGGGCCGACGTGTTGTACGGCGTGTCCGTGCGCGAATCGATGCGCGTCATCGGTCGCTCGTAGTCCATCAGCAGGCCCTCGTGGCCGGTGAAGAACTCGACGCGCTTGAGCTCGTCGAAGTCGGCGCCGGCGGCCTCCATGAACTTGATGGCGCGGTCGATCTCGGTCGCCAGGCGCTCGTACTGCTGGTTGGCGGGGTTCTGCGCGAAGCCCTTGTTCCACGAGTGCACCTCGCGCAGATCGGCGAAGCCGCCCTGCGTGAACGCGCGGATGAGGTTGATGGTCGACGCGGCCGTGTGGTACCCCTTCAGCAGCCGCTGCGGGTCGGCCTGGCGCGAGCCCTCGGTGAAGTCGTAGCCGTTGACGATGTCGCCGCGGTATGCCGGCAGGGTGACCTCGCCACGGGTCTCGGTGTCGCTGGAGCGCGGCTTGGCGAACTGCCCCGCCATACGGCCCATCTTCACGACCGGCATCGACGCGCCGTACGTGAGCACGACGGCCATCTGCAGCACCGTCTTGATGCGGTTGCGGATCTGCTCGGCGGTGGCGCCCGCGAAGGTCTCGGCGCAGTCGCCGCCCTGCAGCAGGAACGCCCGGCCCGACGCCGCGCGCGCGAGGCGGTCGCGCAGGTTGTCGACCTCGCCGGCGAACACCAGCGGGGGCAGCGTGGCGAGCTCCGCGGATGCCGCCGCCACGGCCTCGTCGTCATACCACTGGGGCTGCTGCTTGATGGGCAGGGTCCGCCAGTGGTCGAGTGCGTCGAGGGTAAGAGGCATCCCACGATTCTACTGTCGGGCGATGCCGCCCCGGCGCCGCGTGACGGGGGCTCAGGCCGCGGGCTTGTCCACCGGCTTCTTCAGGCGGTCCTTGACGGTGGAGGCGTACACGTCCTCGTACTCCTGCTCCCCCAGGCGCTGCAGGGCGACCATGATCTCGTCGGTCACCGAGCGCAGGATGTACCGGTCGCCCTCCATGCCCTCGAAGCGCGAGAAGTCCAGCGGCTCGCCGATGACGATGCCCACACGCACGATGCGCGGGATCGTGGTGCCGATCGGGAGCATCGTGTCGGTGTCGACCATCACCACGGGCACCACCGGCACGTGCGCCTCCAGCGCCATGCGGGCAAGGCCCGTGCGGCCGCGGTAGAGCTTGCCGTCGGGGCTGCGCGTGCCCTCGGGGTAGATGCCGAGCAGGTCGCCCCGCCCGAGCACCTGCAGGCCGGTGTTGAGTGAGGCCTCGGACGCCTTGCCGCCGGAGCGGTCGATCGGGATCTGCCCCGTCGCCTTCATGAACATGCGGGTCGCCCAGCCCTTGAACCCCTTGCCCGTGAAGTAGTCGCTCTTGGCGAGGAACGACACCGGGCGGTCGATCATGAGCGGCAGGAAGACGGAGTCCATGACCGACAGGTGGTTGCTCGCGAGGATCGCGGCACCCTCCGAGGGGACGTTGCGCCGGCCGACGATCCACGGGCGCCAGATCGCCTTGACGATCGGACCGATCACCACGTATTTCATCAGCCAGTAGAACATCGGGCGTCTACCCCTCCGCCGAGGCCAGGTCCGCGGCGCCGATGAGGCCCGCGTCGTTGACGAGCTGCGCGATCGCGAACTGCGCGACCGGGCGATCCCCGTATCCGGGGAGCGACGTCTCGTAGGCGAGGCGCACCGGAGCGAGCAGGTCCTCGCCCAGCTGCGCCACGCCGCCGCCGATCACGAACAGCTCCGGGTCGAGCACGGCCTGGAATCCGCCGCACGCCTCGCCGAGGGCCGTCGCGACGCGGCGCAGCGCTTCCGTGGCGCCCGGGTCGCCGGCCAGCACGAGTCGCGACACGGCCGGGCCCGAGATGGTGCCGGTCTCGGCGCGGAGCGCGGCGAGGGCCTGGCCGATCCCGCCGGCGTCGGCGATGTCGTGGGCCTCGCGCTGCAGTGCGCGACCGGAGGCGTACTGCTCGAGGCATCCGCTCTGGCCGCAGCCGCACAGCAGGCCGCCACGGATGAAGCGCATGTGACCGAGCTCGGCCGCGATGCCGTGGCCGCCCCGGAACAGCTCGCCGTCGAGCACGATCGCGCCGCCGACGCCCGTGCCCATCGTGAGCATCACCATGTTCTGGACGCCGCTGCCGGCGCCGAAGCGGTACTCGGCCCAGCCGGCCGCGTTGGCGTCGTTCTCGATCGCGACGGGGAGCTGGATGCCGTCCTCCAGGCGCGCCTTGAGCGGCTCGTTGCGCCACGCGATGTTGGGCGCGTGGATCACGATCGCGCGGTCGCGGTCGATGAACCCGGCGGCGGCCACCCCCACGGCTGCGACGTCGTGCTCTGCGCGGAAGTGGCGGGCCATGTCGATGACGGCCTGGGCGAGCGCCCCCGTGTCGGTCGGCGTGTCGACGCGGACCTTCTCGATGATGCGGCCGTCGGCGTCGACGACGCCTCCCGCGATCTTCGTTCCGCCGATGTCGATGCCGACCTTGAGCACTGCACTTCCTTCCCGGCTGTCGCGCGCGCGAACAGCGTCTTGAAGTCTAGCCAGCGCGCACTCGTCCACACCCCCGACAGCGCGGATGTGACGGCCGATTAGACTCGGATCATCTACCCGAGATAATCCGTCGTCCGGTACCGAAGGAGCTGCCGTGGTCCAGTTCGAAGTCCCCGCGATCGTCCCCGCCGATCCGCAAGCCAACATCTCCGACCTCCTGGTCGAGCGCGTCAAGAAGACACCGAACGGCGCACTGTTCGCCGTCCCCGAGGGCGACGGGTGGCGCGACATCAGCGCCGCCGAGTTCCAGAAGCAGGTGATCGCCCTCGCCAAGGGCTTCGCCGCCGCCGGCATCGAGCCGGGCGACAAGGTGGGCTTCGTCGCCCGCACCACGTACCAGTGGACGCTCGTCGACTTCGCGCTGTTCTACGCCGGCGCCGTCATGGTCCCGATCTACGAGACGAGCTCGGCCGCGCAGATCGCCTGGAACCTGTCGGACTCGGGCGCGATCGCGATCATCACCGAGCAGGCCGACCACACCGCGCGGTTCGAAGAGGCCCGCGCCGAGCTCCCCCTGATCCGCTCCGCGTGGCAGATGCACGCCGGCGACCTCGACAAGCTCGTCGCCGAGGGCGTGGGCGTGACCGATGACGAGATCGAGCGCCGTCGCAGCATCGCGGTGGGCGCCGACATCGCGACGCTCATCTACACCTCCGGGTCGACCGGGCGACCGAAGGGCTGCGTGCTCACGCACGCCAACTTCGTCGAGCTCGCCCGCAACTCGGCGAAGTCGCTCCACGAGGTCGTCGAGACGCCGGGCGCGTCCACCCTGCTGTTCATCACGACGGCGCACGTGTTCGCCCGCTTCATCTCGATCCTCGCCGTGCACTCCGGCGTGAAGGTCGGCCACCAGCCCGACACGAAGCAGCTCCTGCCGGCGCTCGGCTCCTTCAAGCCGACCTTCCTGCTCGCGGTGCCCCGCGTGTTCGAGAAGGTCTACAACTCGGCCGAGCAGAAGGCCGAGGCCGGAGGCAAGGGCAAGATCTTCCGTGCCGCGGCGAAGACCGCCGTCGAGCACTCGACGCTCCTCCAGGACGGCAAGAAGGTCCCGTTCGGCACGAGGATCAAGTTCGCGCTGTTCGACAAGCTCGTCTACTCGAAGCTCCGCGAGGCCATGGGCGGCCGCGTCACGTACGCCGTGTCGGGCTCCGCCCCGCTCGGCCCGCGCCTCGGCCACTTCTTCCACAGCCTGGGCGTGACGATCCTCGAGGGCTACGGCCTCACCGAGACGACCGCCCCCGCGACGGTCAACATCCCGGCGAAGTCGAAGATCGGCACCGTGGGTCCCGTGCTCCCGGGCGTCGGCATCCGCCTCGCCGACGACGGCGAGATCCAGGTGCGCGGCATCAACGTCTTCAAGGAGTACTGGCGCAACGACGAGGCCACCGCGGCCGCGTTCGACGGCGACTGGTTCAAGACCGGTGACGTCGGGTCGTTCGACGACGAGGGCTTCCTCACGATCACCGGCCGCAAGAAGGAGATCATCGTCACCGCCGGCGGCAAGAACGTCTCGCCCGCCGCGCTCGAGGACCCGATCCGCGCCAACCCGATCGTGGGCCAGGTCGTGGTGGTCGGCGACCAGAAGCCGTTCATCTCGGCGCTGGTCACCCTCGACCCCGAGATGCTGCCGGCGTGGCTCGCGAACAACGACCTGCCCAAGGATCTGTCCCTCGCCGACGCGGCGAAGAACCCCGCGGTGCGCGCCGAGGTGCAGCGTGCGATCGACGAGGCGAACAAGTTCGTCTCGCGCGCCGAGTCGATCCGCAAGTTCACGATCCTCCCGACGGAGTGGACCGAGGACAGCGGCCACCTCACGCCGAAGATGAGCATCAAGCGCAACGTCATCCTGGCGGACTTCGCCGGCGACATCGAGGAGATCTACGCGGTGCCGGTGAGCACCACGAACGTCTCGCTCTCCTGACGGATGCAGAAAGGGATGCCGGCGGCCTCGGCCGCCGGCATCCCTTTCGCTTGTCCGAGAAGGTTCGTCAGAACCAGTCGGACTCGCGGATCTCGCGCATGGCGACGCGGCGCCCCTCGGGGGTGAGCCGGTCGAGATACAGCTTGCCGTCGAGGTGATCGGTCTCGTGCTGGAGCGCCTGGGCGAGCAGCCCCTCGCCCTCCAGGACGAGCTCGTTGCCATCGAGGTCGAGGCCGACGACCTTGGCGTACGGGTAGCGGACGGCGTCGTGCCACAGGCCGGGCACCGACAGGCAGCCCTCGCCGATGGCCTCAGGCTCGCCCGACACCTCGACGAGCACGGGATTGAGCACGTACCCGATGTCACCGTCGATGTTGTAGCTGAACGCGCGCAGGCCGACGCCGATCTGGTTCGCGGCGACGCCGGCCCGGCCGGGCAGCTCGACGGTGTCGACGAGGTCGCGCACGAGGGCGCGGACGCCCTCGTCGATGTCGCCGATGGGGGCGCAGACGGACTTCAGGACGGGGTCGCCGAAGACACGGATGGGCCGGACCGCCATCAGGCGGCCACGGCGGGCGTGCGCAGCCCCTCGACGACGGTCGCGGCCAGTTCGCGCGCCGCTTCGCGGGTCGCGGGCTGCAGCTCACGGAACGCGATGGCGCTGCCGGCGGCGATGTGCGGGTCGTACGGCACGCGCACGACGGCACGCACGCGCGTGCGGAAGTGCGCCTCGAGCTCGTCGAGCTGGACGAGCGGATGCCCGGGCTTGGCGTTGTTGAGCACCACGATGGCGCTGCGCACCTTGTCGGCGTAGCCGTTGGTCTCCAGCCACGTCAGCGTCTCGGACGCGAGACGCGCCTCGTCGACGCTGAGGCCGGCGACGATGACGATCTGGTCGGCGAGGTCGAGCGTCGCCCCCATGACCGAGTGCACGATGCCGGTCCCCGTGTCGGTGAGCACGACGGAGTAGTAGTGCGCGGCCAGGGCGGCCACATCGCGGTAGTCGGCGTCGTTGAACGCCTCCGACACGCGCGGATCGGTGTCGGACGCGACGACGTCGAGGCGCGTCTCGTCGCGCGCGACGATGCTCGACAGGTCGTTGAAGCCGACGACCTCGGGGCTGATGCGCACGAGGTCACGCACGGTCTTGCCGCTGTCGCGCGAGATGCGCTCCGCCAGAGTGCCGCGGTCGGGGTTGGCGTCGACGGCGATCACCCGGTCGTCGCGGGCGTCGGCCAGGGCCATGCCGAGAAGGGTGGTCACGGTGGTCTTGCCGACGCCGCCCTTGCGCGAAAGGACCGGCACGAAGCGGGCGCCACCGGCGAGCGGCGCGGCGATGCGGCGGTCGAGCTCCTTGCGGGCGCGGGCGCGCTTGCTGTCGCCCAGGTTGATGCGCTTGCCCGACACCGAGTACACGAAGTGCTGCCACGCGCCCTCGGGCTCGGGCTTGACCACCTGGTGCGGGTCGAGGAGGCGATCGGCGGTGAGCAGGTCGGAGGTCTCGCGGCCGGATTCGAACTCGCCCAGCCGCTTCGAGGTGAGCGTCGGCGTCGGACGCGGGGTCACGCGATCCACGGCGCGCTCGCTCGTGCGCTCCACGACGGGCACGGCGCCGGTGTGCTGCGCCTCGCGTCGCGTCGCCGGAGCGGTCGCCGCTGCCGCAGCGGCCGCCGCGGGGACGACCGTCGCTGCCGGCGTTGTCTTCTTGGTGGACCCGGATGCCGCGGCATCCGTCTTCTCAGGTTCCGGGGCGTGCGCAGGCATGGGATCCTCCACGTTCTCATCGGTCAGCTCGAGGTCGAACTCGGTGCCGTCGAACTCGAAGTCGGCCGCGTCGAAGTCGGCGGCCTCGAAGTCGGTGCCCTCGAAGGCCGCGGCGAACTCGTCGGCCTCCGGCGCGGGCTCGGTCTCTGCCTGGACGGGCTCAGCCACGGGCTCGGCCTCAGGCTCGGCGGACTGGTCCTCCGCGAGCGGCTCCTCGGCGTCGACGGCTGCCGACGCCTCGACGGGCTCCGCCTCGACCTCGGTCGCCGTCTCGTCGGTCGCCGTCTCGTCGGCCGGCGCCTCGTCCGCGGATGCGGCGTCGGCGGGGTCCTCGGCCTCGGCCTCGGCCTCGGCCTGGGGCTCGCCGGCGGCCTCGGTGTCGTCGGACTCGTCGTCGACGATCACGGCGTCCTCGATGACCTCGACCTCGACCTCGTACGCGTCGTCGCCGTCGAGCACCTCTTCGGCGTCGATGACGTCGTCACCGGACTCGGCGGGCACGAACACCTCGACGATCGGCAGGTCGGCGTCGGCCGGGATCTCGATGACGAAGGGGACCTCGTCGTCGATCACGCCGTCGTCGTCGCGGTCGTCGTCCGACTCCGTCGGCAGCTCGACGTTCACCTGCGCGGTCGCACCTCCGAGGATGCCGATGCCTGCGGTGTCCAGGCTTCCGGTGTCGGAGAGCACGCCGTTCACGGGCTCGTCGGGCGTGTGGTCGGTGCGATCGGGCGTCACTGCGGAGTTCTCCTGGGCAGACGTATTCGGGCGGATGCCACCCTCCAGGCTACTGGGCCGGACGGATCACGACCAAAAGGTCTCCGGCATCCACTTGTGCGGTCTCGGCGATCGCGAGCCTTTCGACCACGCCGTCGACGGGTGCGGTGATGGCCGCCTCCATCTTCATGGCCTCGATCGACGCGACCGGCTGACCCGCGGTGACGGTGTCGCCGACGAGCGTCTTGAGCGTCACGACACCCGAGAACGGCGCCGCGACCTGACCCGGCCGCGTGGTGTCGGCCTTCTCGGCCTGCCGCGCCTCGACGGTGATGCTCCGGTCGCGCACGAACACCGGACGCAGCTGGCCGTTGAGCGTGGTCATGACCGTGCGGATGCCCTTGTCGTCGGCCTCGCCGATCGCCTCGAGCCCCACGTACAGCTGCACGCCGCGCTCGATCTCGACGACGTGCTCGGCGCCGGCGGTCAGCCCGTAGAGGTAGTCGGCCGTGTCGAGCACGCTCAGGTCGCCGAACACCTCACGCGTCTGCTGGAACGCCCGGGTCGGTCCCGGAAACAGCAGCTTGTTCAGCATCTCGCGCCGTGATGCGGGGTCGGCGTCGAGCGCGGTCGATTCGGCGTCCGTCAGCGGCGTGATGTCGATGCTGACCTGACGGCCCTGCAGCACCTTGGTGCGGAACGGCTCCGGCCAGCCGCCCGGAAGGTCGCCGAGCTCCCCCGCCATGAAGCCCACGACCGAGTCGGGGATGTCGTAGTTCTGCGGGTTCTCGGCGAAGTCCTTCGGGTCCGCCTTGACGGCCGCGAGGTGCAGTGCGAGGTCGCCGACGACCTTCGACGACGGCGTGACCTTGGGCACGCGGCCGAGGATCTCGTTGGCGGCGGCGTACATGTCCTCGATGAGCTCGAAGTCCTCGGCGAGGCCCAGCGCGATCGCCTGCTGACGCAGGTTCGACAGCTGCCCGCCGGGGATCTCGTGGTGGTACACCCGGCCGGTGGGGCCCGGCAGTCCCGACTCGAAAGGGCGGTACAGGTGGCGCACGGCCTCCCAGTACGGCTCGAGGTCGCTCACGGCGTCCAGCGAGATGCCGGTGTCGCGCTCGGTGTGCGACAGCGCCGCGACCAGCGCCGACAGCGAGGGCTGGCTCGTCGTGCCCGACATCGGCGCGGCTGCCGCGTCGACGGCGTCGGCCCCGGCCGCACTCGCGGCGAGGAGCGTCGCGAGCTGGCCGCCGGCGGTGTCGTGCGTGTGCACGTGCACCGGGACGTCGAACCTCTCGCGCAGCGCGCTGACGAGGCGGGATGCCGCGGCCGGGCGCAGCAGGCCGGCCATGTCCTTGATCGCCAGGACGTGGGCCCCGGCATCCACGATCTGCTCGGCCAGCCGCAGGTAGTAGTCCAGGGTGTAGAGGTCTTCCGCCGGGTTCAGCAGGTCGCCGGTGTAGCAGACGGCGACCTCGGCGACCGCGGTGTCGGTGGCGAGCACGGCGTCGATCGCAGGGCGCATCTGCGCCACGTCGTTGAGCGCATCGAAGATGCGGAAGATGTCGATGCCCGACGCCGCGGCCTCGCGCACGAACGCATCGGTGACCTCGGTGGGATACGGCGTGTAGCCGACCGTGTTGCGGCCGCGCAGCAGCATCTGGATCGCGACGTTGGGCAGCGCGGTGCGCAGGCGGTCGAGGCGCTCCCACGGGTCCTCGCCGAGGAAGCGCAGCGCGACGTCGTACGTCGCCCCGCCCCACGCCTCGACCGACAGCAGCTGGGGCGTCAGGCGCGCGACGTACGGCGCGACGGTCACGAGGTCCTTCGTGCGCACACGCGTCGCCAGCAGCGACTGGTGCGCGTCCCGGAACGTCGTCTCGGTGACCGCCAGCGACTTCTGGTCGCGCAGCGCCTTCGCGAAGCCGGCCGGACCGAGCTCGAGCAGCCGCTGGCGCGAGCCTGCGGGAGGCTCGGTCGTGAGGTCGAGGGCGGGCAGCTTCAGCCGCGGGTCGACGGTGACGGGGTTGTCGCCGTGGGGCTTGTTGACCGTGGTGTCGGTGAGCCAGTTGAGGATCTTCGTGCCGCGGTCCTTGGACTCGCGCCCCTTGAGCAGTCCGGGGCGCTCGTCGATGAAGGACGTGCTGACATCGCCGGCCACGAACGACGGGTCGTCCAGCACCGCCTGCAGGAACGGGATGTTGGTGGAGACGCCGCGAATGCGGAACTCCGCCAGGGCGCGGCGGGCGCGCACGACGGCGGCGCCGAAGTCGCGGCCTCGGCAGGTGAGCTTGGCCAGCATCGAGTCGAAGTGCGGGCTGATCTGCGCGCCCGCGGCCGTGGTCCCGCCATCGAGGCGGATGCCGGCGCCGCCGGGCGAGCGGTACGTCGTGATCTTGCCGGTGTCGGGACGGAAGCCCTGGGTGGGGTCCTCGGTCGTGATGCGGCACTGCAGTGCGGCGCCGCGCAGGTGGATCTTGTCCTGCGTGAGGCCGAGGTCGGCGAGGCTCTGCCCCGAGGCGATGCGCATCTGCGACTGCACGAGGTCGACATCCGTCACCTCCTCGGTGACCGTGTGCTCGACCTGGATGCGCGGGTTCATCTCGATGAAGACGACCTCGCCGGTGCGGGGCCCCGCCGTCTCGAGGAGGAACTCGACGGTGCCGGCGTTCTCGTACCCGATCGACCGGGCGAACGCGACGGCGTAGCCGTGCAGGGCGTCGCGGACCGCGGGGTCGAGGTTGGGCGCCGGGGCGATCTCGATGACCTTCTGATGGCGGCGCTGCACCGAACAGTCGCGCTCGAACAGGTGCACCGTCTCCCCCGTGCGGTCGGCGAGGATCTGCACCTCGACGTGCCGCGGGCGCAGGACCGCCTGCTCCAGGAACACGCGGGCGTCGCCGAACGCGCTCCCCGCTTCGCGCATGGCCTCGGCGAGGGCGGGCGCGAGCTCTTCGGCACGCTCGACGCGGCGCATCCCTCGTCCGCCGCCGCCGGCGACCGCCTTGACGAAGATGGGGAACCCGATCGCTTCGGCCTGCTCGAGGAGCGCGTCGACGTCTTCGGAGGCCTCCGTCGAGCGCAGCACCGGCACACCGGCGGCGACCGCGTGCTGCTTGGCGGTGACCTTGTTGCCGGCCATCTCGAGCACGGTGGCGGGCGGGCCGATGAAGGCGATGCCGTTCGCCGCGGCCTTCTCGGCGAGCTCGGGGTTCTCGGACAGGAAGCCGTAGCCGGGATAGATGGCGTCGGCGCCCGCCTCCTTCGCGACGCGGATGATCTCGTCGACGTCGAGATAGGCCCGGACGGGATGCCCGACCTCGCCGATCCGGTACGCCTCGTCGGCCTTGAGCCGGTGCAGCGAGTTGCGGTCCTCGTAGGGGAACACCGCGACCGTGCGAGCCCCCAGTTCATACGCGGCGCGGAATGCGCGGATGGCGATCTCTCCGCGATTGGCGACCAGGATCTTGCGGAACATTCGACCTCCGTGAGCGGCGGTGCGGGCGGCCCCTGGAACGGGCCCGGGATACGGGCCCTGGAACCGGCTGAGTGTGCTCTCAGCCTAGGGGACGGTAACGTGGTGGCTTGTGCACGTCCTATCCGTCAGCTCGCTCAAGGGTGGCGTCGGCAAGACGACCGTGACTCTCGGACTCGCATCGGCGGCTTTCGCCCGCGGTGTCCGCACGCTCGTCGTCGACCTCGACCCGCAGTCCGACGTCTCCACGGGCATGGACATCCAAGTCGCGGGACGCCTCAACGTCGCCGACGTCCTCGCCAATCCCAAGGAGAAGACGGTCCGTCAGGCCATCACCTCCAGCGGCTGGGCGAAGGTCCACCCGGGCACGATCGACGTCATGATCGGCAGCCCGTCGGCCATCAACTTCGACGGCCCGCACCCGAGCGTGCGCGACGTCTGGAAGATGGAGGAGGCGCTGGCCACCATCGAGGCCGACTACGACCTCGTGCTGATCGACTGCGCGCCCTCGCTCAACGCCCTCACGCGCACGGCGTGGGCGGCATCCGACCGTGTCGTCGTGGTGACCGAGCCCGGCCTGTTCTCGGTGGCCGCCGCCGACCGCGCGCTGCGAGCGATCGAGGAGATCCGCCGCGGCCTCTCCCCCCGCCTGCAGCCGCTCGGCATCGTCGTGAACCGCGTGCGCCCGCAGTCGATCGAGCACCAGTTCCGCATCAAGGAGCTGCGCGACATGTTCGGCCCCCTGGTCCTGTCGCCCCAGCTGCCGGAGCGCACGTCGCTGCAGCAGGCGCAGGGCGCGGCCAAGCCGCTGCACATCTGGCCGGGCGACTCCGCCCAGGAGCTCGCGGCCGACTTCGACTCGCTGCTCGACCGCATCATGCGCACGGGCCGCATCCCGTCGCCCGACGAGCCTCGTCCCTGAATCGCTGCGCGGAGCGGCCGGATGCCGGGTGCCCGGCATCCACGATTCACCACTTTGCTCACCCGATGAGCACTCTGCGTATTTTGTGCACGCGACCGTGAACACGACTTGCTATCGAAGCCGATTTCACTGACCATATCGCCATGGCACCGATGACGTTGCATCCCGACAGCATTGCCGTGCACGCCGGCCGCGAAGACCTCGCGGACCTCGGCGTCCACGCCCTCCCTCTCGACCTCTCGTCGACCAATCCACTGCCCGACCTCGAGCTCGGAGGCATGTCTTACGAAGTGCTCGCGACCGGCGGCCATCCGTTCGAGGGCGGCTCCAACGTCTACGCGCGACTGTGGAACCCCACCGTCGCCCGGTTCGAGGAGGCGCTCGCGCGCCTGGAGCACGCCGAGGAGGCGGTCGCGTTCTCGTCGGGCATGGCCGCCATGACGGCCGTGCTGCTCGGCGTCTCGCACGAGTCGGCCAAGCGGCACATCGTCGCGGTGCGCCCGCTGTACGGCGGCACGGACCATCTCCTCGCCTCCGGCCTGCTCGGGCTGCAGACCACGTTCTGCGCACCGGAGGACGTCGCCGCCGCGGTGCGCGACGACACCGCACTGGTGGTGCTCGAGACCCCCGCGAACCCGACGCTCGAGCTCGTCGACCTGCGTGCCGTGGTCGCCGCGGCCGGCGACGTGCCGGTGCTCGTCGACAACACGTTCGCGACCCCCGTGCTGCAGCAGCCGCTGGAGCTCGGCGCCGCGCTGTCGCTCCACAGCGCCACGAAGTACCTGGGCGGGCACGGCGACGTCGTCGGCGGTGTCGTGGCGTGCGACGCGCCCCTCGCGGCCGCGCTGCGGCGCACGCGCGCCATCACGGGCGCGATCATGCATCCGCTCGCGGCGTACCTGCTGCACCGGGGCCTCGCGACGCTGCCGGTGCGGGTGCGCGCGCAGCAGGAAGGTGCCCGCATCGTCGCCGAGTGGCTCACGACGCGTCCCGAGGTGGCGCGCGTGCACTTCCCCGGCTTCGCCGCGTGCGACCCGCAGGGCCTCGTGGGCCGTCAGCAGGCCGGGCCCGGCGCCATGATCGCGGTCGAGCTGGCCGGAGGCTTCGAGGCCGCGGCCGCGCTCACGTCCGCGGTGGAGCTGTTCACGCACGCCGTGTCACTCGGGAGCGTCGATTCGCTCATCCAGCACCCGGCGGCCCTCACCCACCGCCCGGTCACGTCGGACGCGAAGCCCTCGGACGCTCTCGTGCGCCTGTCGATCGGACTGGAGGACCCGCAGGATCTCATCGCCGATCTTGCTCAGGCGCTGACGGCCGCGGCTCGCACGGGAGCCCCGGCGATGTCGACGACGGGCTGAGTCAGGCGGTGCGCGCCGCGCGGCGGGCCGCGAGCTCGTCCATGGCGTCGGGCTTCTCGACCTCGAACTCGACGAGCTCGGACTCGACCTCGCGCAGCACCTTGCCGACGGCGATGCCGAAGACGCCCTGACCGCGGCTGACCAGGTCGATGACCTCGTCGTTCGAGGTGCACAGGTACACAGACGCGCCGTCGCTCATGAGCGTGGTGCCGGCGAGGTCGCGGATGCCGGAGGCGCGCAGCTGGTCGACCGCGGTGCGGATCTGCTGCAGCGAGATGCCGGTGTCGAGCAGGCGCTTGACGAGCTTGAGCACGAGGATGTCACGGAAGCCGTACAGGCGCTGCGAGCCGGAGCCGCTCGCGCCGCGCACGGTGGGCACGACGAGTTCGGTGCGGGCCCAGTAGTCCAGCTGGCGGTAGGTGATGCCGGCCGCGCGCGCCGCCACGGCGCCGCGGTAGCCGACCTCGTCGTCCATCGCCGGAAGCCCGTCGGTGAAGAGGAGTTCGGCGGAGAAAGGCTCGTTGTCAGCCATGTCACGGGTCATGCCCGTCCCCCCTCCGAATCGGTATCTCCCACGCTAGATCAGCCTCGTGCCCGCGGCAACGACATCCGGCGTTCGGGCCTCGGCGTGTCGCGCGCGCGGGCCGAGAATCGACGCCCGGGCGTCAGGACAGCAGCCGGTCGAGGGCCGTCCGCACGAAGATCGCGCGCACCTCGTCGAGCCGCTTGGCGAGCTCGGGCGCCACTTCGCCCGCACGGCCGCGGGAGGCGGCATCCGTGCGCCGGAGCAGTGGCGCGAGGGCCGATTCGACCAGCGCCACGTCGCGTTCGGCGTTCTGTCGCAGCGCCCGCACGTGGCGCGGCTCGATGCCGTGCCGGTCGAGCGCGACGAGCGCGCGCAGCAGCGCCACCTGCTGCTCGGTGTACGACTCCGCGCCCGTCATGACGCCTGTGCTGATCGCGTCGTTGAGCAGCTGCGGCGCGGCGCCGGCGGAGGCCAGCAGCTCGTCGCGGCGGTATCGGCGCGGCGCGGGGACGATCGACGGCGGCGGAACCGCCGTGGGCGTGGCCGGGTCGCGGCCGGCATCGACGTCCTCGAGGTAGTCGCGGATGACCGACAGCGGCAGATAGTGGTCGCGCTGCAGCGTCAGCGCGAGACGCAGCCGCTCGAGGTCGGCCTGCGAGAACTTGCGGTACCCCGACTCGGTGCGCAGCGGCGTGACGATGCCCTGCACCTCGAGGAACCGCAGCTTGCTCGACGTGAGCGCGGGGAACTCGGGCGACAGGCGCGCCAGAACCTGACCGATGCTGAGAAGACCCGCGGACGTCGCGTTTTCACGGACGGAAGCCGCGGGCATCAGGCGTCCGCCGCCCGCGCGAGGTCTGCCGGCGAGACGAAGAAGTTCAGGCGGAACTTTCCGATCCGCACCTCGGCGCCGTTGCTCAGCGTGGCGCGGTCGACGCGTTCGCCGTTGACGTACGTGCCGTTGAGAGACCGCTGATCGACGAGGTCGAACGTCGTGCCCGCGCGGGTGATCTCGGCGTGACGGCGCGACACGGTCACGTCGTCGAAGAAGATGTCGGCCTCGGGATGCCGTCCCACCGTGGTGACGTCGGCATCGAGCAGGTAGCGCGCACCTGCTGTGGGTCCGGAGCGCACGAGCAACAGCGCGGCGCCCGACGGCAGCGCATCGATCGCATCGAGCTCGGCCTCGCCCAGTTCGCTGCCGAACGGCACGAACGACAGGTCGGAGTCGTGGCCGAAGGTCTGCGTCGTATCGGCCGCACGGTCGGAATCGTGTGCGTCGGCCCCCGCTGCGCGGCGGATGTCGCCCTCATCGGGTCGGCGGTCGTGCTCCACGGTGTCCTCCTCTGTTCGTTCAGCCTATCCGATCGACTCGGCCGCGGACGAGGTCGAATCCGCGTGCCGGTCACGCTCCGTCCACCGCGCGGACCTGATCGCGCAATGTTTCGCCCCGTGTCGCGCGGGATGCCGCCGATCCCGCACCCGTCTTAGCCTGGCTTCACCGATCCGAACCGATCCGCATTCAAGGAGCACCCCGTGTCCAGCCCGTACAGCCGCATTCCCGCCCTCGAGGTGCGTGAGCGTGCGGCGTGCATGTGCGACCACGGCGACACCTGCTCCTCGTTCGCACCGGGTCACGCGCTGCACCTCATCCAGGCGCGCCTCGCCTCGGCGACGCCGTCGGACTGGGCGGACGCGATCGTCACCGAGGCGGACGCCCGCTCGGGCTTCGTGGTCGTGCGCACGCTCGCAGGCGACGAGATCGCGCTGTGGAACGGCACGGGCGCCGCGGGATCCGTGGCACCGGGCACGCCGGTCGCACTGCACGAGCGCTATCACGTGCTCGCGGTCGGCACCACGCGCTTCAACGTGCTGCGCGGCTGAGCCGGCCGCCGGCCGGCCCGTCGGAACTCTGAGGACTCCGCTCAGCTCATCGCCATCATCATGTCCTTGACGGCCATGCAGGCGTCCATGCACGCCTTGCAGGACTGAGCGCACATCTTGCAGACCTCGCTGTGGTCGGCGTGCTCCATGCACTCGTCCATGGTCATCTGGCACATCGCCATGCACGCGTCGAGCATCGACATCATGACCGCGGGGGTCATGCCCTGCATCCGCATCATCGAGCGCATCATCGTGTTGCACATGTCGGCGCAGTTCATGCAGGCCGTCGCGCACGACATCATCTGCGTGGAGCACACCGTGCACGCCTGCTCGCAGGCCGAGCAGGCGTCCATACAGGCCTGCATGACGGCCATGTCCATGCTCTGCATACCGGGCATCGACATCATGTCCTTCGACATGGCGCCCATCATCATCGCGTCCATCCGCCGCTTCCTTCCGTTGCCGGGTCGGCGGGCAGATCCCCCGCCTTGCCGCCATGCTAGACCTCGGCCGTGCCGGATCGAAGGGCCGGTTAGGCTCGATCGGGTGATGTCACAAACTCTTCACAATCCCCTCACAGCCCGTCTGTCGGCCGCGCTGGCCGCCCTCGCCCTGGCCGTCGTGGCCGTGCTGGCGACGGCATCCCCCGCCGCCGCCCACGACGCGATCATCGGCACCGATCCCGCGGACGGCAGCACGGTCGCCACCCTCCCCGCGCAGCTGACGCTCACGTTCAGCGCAGACATCGCCGACGACCCGGGCGCATCCGAGGTGCAGGTCACGGACGCGTCCGGCGCGAGCCTGGCCGACGGCGCGCCGACCACGACCGACAACGTGCTGACGCAGCCCCTCACCGGCGAGGCGTCCGGCCTGGTGACGGTGCTGTGGAAGGTCGTCTCCAGCGACGGCCACCCCACGTCGGGACAGTTCACCTTCACGGTCGAGGGCGGTGCACCCACGCCCACCCCGTCGCAGTCCGCGACCGCCGCGCCCACGCCGACCGAGAGCACGGCGCCGTCCGAGTCGGCCGCGCCGTCCCCGACGGCGACCGACGCCGATTCCGACACGACGTCCGGTGAGGCGTGGCCGTGGATCCTCGCCGGCCTCGCGGCGGTCGCCGTGCTGGGAGGGGTCGTCTACCTGCTGGTGTCGCGCGCACGGCGCGAGAAGGACCTCTCCGAGCTGTCCGACGAGCAGGCTCGGGATGCCGCCGGCCAGGGTCCCACGCCCGGCTCCGAGTCCGATTCCGACCACTAGGCTGGAAGCATGCCTCACTACGACGTCGCCATCCTCGGCGCGGGGCCCGGCGGGTACGTCGCGGCCGTCCGTGCTGCTCAGCTCGGCCTCAAGGTCGCGATCATCGAAGAGAAGTACTGGGGCGGTGTGTGCCTCAACGTCGGCTGCATCCCCTCGAAGGCTCTGCTCAAGAACGCCGACCTCGCGCACCAGTTCCACCACAAGGCCGAGCTCTTCGGCATCTCGGGTGACGTGCACTTCGACTTCGGGGTCGCGTGGGATCGCAGCCGCACCGTGGCCAACGGCCACGTCAAGGGCATCCACTACCTGATGAAGAATAACAAGGTCGACGAGTACGAGGGTCGCGGCTCCTTCACGGGCCCCAACGCGATCCGCGTCACGAAGGCCGACGGCACCACCGAGGACGTCACGTTCGACAACGCGATCATCTCGACCGGTTCGAAGGTGCGCCTGCTCCCGGGCGTGCAGCTCAGCGAGAACGTCGTGACGTACGAGGAGCAGATCCTCGACCGCGACCTCCCCGAGTCGATCGTCATCGTCGGCGCCGGCGCCATCGGCATGGAGTTCGGCTTCGTGCTGACCAACTACGGCGTCAAGGTCACGATCATCGAGTTCCTCGACCGCGCCCTGCCCAACGAGGACGTGGACGTCTCGAAGGAGATCGCGAAGCAGTACAAGTCGTACGGCGTCGACATCCTCACCTCGACCAAGGTGGAGTCGGTCACCGACCACGGCGACAAGGTCACCGTCACGTACACGGCGAAGGACGGCACTGCCGGCTCCATCGACGCCGACAAGGTGCTCATGTCGATCGGCTTCGCGCCGAACGTCGAGGGCTTCGGCCTGGAGACCACGGGTGTCAAGCTCACCGAGCGCGGCGCCATCGACATCGACGACTACATGCGCACGAACGTGCCGCACATCTACGCGATCGGCGACGTGACGGCGAAGCTGCAGCTCGCGCACGTGGCCGAGGCGCAGGGCGTGGTGGCCGCCGAGACGATCGGCAAGGCCGAGACCCAGACGCTGGGCGACTACCGCATGATGCCGCGCGCGACGTTCTGCTCGCCGCAGGTGGCCTCGTTCGGCCTCACCGAGCAGCAGGCGCGCGACGCCGGCTACGACGTCAAGGTCGCGAAGTTCCCGTTCTCGGCCAACGGCAAGGCCAACGGCCTGGGCGAGCCGATCGGCTTCGTGAAGGTCATCGCCGACGGCGAGCACCTGGAGCTCCTGGGCGCCCACATGATCGGCCCGGACGTGTCGGAGCTCCTCCCCGAGCTGACCTTGGCGCAGAAGTGGGACCTCACCGCCCTCGAGGCCGCCCGCAACGTCCACACGCACCCGACGCTGTCGGAGGCCGTGCAAGAGGCCTTCCACGGCCTCGCCGGTCACATGATCAACCTCTGAACCGACGCACGCAGAGCGCCCCGGACTTCATCGGAAGTCCGGGGCGTTTCGTCTGCGGGCGCTGGAGCGCCCTCCGCTCAACGACCGACACCCGGTCGTTGAGCGAGCGAGGAACGAGCGACACCCGGTCGTTGAGCGAGCGAGGAACGAGCGACACCCGGTCGTTGAGCGAGCGAGGAACGAGCGAGACGAAACGCCTCGATCGCACGAAGGCTCAGGCGCCGAGCGCCCTCGCGAGCTTGGACGCGGATGCCGCTTCCCGGCCGCCCGCGGCGCTCACGGCACGCTCGACGGCGGCGAACAGCGCGGCGCGATCCGCGGGGGCTGCCGGACCGAGCTCGAACTCCCACTCGCGCCATGTGCGCCGCATGCCGTCGCGCTCGTCGGTGGCGACGACGCGGTCGTCGACGAACTCGGCGACCAGTCCCCCGTCGGCATCCCGCAGCGCGTACGCCGTGCGCTGGTTGCGGATGCGCGCGATCGGGGCGTAGTCCGTGGATGCCGCGACCGACGCGAGCGCGGCGGCGACGGCATCCGGAACCGTCCCCTCGGCGCCGAGGGGCCAGTGCAGCTCGATGCGGCCGCCCTCGGTGTCGCGCGGTCCCTTGATGTGCCACCCCTCGTCGGGACCGCCGGTGCGGCGACGGACGGCATACCCGGCACGCGCGAGTGCGAGGTCGGCGGTGTCGAGGTAGACGGCGTCGAGGTCGCGCGGTTCGGCGGCGCCTACCGATGTCACGCCGGGCAGGCCTGACCAGTCGGGCAGCGCCGTGTCGTCGTCGACGTCGAACTTGAGCTCGATCTCGACCGAGCGTGCCGGGTGGGCGTGCGGCCCGCCCGGCTCAGTCGTCACGGCCGTCGGGATTCGGGTCGATGTCTTCGGTGGCCTCGACGTAGACGAAGCGCGTCTCGGTGGGCCCGTCGGCGTCGCCGGTGTTGGCGTCCTCGCCTTCGCGGCGGTAGACGAGCTGTCCCTCGCCGTAGGGAACGATGTACGCGTCGTCGATGGCGGGGTCGAGCGGGATGATCTGTCCGTCGAGGGGTCCGCCGTGCAGTCGTGCGATGGCCATGACGCCAGCGTAGACCCGAACCCTCGTCGGCCCCCTCGGACACGGGCGTGCAAGCGCTTCCAGCTTTTGCCCCTAGAATCGCGAGCGTGAAGGCCATCCGAACGTTCACCGTCCGTCCCGTCCTCGCCGCCCCGCTCGCCCCCCTCGACAGGCTCGCCTCGAACTGGCGCTGGTCGTGGAGCCGGGCCACCCACTCCTTGTTCGCCTCGATGGATCCCGCCCTGTGGGACGAGATCGGCGCGAACCCCGCCCGCATGCTCGGCGCCCTCGGGCAGGAGCGGCTCGACCAGCTCGCGCAGGACGAGACCTTCGTCGCCCGCGTCCGCGAGGAGGACGAACGGCTGACCGCCTACCTCGAGGGCGATCGCTGGTTCCAGCGCCTCGAGGGCGACAAGCCCGTGCACATCGCGTACTTCTCCCCCGAGTTCGGCGTCGACGGCTCGCTGCCGCAGTACTCCGGCGGGCTCGGCATCCTCGCCGGCGACCACCTCAAGAGCGCCTCCGACCTCGGCGTGCCGCTCACCGGCGTCGGCCTGTTCTACCGCGCCGGCTACTTCCGCCAGTCGATCGGCGACGACGGCTGGCAGCGCGAGAGCTACCCGCTGCTCGACCCGTACGGGCTCGGCCTCACGCTGCTGCGGGACCGCGACGGCGTGCCCGTCGAGATCGCCCTCCAGCTGCCGGGTGACCGCCGCCTGCACGCCCGCGTGTGGGTGGCCGACATCGGCCGCATCCCGCTGCTGCTGCTCGACTCCGAGACCCCGTCCAACACCGACGAGATGCGCCGCGTCACCGACCGCCTGTACGGCGGCGGCGGCGAGCACCGCCTGCTGCAGGAGCTGCTGCTCGGCGTCGGCGGCGTGCGGGCCGTGCGGGCCTTCAGCGAACTGACGGGGCGTCCGACGCCCGACGTCTACCACACGAACGAGGGCCACGCCGGGTTCCAGGGCCTCGAGCGCATGTCGGAGCTCATCACGCACGACGGGCTCACGTTCGACGAGGCCCTCGCGCAGGTGCGCGCGGGCACGGTGTTCACGACGCACACCCCGGTGCCCGCCGGCATCGACCGTTTCCCCCGCGACCTCATCGCCGACTTCCTGACGAGCGGCCTCTTCGAGGGCCTCGACGCCGGCCGGGCGATCTCGCTCGGGCTGGAGACGTGGGACGGCGGCGACCAGGGCGTCTTCAACATGGCGGTGCTCGGCCTGCACCTCGGTCAGCACGCCAACGGCGTCTCGGTGCTGCACGGCGAGGTGAGCCGCGGCATGTTCGGGATGCTGTGGCCCGGTGTCGACACCGACGAGGTGCCGATCACGTCCATCACGAACGGCGTGCATGCGCCGACGTGGGTGCATCCGGCTCTCAAGTCCGTGAGCGAGCGGGCGTGGGGCGACGCGTACACCGACACGCACGACTGGAACGACCGCGCGGTCGTGAGCGACGCCGAGCTGTGGGGTGTGCGCCAGCAGATGAAGGGCGAGCTGGTGGCGGAGGCACGGCGGCGCGTGGCGGCATCCCTCTCCAACGGCCACACGCCGGCGTGGATCGAGGACCTGCTCGACCCCGAGGTCCTCACCATCGGCTTCGCGCGCCGCGTGCCGACGTACAAGCGCCTGACACTCATGCTGCGCGACCCCGAGCGGCTGACACGCCTGCTCACCGACCCCGAGCGGCCGGTGCAGATCGTCATCGGCGGCAAGTCGCACCCGGCGGACGACTCGGGCAAGATCCTCATCCAGGAGCTCGTGCGCTTCAGCCGCGACCCGAAGGTGCGCGGTCGCATCGTGTTCCTGCCGGACTACGACATCACGCTGGCGAAGGATCTGTACCCCGGCTGCGACGTGTGGCTCAACAACCCGCTGCGTCCGCTGGAGGCGTGCGGCACGAGCGGCATGAAGGCCGCGCTCAACGGCGCACTCAACCTGTCGATCCTCGACGGCTGGTGGGACGAGTGGTACGACGGCGAGAACGGCTGGGCGATCCCGACGGCCGACACGGCGTCGAACGACGAGGAGCGCGACGACGCCGAGGCCGCGGCCCTGTACGACCTCATCGAGCACCAGCTGGTGCCGAAGTTCTACGACCGCGAGGGCGGCATCCCGGTCGCGTGGCTGAGCATGGTGCGTCACACGATGACCGACCTCGGCACGAAGGCGACGAGCGACCGCATGGTGCGCGACTACGTCCAGCGCCTGTACGTTCCGGCGGCGGCGCACGATGTCGCGCTGCGGGCCGATGGCTTCGCCGAGGCGCGCACGGTGGCGGCGTTCGTGACGCGCGTCAAGGACGCATGGGACCGCGTGTCGATCGCGAGCGTCGAGGGGTCGGGCATCCCGCAGCAGGCGCAGGCCGGCGACACGCTCGAGGTGCGCGCCGATGTGCGCCTGGACGGCCTGTCGCCCGACGACGTCGTTGTCGAGCTGCTGTACGGCCGCACGAACGAGGACGACGCGCTCGCCCGCGACCACTCGGTGCACGTCCTCTCGCCCGCAGGCGATCCGGTCGACGGCGTGACGGCCTTCACCGCCACCCTGCCGCTGTCGGTCACCGGCACGTTCGGCTACACCGTGCGGGTGCGTCCGGCGCACGCGCAGCTGGTGTCTCCGGTGGAGCTCGGGCTGGTCACGTACGCGTCGTAGGACGAACGAAGGGATGCCGGCGGCCGCGGCCGCCGGCATCCCTTCGTTAAATCGTTCCAATGTTCGGGGCGGATCGCTTGACCCGCTCGGCCGAACCGGGCTACGGTCGGTGCGGAAAACGTATTCCCACGTCTCTGACCTGGGTCTACAACGATGCACAGATCCTCACGATTCCGAGAGCGGTTCGACGATGAATCTCCGTAAGACACCCGTACTGCTCGTGGCCGGCACGGCCGCGTGCGCCCTCACCCTCGGCTTGGCGCAACCTGCGGTGGCCGCCCCCTCCGTCCCAGCCGGGACGAAGACTCCGGCATCCACCGGTCCGCAGCTCGAGTCGCTCGACCGCGGGCTCGTCGCCGTCTCGACCGATGAGGGCGTGTTCCTCAGCTGGCGCCTGCTCGGCACCGAGGCCGGGCCCGCCACCGACACCGGCGTGAGCGGTCCCTCGTTCGCGGTGTACCGCGACGGTGAGCGCATCGCCACCGTCGACGACAGCACGAACTACGCGGACCCCGACGGCACATCGGCCTCCGTCTACACGGTGGCTCCGACGTGGCACGACGTGACCGGTGAGCAGTCCGCGCCGGTGGCGGTGTGGGGCGACGGCTTCTACGATCTGCCGCTCACGAAGCCGGCCGACGGCGTGACCCCCGCCGGCGAGGCGTACACGTACTCGGCCAACGACGCGTCGGTCGCCGATGTCGACGGCGACGGGGCGTACGAGTTCGTCGTCAAGTGGGATCCGTCCAACTCGAAGGACGTGTCGCAGAAGGGCTACACCGGCCCTGTCTACATCGACACCTACGAGCTCGACGGCACGCTGCTCAACCGGATCGATCTGGGTGTCAACATCCGGGCCGGCGCGCACTACACGCAGTTCATGGTCTACGACTTCGACGGCGACGGCCGCGCCGAGACCATGCTCAAGACGGCGCCCGGCACGAAGTCGGTCCGCTACGACGCGGACGGCACGGTGGCGGCCGAGTCGTACGTCACGATGCTCGCCGACGACCTCGCCGCCGGGTACACGAACGACGACGACTACCGGATGAGCGCCGCCGACTACCGGCAGCACCTCATCGAAGTGTTCCAGGGCTGGTCGTCGCATCCCGAAGTCGTCGCCGGGCACTGGCCGGCGACGCTGGAAGAGGCGTTCGGCATCCCGGTGACGCACGAGTATCCGCTGTCGGAGGCATCCGCCACCGAACTCGTCGACTACTTCATCTCGACGTACGCGCCCGCCCGCAGCGCCCGCAACGACCTCACGACGTTCGAGGGCTTCATCGTCGACGGTCCCGAGTACCTGACGGTGTTCGACTCGGCGACCGGCGAGGAGCTCGAGACGGTGCGGTACGAGCCCGGGCGCGACGACGACGGGCTGCTGTGGGGCGACTACGCCATGGCGCGCATCGAGCCCGGCAACCGGGTCGACCGCTTCCTCGCGGGAGTGGCATACCTCGACGGGCAGCATCCCTCGGCGATCTTCGCGCGCGGCTACTACACGCGCACGACGGTCCGCGCCTACGACTGGGACGGCGAGCACCTGAGCACGCGCTGGGCGATCGACAGCGGCCACGTGCCGATGACGAACCCGTTCAACGACAGCCCGCACGGGCGCGACGGCACCGACCCGGTGTACGGCTCGATCACGACGCAGGGCTTCCACTCGCTGAGCGCGGCCGACGTAGACGGCGACGGCAAGCACGAGATCGTGTACGGTTCGGCGACGATCGACGACGACGGCGGCCTGCTGTACAGCTCGACCGACGTGCTGCCCGAGGGCAGCGCGGCCCCGGGTGAGGACGTCCGGCTCGGCCACGGCGACGCGATGCACGTGACCGACATCGACCCGAACCGTCCGGGCCTGGAGATCTGGACCTCGCACGAGGGCGCCACGTTCGCCCCCTACGGCTCCGACCTGCGCGACGCGGCGACCGGGCAGGTGCTGTTCGGCGCGTACTCGGGTCGTGACACCGGTCGCGCCATGATCGGCGACGTGCGTGCCGACGTGCCGGGTCTGGAGACGTGGGCGAGCATGCCCGGCGGCACCGAGGCCTCCGGCCTCATGAGCGCGACGGGTCAGATCCTCGGCTCGGCCATCCCCGGCACCAACCAGTCGATCCGCTGGGCGGCCGACATGACGACGCAGATCGTCAACGGCAGCGGCGACCAGACGCCGACGGTCGACGACTGGACCCGCGGCACGGTGCTGACGGCGACGGGCACGCGCGCCAACAACGGCACGAAGGGCAATCCGTCGCTCGTGGCCGACGTGTTCGGCGACTGGCGTGAGGAGCTGCTCGTGCGCACGACCGACTCGCACGCTCTGCGGATCTACACCAGCACCGAGGTCACGACGCACAAGCTGCCGACGCTCATGAGCGACGTGCAGTACCGCGCCGAGGTGGCCCGCCAGAACACCACCTACAACCAGCCGTCGTACACGAGCTACTACTTCGCGAGCGACATGGACTTCGCGAAGGTGCCCGTCCGTACGACGGCCGCGACGCCGAAGCAGCCGAAGTTCGTCGATCCGAAGGGCTCGGCCTCGGACCACGTGGTGGTGACGCCCGACGCGTCGTTCGACTACTACGTCAACGGCGTCAAGGCCGACAAGCCGCTCGTGAAGGTTCCGGCGGGCTCCGCCGTGCAGGTGACGGCGGTGCCGAAGGCGGGCATCGCGGTGGCCGCCGGCGCGGCCTCGACCTGGACCCACCAGTTCGGCGCCGACCGCTGAGACCCGTGGATGCCGGCGGCCGCGGCCGCCGGCATCCACTGTCCCTGTCGCCTCTAGGCTGGAGGGGTGAAGCCGTTCGTCCTCCTCGCGACGCGTGCCGAGGATCTGCCGGCCGACGAGGAGTACGCGCTGTTCCTGCGGTACGCGGGGCTGGAGCCGGAGCAGCTCGTGCGGGTGCGGCTGGAGGCCGACCGGATGCCGCGGCTCGATCTCGACGCACTGTCGGGCATCTTCGTGGGCGGCGGGCCGTTCAACGCGTCCGATCCTCCCGAGAAGAAGTCTTCGGTGCAGCAGCGGGTCGAGGCGGAGTTCGCGACGCTGCTGGACGAGGTCGTCGCGCGGGACTTCCCGTTCCTCGGCGCCTGCTACGGCATCGGCACGCTCGGCGCTCATCAGGGCGCGGTGATCGACCGCACCCACCCCGAGCCGATCAGCGTCGTGCCCGTCACGGTGACGGCGGCCGGGGCAGCCGATCCCCTGCTCGCCGACATGCCGTCGACGTTCGACGCGTTCGTCGGCCACAAGGAGGCGATCTCGCAGCTGCCTGCCTCGGCGACGCTGCTGGCGTCGTCGCCGGCCTGCCCGGTGCAGATGTTCCGCGTCGGCGAGAACGTGTACGCGACCCAGTTCCACCCCGAGCTCGATGTCGAGGGCATCACGACGCGCATCCACGCCTACGCCGAGCACGGGTACTTCGCGTCCGACGAGCTGGAGCTGACGCTCTCGGCCGTGCGACGGGTCGCGGTCTCACACCCGAGCCGCATCCTGCGCGCGTTCGTCGAGCGCTACACGCGCTAGCGACACCTCTACGCACGGCGGAATCGCGGTGGTACGCTCCCCGCATCGACGGCATCCGTCTCCCGAACCGAGGTGCGTCATGAGCCCGAAGAAGCTGCTCGTCACCGCAGCCGCGATCGCGGTCGCCGCGGGCGCCGCGATCCTCGCTCCCGGTGTCGCAGCGGGGGTCCCGCTCGCGCTGGTTCCGGCGTCGTCCGTCGTCGCGCCGCACATCGCGCCGGGCGATGACGCCGGCGGGCACGGCAACGGCAAGGCCTGGGGCCATCACAAGGACGACCCCGGCTTCCCCGGCAGCAACGGCCGCGGCCACGGCCACGGCCACGCAAAGGACTCCCCCGACGACTGACCCCCTCAGCCGCGAGCGTCGACGACCCGGGCGACCTCCGTCTCGCCGATGGGCTCGACGTCCGCGAGGCCGGGCCCGAGGCCGATGTCGACGAGCACGAGCTCGCCGGCGAGCTCGGGGCCGCGCCCGGCGGCGAGCCCTGCCTTGACGGCACCGAACGTGACGGTGAGGGATGCCGCCAGCACGGCCGCGTCCGCGACACCGGTGTCGGGGTGCAGCCCGCTCGGCAGATCGACGGCGATGACGCGCGGCATCCCCCGCCGGGTCTGCGCGAGCGATTGCAGCGTCGTCACCGCCTCGCGCGCGAAGCCGTGCAGCGCCGGGTCACGGGTCGCGCCGATGCCCAGGACGGCGTCCAGGACGAGGGCGTACCGGGCGTCGCGCACCTCGGGCAGGTCCACGCGCCGTGCGCCCGCGGCGAAGGCGGCGGCGAAGGCGTGCTCGTGGACGCGACTGCCGACGAGCAGCACGTCGACATCGGCGATGTCGCCCACGAGGGATGCGGCGTAGAGGGCGTCGCCGCCGTTGTCGCCCGAGCCGACCAGGACGAGCACGCGCGGGCGCGGTGCGTCGGGGTCGTCCTGCAGGAAGGGCTCCAGCACGATCGAGACCGTGATCGGAGCGATGGGGGCGCCGGCGAGCTCGTCCCGCACGATGTCGGCGAGTGCTCCGGCAGCACGGCGCATGAGGGGCACCCCGGCATCGAGCAGCGGCCGTTCGGCGGCCCGCACCTGCTCGGCCGTGTACGTGGGGACGCGCCGGCTCACGACGACTCCTCGGTCACGCGCTCGCGGGTGCGACGCGCGAGACGGTCCTGCCGCTCGCGGTCGGCGTCGGCCTGTGCGAGCGCGAGCTCTGCCGTGGCGACGCGGACGGCGTCTTCGGCGCGCTGCACGCGCCGGCGGGCGAAGGTGAGCGCGCCGTACCGTTCGCGCACGGGGTCGACGCGCTCGGCGACGCCGACGATGATCCAGGTCGAGGCGATCAGCATGACCTGCGCCGACAGGTTGAACCACAGCAGTAGGGCGATGAGCCCCGCGAACGTGGCAAACAGCGGGTTCGAGGCCGCCCCGCGCACGAACAGGCCCGACAGCTGCTGCAGGACGGTGAGCCCGACCGCGCCGATGAGCGCGCCCGGCCACAGCACCCGGGCGGGCGCACGTACGCCGCTCAGCACGACGAACCCGAGTGCGATGATGCCGGCGTCGAGTCCGAAGATCGCGAGCAGGGCCAGGGTCCACGATGCCAGGTCGGCGACCCAGCCCTCGCCGCCGAACCAGTCGTTCATGGCGTCGATGAGCGCCGAGCCGTACATCGTGGCGGCCGCCGACAGCACGAACCCGCCGCCGATCGCGAGCGCCAGCAGGAGGTTGCGGACGATCACCCAGATCCAGAAGACGTCGTCGTGGATCTCGTCGGCGAGGGTGCGCAGCGCCGCGCGCAGTGACCCGATCGCGCCGATCGCGGCTCCGGCGAGGGCGATGAGCGAGGCGACGCCCGTGAGGGTGAATGCGATCGGCTGGCTGAGCGCCTCGGGCTTGATGAGGCCGTTCTCACCGATGAGCCCGGGGATCGCGGCGTTGACGGTGTCGATCATCGCCTGCCACGCGACCGGGTTGTCGTGCAGCCAGAGCCCGGCGAACGAGAACCCGAGCAGCACCGCCGCGAACACCGAGAACAGCGCCCGGTAGGTGATGCTGTCGGCCAGCATGAAACCGCGGCGCTCCAGATAGTGGAACCATACGCGCACGGGCTTGAGCACCAGCGCCCACGCCGTGACGCGGTCGACGGTGTTCGCGATCCACTGCGGCATGCGCTCACCCTACCGATCGTGCGGCGGACTCCCCCGGGGGTTGACGTGTGCGCCGTAGGATGTCCCTGGGGATTGGGGAATCACTATGCGAGGTCTTGCACAGACGCTCGTGCTCACCGGAGCCGTACGAGCCGCCGACATGTCCGCCGCGATCGCGCAGGCGGGTGGGGCCGACGGGCCCGAGCTGCAGCAGCTCCTGGTGAGCCAGAAGCTCGTGACCGAGGCGCAGGTCGCCGAGGCCATCGCCCTGCACACGGGGCACCGCTACATCGATCTGGCGAATCTGCCGCTCGACCCGGGCGTCGTGGCCCTCGTGCCCGGCAACCTGTGCCGCAAGTACGGCCTCATCCCGGTCGACCGCCGCGGCGACCGCCTGACGGTGGGCGTGCTCGACCCGACCGACATCGTGGCGCTCGACGACGTCGCGAGCATCACCGACCTGTTCGTCGAACCGGTCGTGGTGGCGCAGGACGCGCTGACGCAGATGTTCGAGCGCTTCCTGCGGTCGGACGAAGAGCTCAGCGAGCTGTCGATGACGATCGAGGAGTCGAGCGAGTCGAACCAGGCGGCGTTCACCGAGAGCCTCGAGGAGCAGGACGACACCGCGCCGATCGTGCGGTTCGTGAACCTGCTCATCGCGCAGGCGATCAACGACCGTGCGAGCGACATCCACGTCGAGCCGGGCGAGAAGCAGCTGACGGTGCGGTTCCGCATCGACGGCGTGCTGCACGAGATGCAGAAGGCCGACCGCGCGATCCAGGACGGCATCATCTCGCGCCTGAAGATCATGTCGTCGATCGACATCGCCGAGAAGCGCAAGCCGCAGGACGGCCGCCTGTCAGTCGCGCACGAGGGACGCACGGTCGACCTGCGCGTGGCGACGCTGCCGACGGTGTGGGGCGAGAAGATCGTCATGCGCATCCTCGACAACACCGGCCAGGTCATGACGATGCGCGACCTGCTGTTCTCGACCACGAACGAGCGCCGCTTCCGTGACGCCATCTCGAAGCCGCACGGCATGATCCTCGCGACGGGCCCGACGGGTTCGGGCAAGTCGACCAGCCTGTACACGGCGTTGCGGGCGATCGCGAATCCGAAGATCAACGTCATCACGGTCGAGGATCCGGTGGAGTACCGCATCCCGGGCATCAACCAGGTGCAGGTGAACAACCGCGCCGGGCTGACGTTCTCGACCGCGCTGCGGTCGATCCTGCGGTCGGACCCCGATGTCGTGCTGGTGGGCGAGATCCGCGACTTCGAGACGGCGAACATCTCGATCGAGGCGGCGCTCACCGGTCACCTGGTGCTCTCGACGCTGCACACGAACGATGCGCCGTCCGCCCTCACGCGTCTGACCGAGATCGGCTGCGAGCCGTTCCTCGTCGCGACGGCGCTCAGCGCGGTGATTGCCCAGCGTCTCGCCCGACGCCTGTGCATGCGCTGCCGCGAACCGCTGGTCGAGACGAGCGAGGTGCTGTCGTCCCTCGGCTTCCCGCACGACCCCGACGACGTGCCCCAGCTGTACAAGGCCGTGGGATGCCCCGCCTGCAGCGGCACCGGCTACCGCGGCCGCGTCGCCCTGCACGAGATCATGACGCTCTCGGACGACATCGAGTCGCTCGTCGTGACGCGGTCCACGGGTTCGGAGATCCGTCAGGCCGCGCTGCGCGAGGGCATGGTGTCGCTCCGCCACGACGGCTGGTCGAAGGTCGCGCAGGGCCTGACGACGATCGAGGAGGTGCTCCGCGTCTCGGTGTGAGACCCGGAGCACCCCTGCCGCGCCGGGGCGCGGCATCCCGAGCGGTCGCTGGATGCCGGAGAGTCAGGCCTGCTTGGCGAGCTCTCCGTAGAGGGTGAAGATCGGCAGGTACAGCGAGATGACCATGCCGCCGATGACGATGCCGAGGCCGACGATGAGGATGGGCTCGATCGTCGACGACAGCTGCGCGGTGGCGGTCTCGACCTCGTCCTCGTAGAAGTCAGCGATCGACGAGAGCATGTCGACGAGGGTGCCGGACTCCTCGCCGACCGACACCATCTGCGGCACCATCGCCGGGAAGACGTCGGCCTTCGCGAGCGGTGCGGCGAACGAGCGGCCCTGGCGGATCGATTCCTGCACGTCACGGACGGCCTGCTCGATCTTCCAGTTGTTCGAGGCCTGCCCGACGATCGCCAGCGCCTGGATGATCGGCACGCCGGCGTTGAGCATCATCGACAGGTTGCGGGCGAACCGGGCGACCGCGATCTTCGTGGTCAGCTTGCCGAAGACCGGCATCTTGAGCTTGATCGGGTCGACGAAGCGCCGGTACTGCTCGGTGTGCCGGTTGGCACGCCACCAGATGACGGCGGCGATGACGACGAGCGCGATGGCGGGCAGCACCCACCACATGTTGTTCGACAGCGTCACCAGGATCTGGGTGGGCAGCGGCAGCTCCGAGCCGAGCCCCTTGAACATGCCCTCGAAGATCGGCACCACGAACGTCACCATGACGAGCACGCCGATGATGGCGATGACGAGCACGATCGCCGGATAGGTCACGGCGGCGCGGATCTTGTTGTGCAGCTCGGCTTCGCGCTGGTAGTTGTCGGCGATGGAGCCGAGCGCGCTGCCGAGGAAGCCGCCGGCCTCGCCGACCTTCACGATCGAGAGCATGAGCGGCGGGAACGTCTGCGGATGCCGCGCGAGCGCCGCCGAGAACGACGACCCGGATTCGACGTCGGCCTGCACCTGGACGAGCGCCGGCTGCAGACGCTTGTCGTCGGTCTGCTCGATGAGGATCGCAAGGGTCCGCATGAGCGGCAGGCCGGCGTTGATGAGGCCCGCCATCTGCCGCGAGAACACCGCGAGGGTGCGCGCCGAGACGTGCTTCGTCGCCCCGGGCAGCTTGATCTCGCGGTTGAGGCCGGTGGTGGACTTGAGGGTCACCTCCAGTGGCGTGAGCCCCTGCGCCTTGAGCTTGCCGGTGACGGCCGACTCGCTGGCCGCCTCGATGGTGCCCTTGACGACGGACCCTGCGCGCGGGTCGACCGCGCGGTAGACGAACTCCTGGACGATGGCCATGTCAGACCCCCTCCGAACCCGGCCAGCCGGTGTCGTCGTCGGCCCAGTCCACGTCGCGCGCGGTCGGGTCCACGCGCCCGCCGACGGTGGGGGTGCCGAACCTCGAGCCCATGCCGATGCCGGTTCCGGCGGCGGCGTTGGGGGTGGATGCCGCGAGCTCGCCTTGACGCCATTCCCCGGCGTGATGCGCCCAGTCCTCGGCGTCGAGGTCGCGCGGCTTGATGTAGACCCCGTCGAGGCTCTTCGGGTCGACGGCGAAGTCCATCGCGACGTTGCGCGCGATGGTGCCGTCGGCGACGAGGCGGCGCAGGTCCTGGTCGAGCGTGTGCATGCCGATCTCGGATCCGGCCTGCATGGCGGAGTAGATCTGGGCGACCTGGCCCTCGCGGATCATGTTCGCCACGGCCGGGGTGTTGATGAGCACCTCGGTGGCGATCGTGCGTCCGTCGGTCTGCGCGAGCGGCAGCAGCGTCTGGCTGATGATGCCCTGCAGCGTGTCGCCCAGCTGTGTGCGGATCTGGTGCTGCTGGTCGGCGGGGAACACGTCGATGATGCGGTTGATGCTCTTGGCGGCGCCCTGCGTGTGCAGGGTCGAGAGCACGAGGTGGCCGGTCTCCGCCGCCGACAGTGCGGTCGAGATGGACTCGGGGTCGCGCAGCTCGCCGATGAGGATCACGTCGGGGTCCTGGCGCAGCACCCGGCGCAGGGCCTCGGCGAACGAGTTCGTGTCGCGTCCGACCTCGCGCTGGTGGATGAGCGCGCGCTTGGATTCGTGGTGGAACTCGATCGGGTCCTCGATCGTGATGATGTGGGCCGGCACGAGCTGGTTGACGATGTCGACCATCGCGGTGAGCGTCGTCGACTTGCCCGACCCGGTGGGGCCGGTGAGCAGCACGAGCCCGCGCGGGCGCAGGGCGAGGTCGGCGGCGATCGCCGGCGCGCCGAGCTCTTCGAGCGAGTACACCCGGTCGGGGATGTAGCGCAGGGCGATCGCGATCGACCCGAGCTGGCGGTACACGTTGGTGCGGAACCGGCCGATGCCCGGCGTGGCGTGGGCGAGGTCGACCTCGCCGCTCTCCAGGAACTCGCGGTGCTGCTGCTCGCTCATGAGGTCGAACGCGGTGCGCTCGACCCATTCGGCCGACAGGGCGTCGGGGTAGCCGGGGACGGGCACGAGGTCACCGTCGATGCGCAGCAGCGGCGGCGCCCCGGCGGTGATGTGCACGTCCGAGGCGCGGTGCCGGGCACCGCGTGCGAGGAGCGTCTCGAAATCGAGGTCTTCCATCGTCATCCCTCCGCATCCACGTAGGTGAGCGCCGAGATCTGCAGCGACACCGTGCCCTCGCCCGACTGGGTCGAGGTGGCGGTGATGCTGCTCAGCAGGCGGGGCCCGGCGCGCAGCGCGTCGAGGAACGCGGTCGCCTGAGCCATGTCGCCCGCTGTGGCGCTGATCGTGAAGTCGACCTGCTCGCGCGAGTCCGTGGCCGCCGGCGGCGCCGGGGTGGCGGCATCCGTCGTCCCCGTCGTGTCGGTGGCGGCGTCGGTCGCTGCGGGCGTGGGCTCGGGAGCCGGGGCGGCGGCGGTGCCGTCGGCGCTCTCCGCCTCCGTGCGCACGACGAACGCGACCTGCTCGCCGGCCGTGACGGCGGTGAGCTGGACCCCGGTGGACTCGGCGGCATGTCCCACGACCTCGAAGACGTCGTCGAGCTGGCCGTCGGCGGGGATCTGGGCGCGCAGCTCGTCCACGTCGGAGTTGATCTGGTCGAGGTTCTCCTGCTGCGCGGTGAGGTTGTCGACCTGGGCCTGGTAGATCGTGTTGGTGCCGGCGACGGTGGCGGTCTGCGCGTCGACGTCGACCGCCTGGAAGTACAGCGGCACCGCGACGAGGAAGACGCCGAGCGCGATGATGCCGAGCGACACGACGAGGCCGATGGCGGTGACCAGGTGCTTGGGCATCACTCATCACCTTCCTTCGCGGCGTACTCGTTCGAGTACACGGTCTGATCGAACTGCACCGTGAGCTGGTACGCGTACCGGCCGGCCGACACCTGGCTCGAGGTCACCGACTGGCCGTCGGCGAACAGCACGCCCTCGACGCCGCGCAGCGACCGGATGATCGAGACGATGTCGAGCGGGGTGGCGCTGTCGACCGAGATCGTGCCGACGAGTCCCTGCTCGAGCGTCGGGTCGTCGCCCTGGGGCGCACCGCCGACCGCGACGTCGAAGCCCGTGAGGGTCGCGTCGGGGGGAAGGATGCCGGTGACCTTGGCGATCACCGGCGACCACGCGAGGTCGCTGGCCATGGCCTCGGTGCGGAAGTCGGTGAGCTCCGACTGCGTCGACAGCGCTTCACTGACGTCGGAGAGCGCGGCGATCTCGCCGAGGAGCGTGTTGGTCTCGGTCTGCTCGGCGACGAGCCGCTGGTCGGCGACGAACTTGAGCGCGAACGCGCCGGCGATGATCAGCAGGGCGACGACGAGCGCGCCGAGCACGATCCACGCCCACAGGTTGACGAGCTTGTCGCGTTCGCGCCGTGCGACCTCGCTGCGCGGCATGAGGTTGACGCGGGGCGTCCCCGAGAACGGGGCGGGGATGGCGGTCATCGCTGCACCTCCCCGAGTGCGATCCCGACGGTGCCGACGAGGTTGAGGGCGACTTCGCCGGCGGGCGGCGGCGTCGACATCGAGATGACGTCGCCGACCGACACGACCTGCATGGGCGTGTCGATGGCGGAGGTGAGGGCGGGCATGACGCCGTCGACGACGGCTCCTCCCCCGGTGACGAACACGCGGGTGAGCGGTTCGGAGGTGGCGCGGCTGGCGAAGAACGCGAGCGTCGAGCGCAGGCGGGCGGCGAGGTCCGAGACGCCGGGCGGCGTGTTGGCGCGGATGGCGCCGCGCGTGCGGTTCTGCGCCGAGAGCCCTGCACCGTTGCCGGCCGGGCTGCCGACCGAGCCGGTCGCGGCGACGCCTGCGACGCCGCTCGTGACGGCGGCGAGCTCGAACTCGGGAGTGGATGCCTCGGCCGTGTGCCGGCGGACGGCCGCGGTGGCGACGTCGATCGGCAGCAGGCGGACGAACTGCGGCACGCCGCCCCGTGAAATGACGACCTGCGTCGTGTGGTCGCCGATGTGGACGGTGGCGACGGTCTCTTCCGGTGCGGCGAGCGGTGCGGTGGCGCGGGCGAGGCCGAACGCGGCGAGGTCGACGGCCTGTGCCTTCACCTTGACCTTCGAGAGGGTCGAGATGATGTGCTCGATGTTCTCCGACACGGCCGCGACGAGCAGGCCCGAGACCTGGTCGCCGGTCTGCGACAGCGGGAAGAAGTCGAGCACGGCCTGGCTGGCGGGCACCGGGAGCAGGTCCTGCACCTGGTAGGGCAGCGCTTCGCGCAACAGGTCAGGGCGCATGGCCTGCGTGGTGTACTCGCGCACGAGGATGCGTCTGCTGGCGACGCCGAGCACGGCATCCTTGCTCTTGAACTTGGCGCCGGTCCACAACTGGCGCAGGGCGACGGCGACGGCGCCCGCGTCGAGCACTTCAGAGTCTTTCGCGGCGTCGGCCGGCAGCGGCACTTCGCCGTAGGCGATGAGCTGGGGCCTGCGACCGAGTGAGATCTCCGCTGCGCGGACGCTCTCTTCGGTCACCTCCAGCCCGACGATCGTCTTCCCCATGATTTCCCTTCCCCAAGGTCGCCGGTCAGGTCCCGACGAAAAGATTCACGTACCACCGTCCGACGGCTTCGCCGGCGAACACTCCCGTCCAGGCGCCGAGGATCATCCACGGGCCGAACGGGATGGCGGTCTTGCGTCCGGCGCGGCGCAGCAGGATGAGCGCGACGCCGAACAGTCCGCCATACAGGAAAGCTGCGAACGCTCCGACGGCGAGTGCTCCCCAGCCGATCCAGCCGAGGTAGATCCCCACGACACCGGCGAGCTTGACGTCTCCGCCGCCCATGCCGCCCGGTCGGGCGAGGCGCAGGACGAAATAGAACGAGTACATCGCCGCCATGCCGATCGCGGCGCGCAGCAGGGAGCCCCAGTCCCCGAGCAGCCACGCCGCGATCGTGAAGAGGATGCCGGCGACGAGGTAGCTCGGCAGCACGATGCTGTTCGGCAGCCGGTGCGTGTCGAGGTCGATCAGCGTGAGCACGATCGAGACCGCCGCGAAGTACAGGAACGCGACGATGATCAGCGCGAGCGCCCATGCCTCGATCGCTGAGCCATCCAACGTCGCTGAGCCGGTTTCGGTCGCTGAGCCTGTCGAAGCGCCGATCGCTGAGCCGCCCCCGGTCGCTGGGCCGCCTCCGGTCGCTGAGCCGCCTCCGGTCGCTGAGCCTGTCGAAGCGCCCAGCACCGCCGGATACGTCAGCCCCACCCACGTGATGACCGCGAACGCGATGCCGGTGATCGCCTCGACGATCGGGTACCGCGGCGAGATCGGCGCCTTGCAGTTCCCGCACCGGCCGCGCAGAACGATCCACCCCAGCACCGGCACGTTGTGCCACGGCTTGATCGCCGCATCGCAGTGGGGGCACCGGCTCTCGCGCATCAACGACACCTTCGCCGGCACGCGGTACGCGACGACGTTGAGGAACGACCCGATGAGGAGGCCGAACACCCCGGCGATGACGACGAGGAAGATGATGAGCGAGCTGGGCATCCGCGCAGGCTACTCGGTCTGTGTCAGCAGGGTCGGCGGAAGCAGCTTCGTGATGATGTCACCCGAGCCGTCGGGGGCTTCCGCGAGGTAGCAGCCCAGGTCGATCCGAGGCTCCCAGGTCATCGGTTGGCAGGAGAAGTCGGGCTGCTCGAGCTTGGTGCTCCCGCTGTCGCCTGAGTAATACTGACCGCGGAAGTTGTCCTTCTTCGGTGCGGTCTTGATGCCGCACGGGGTGTACAGCATGAGCTTCGCCGACGGACTCACGTTCTGGTTCAAGGCATCGCCCCCCGAGCCCACGCTGGTGGGGCAGGTCACAGCCCGGTTGGCCGTGTTATCGGCGTGCACGAAGAACAGCTGGCGATCAGGCGTATCAGTCGTCAGTCCGTTGATGTTCACCGTCATCGTCGCGCCCGGAGGAACAAGGAACAGGACGTCCTTGGTGATCGTCGGGGATGCAGACAGTGTGATGACCACCGAGCCCGTGCAGGCGGAGTAGTCGATCCCCACGCGCGTGGTCCCCGCGGCGAGGGCCGCCGCAGCCTTCGCGGTCGCGTCTCCGGAGCACGACGCCGGTGTTCGCCAGTCCACGCCAGTTCCCCAGGCGCTTCGGGTATTCGGGAAATCGACCCACGTCGTCATGTCGTAAACGGCCTGAAGGCTCGGGACGAATGCGTTCGCAGGCAACGGAGCGGTCGTCACGGTGCCGCTGACGAGACCGGCCGACTTGATATCGGGCGCCAGCGGCGACTGGACATTGCCATTGACATGCATGTCTTTGACGGTCACCTTCGTGCCTGACATGGCGTTGCCGCCCACGGTGCCACCCGTCGATTCGAGCTTCACTTCGCCGTTCGCGACGATGTTCTTGTCGACGAGCGCGTTCGATCCCGATGTCGTGACGGTCCCGTTGGCGTAGACGTTGCCGGTCACATGGCACTTGGCGCTGAGGAGGATCGAGCCCTTCGGCGCCCACAAGTCGCCGTCGATCGTGGTGTCGGAGTTGCAGGTGTAGTCACCCGTGCGGATGACCAGGTCGCCCTTGTAGGAAGACTGCGTGAGCTTGAACTGGCCCGCGAAGTACGCCAAGGTCCCGCCAGGCTGACGCTCATATGTGACGGCGCGCTGATAGTCCGAGACGATCGTCGTCTTCGAGCCGTCCTTGGCCTTGCCCGTCGCTGTGATGCGGATGACGGACGACGCCGAGGCGCTGAGGCATGCGTCAGTGAGGTGATCGGCGTCAGCGCCGAACTGTGCGCTCACGCTCTCATACAAGGGTTCCGACGAAGCGTTCGCGATCGTCTTCGTGCAGGGATTCGCGATGACGGCCTGGAGCATCATGTCGCGTCCCGACTCGGCGGAGACGAACGCTTGCGTGTTGCTCTTGTTCTGCACGTTCGTCTGCATCGCGAAGATGACGGAGCCCGCGATCACGGTGGCTGCGATGACGCCGACCATCATCACGACAACTACCGCGACGAGGGCAGCGCCCGAGTCGTCGTGCCGTCCGACTCGGGGTGATGACGCGGCATCCGCGACCCGGATCGGGTGAAGATGATTCACCAGCATGGCGACATCGTCCCTTCTGCAGCGTTTCTCATGTACGCATCGCCGGTGAAGTGCACCGGTCCGGTGGAATCCGCGTGCGAGCTTTCGGACGTTGCGTCGAACGTGTAGGTCACACCGTTTGCGCCTATGGCAGCGAAATATGGAGTGGTCCCCGCTTTTCGGACCTGGTCTTGCCAGACCGGCCACGTCGCTGGCGCCGGATCGTCGCTTACGACCATTCGCACCTGACCGGAATCGAACCTGAAAGCCTGACACTGCATTGACCCGTCGGTGAGTGAGGTGTTCACCTTGAGCGTGTTTCCGGCATCCTCGATCTCGAACGCGATGGCGTTTCGCATCGCACGTTCGATCTCACTCGCGATCAGCTGCCCGCGTGTGGTCGCTTGAGTCTGGTCCGTGACGTTCGCCTGCGTGCGCCAGGTGTTGGCGAAGATGATCGCGATCGCTGATCCGAGAATGCCGAGTATGACCACGACAACGATGAGCTCGACAAGAGAGTATCCCGCGTCGCGTGACGTCGATCCCCGCAGAACGCGGGTCATGAGCTCGCCGGAACGTAGATGATGGCGTCGATCGAGGCGAGCGTGGAGCTCCCCTGAACGGCCTCGAGTGAAATCGAGACAGCCGAACCGGCGGTGCACGACCCGTGCACGACGCCTTGCGTGGAGAACGCTCGGCCCGAACCGTCCGTGAACCCAGTCTTTATAGCGACGGCATTGGCGATCACGGTGCAAGTCGGCGACTGGCGGGCATCCTCAACCAAGCTGTTGAGCTGCCGTGTCGCCGTTGCGACCGCTGATTGCTGAGTGGACAACTGAATCCCCTGCCAGAGCGCAGGCAGGATGGCGACGGCGATGAGTCCCAGCAGGAACATCGCGATGATCACCTCGACAAGGCTGAACCCCGCAGCATCGGCGCTACGATCCCTCATCCGCGCACCTCCCCAAGTGGCAGAATCCCCAACAGCAATAATGCCACGAGGGCCGGGGTTCGCACCCCGACCCCCTTCGACAACTGCTACCAGCTCTGCGCAGCCAGTCCGGCGGCAGCGCACCCGGGGCCAGCGTGAGCGACCAGGGAATCCTTCGTCGCGGATACACAGATGTTCGTCGTCGTTGCATCGGCCTCAGCCGCGGGCGCCGCCAACGCAGTGGCGATACCGTTCGTTCCCGCGGAGACGGCGGCAGCGCTTACGCCCACGCCCGAGTCCGGGTCAGCCGCAGCTGCAGCCGCAGCAGTCGCTCCGTTTGCGGCTGCGGCAAGGACGGCGTTCTGCTCCGCGGTCTGCTGAATGTTCACAAAGATCGGCACTGCGATCGCGACAAGGATGCCGAGGATCACGACGACGATGATGAGTTCGATGAGCGAGAAGCCGCCATCGCGACCCTCTTCCTCTCGGCGTGCTTTCTCGGCCTCGAGGTAGTTCTTGATAGTTGCACGCATGGCGTGTCTCTCCCCAGTGTGAGTTGAAAGGTCAGCTCTAACCGACCGGCACCCCAAGTACCGGTCCTCAACCACTTCAGTTATAGATCCCAGACTCCGTTAGAGCTGGGTTCGAGACACACGCCTGAGCGTGAATCCCCTCCCACGCAAGAGAGTCGCAAATCGCCGCCGCAGAAGTCAATGCAGGCGGATGCAACGTTCCCTCAAGACTTGCTCAAGACGACCGCAGCGCAGGGCGGTCGTCGGACAGGCTCTGGGCGCCGGCATCCACTCGATCACTTCGTCGGAGTCGGGCGGATGATGGGTCCCACGACGACCGGCGTCGGGTCGGGGTCGTGGCGCAGCAGCCCTGTCTTGCGCAGTTCTGCCTTGCGCCACGCGGTGCGGAGGCTCGAGCGGCGCGCGATCACGGCGATCCCGCCGAGGTATACCGCCAGCCCGCCGATGCAGCAGCCGAGCGCCCACCAGATGTTGAAGTCGATGAGGGCGTTCAGCATCTGACCGCCGACCATGACGAGCAGCCCCAGCGCGACCATCGTGATGCCTTACCGTCGGCGCTGGCGCGCCGGTAGTGCCGGAGCACCAGCAGCGGAGGCGCGTCACAAGAGCCCGGGCCGATCGGCGATGCCGAGGTTCGGGCACCGCTAGGGTGGCTGACAATCGCGTCTCTCCCGATCGCAAGGCGGACCATGGCGGACCTGTCGAATGACCAACCCCACACCGCGGGCGCGGAGTACGCGGAGCGGCTGAGGCGGCTGCAGGGTGCCCGCTGGAAGCAGGTGCTCGACGTGCAGGCGCCGTACCGGCACAACCTGCAGCGCATGACGCTCGGCCGCACGATCGACGTCGGGTGCGGCATCGGCCGCAACCTCGCGTACCTCTCGCCCGACTCCCTCGGGGTCGACCACAACGCCACCTCGGTCGGCTTCGCTCGCGAGCGCGGCCTCAATGCGATCACCGTCGACGAATACGCCGCAGATCCCGACCGCTACGCCGGCGGCTTCGACGCGCTGCTCGCAGCCCACCTCATCGAGCACATGCCGTACGACGTCGCTCTGAGCATCCTCCGGAGCTACCTGCCGGCGCTGCGCCCTCATGCGCGCCTCGTCTTCATCTGCCCGCAGGAGCGCGGATACCGCAGCGATGCCACGCACGTGGCGTTCGCGGACTTCGCCGTGCTGCGACGGCTGGCCCGCGAGCTCGGAGCCACCCCCGAGCTGCAGTATTCGTTTCCCTTCCCCCGGTCGGCCGGGCGCCTGTTCATTTACAACGAGTTCGTGGTCGTCTCGCGGATGCCTTAGCAGCGATCTCTGGAATCGAACATATCTTCCAATGTCAGAGGGGCTTTGGTAGGCTCGACATGTGAGCATTTCATCGAACCCCGAGAGCGATCTCGAGTGGCGCGCTGAACACTCCGAGGACTGGCGCTTCACTCCCGATCCGCGGGATTCCGACCCGGTTCACCCCGACGACGCCCTGTTCGCGCTGGAGTCCAGCGGTGAGGCGCATGTCGTGGCCGCCGTCGCGCTCGAAGGCCTCAGCATCCGGGCGCGCGTGCTGGTCGCCGATCAGTACGCGGCGATCGCGACGATCCTGCGGGATGCCGCGGCCTGCCCTGATCCGTGGGTCGGGCCCGATCCCACCCTCGACCCCGCGTGGCGCGATCCGCAGGACCGCACGCCGGCGCAGGTCCGCGCCGAGCGCCGCGACATCGCGGGGCGTGCGGCGGCGCTCGACCTGTCGGTACGACTCGGGTTGTCGGAGTCGATGATCCGCGGACGCGCACACGACGCCGACACGCTGCAGGAACGGTGCCCGAAGGTGTGGGCGGCGTTCCGCGCCGGGGGCGTGTCCGAGCAGAACGCCGGCACCGCGGCCCAGCACGCGGCGACGCTTCCCGCCGACGACCGCGGCAGCTGGGCGGCCTTCGACGACGCCGTCGAGCAGGCCGCCCGCAGCCTCACGCCCGGGCGGTTCCGCCTGCGCGCGCGGATCGTCCGCGAACGCGTGCACCCCGAACACATCGACGAGCGCCATCAGCGCGCCACGGCCGACCGCACCGTGTGGATCACGGGCGAGCCCGACGGCATGGCCACGCTCAGCATCTTCGGCCCTGCTGCCGGCCTCCACCGCTCCTATCGCCGCATCGACGACCAGGCCCGGCACCTGCGCGCCCAGCCCGACGAGACACGAACCCTCGCCCAGCTGCGCACCGACGTCGCCGCCGACCTGCTGCTCGACGGCGATGTCGAGGTCTCCGGCATGCCCGTCCGGAACATGGATGCCGCCACCTCGGCACCCATCGACCCGTCGGGCTCCGCGACCGGCGTCGCACCCGCGCACGACTCCCCCGCCGCACCTGCAGCTCGCCGCCGCGACCGGGTGTCCATCGCCATCACGGTTCCCGTCATGACGCTGCTCGGCCAGGGCGACGAACCGGCCGTGCTGCACGGCTACGGCCCCATCGACACCGAGACGGCGCGGCGGCTGGCGGGCGAGGCATCCAGCTGGGTCCGGATCCTCACTCACCCGGTCACCGGCACCGTGCTCGACGTCGACCGCACCACGTACCGCGTGCCGAACGCGCTGCGACGATGGCTGGGGGTGCGGGATCCGGTGTGCATCGCGCCCGGGTGCCTGCGCCTCGCGCGCGACTGCGACATCGACCATCGACGGGACTGGCAATACGGCGGCATCACCGCCGACACGAACCTCGCACCGCTGTGCGAGAGTCACCACGTCGTCAAAACGAAGAGCAGGATGACGCTGTACCGCGACGAGACCACCGGCGCACGCTGGTGGGTGACGCCGACCCACCTCGCCGTGCCGGTCGATCCGCCTCCGTTCTGAGCCGTCGCCGCTTGCCCGCCGAGATTAACGTTAGTACCCTTAAAGTTAATTTGAACCGATGCCGACGAACGTTAGGAGGTCCGCGCCATGCCTGCCCTCGTCGAACGCCTGTGGGACGCCCGTGATGCCGCGCACCTCGGTCGCCGCGATCGCGCGGCCGGACGCTACCTGGCGTTCGTTCCCGACGAGCTCGGGCGGTCCGTGCCGCCGATCGGCCCGGACGCTCAGGCGGCCGCAGAGGACGCCCTCGCCGTGCTCGCCCGCGCCGACGAGCGCATCGGCGCGCACGGCGCGTATCTCAACCACCTGCTGATCCGCTCCGAGAGCATCTCCTCCTCGTGGATCGAGGGCAACCGCATCACGCCGAAGCGGCTCGCGATCGCCGAGACGCTCGACACCGGCACGCGGGTCGCCCTCGATGTCATCGGCAACGTCCGTGCCACCGAGGCGGCCATCGCCGCCCTCGCCGATCGCTCCCGCCCCGTCACGACCGACGACATCGTCGCCCTGCAGCACGTGATCGAGCCGACCCTGCCACCGGGCCTGCGCACCGAGCAGAACTGGGTCGGCGGCCCCGGATGGAGCCCGCTGCGTGCCGAGTTCGTGCCGCCGCCCGAGACGGAGGTGCGCCGCCTCGTCGACGACCTCGCGTCGTTCGTCACCGATACGACGGGCAACCCCGTCGTGCGCGCGGCCATCGCGCACGCCCAGTTCGAGACCATCCACCCGTTCATCGACGGCAACGGCCGCACCGGCCGGGCGCTCATCCACACGGTCCTGCACCGCGCCGACGCGCTGCGCGGCATCCTCATCCCCATCAGCACCGTCTTCGCCGGCGACACCGACGCGTACATCTCGGGGCTCACCGCGTTCCGGGCCGACCCGCCGCGGCTCGATGACTGGATCATCGGCTTCGCACAGGCCACGGAACGCGCCGCCGCGAACGCCGTGCAGCTCGCCGCCGACGTCGCCCGGCTCGACGAGCAGACGCTCGCCGAGCTCATCGCCTACCGCGAGAGTCGCGGCCTCTCCCCCGCCACGCCCCGCCGCGACGCGGTCGTGCTGCGCATCCTCGCCTCCCTCGCCGCCGACCCCGTGCCGACGATCGAGTCGGTCGCACTCACGCACGGCGTCTCGACGGTCGCCGCCCACCGGGCGCTGACCGAGCTGGCGGATGCCGGCATCCTCGGGCGCACCAAAGACCAGCGCGGCCGCCTCATCTGCTGGACGGCCGACCGCCACCTGGCGCTCGTCGCGCTCACCGAGCGCAGCAACCGCATCGGAGGGGGCAACACCGACCACCGCCGCCCCGCCGGCGGACCGGCGATCCCCGACGCCGCGCACGTCGGCCGCCTGCGCTGACGCGGGCGCGCCGCCCGGTCAGCTCACGATCGCGAGCGCCTGCGTCACCGTCATCACACCGAGCCACGCCACGAGCAGCAGCGCCAGCACGAGCGCGACGATCGAGGCCGTCTTCTTCGTCGGCCGCTGCACCGCGACCACCAGCCCGCCGATCGCCAGGAAGAAAGCCGCCACCGCCAGCGTGAGGCTCACTAGAGCCACGACCCCGGCGACGGTGGGCGCCGCCTGCGCCCACCACAGCACGACCGACGCGCCGCCCAGCGCGGCCAACGGGATCAGCACCAGGGCGATCCGCGCCGGCACGTTCCGCCCCGTCGGCTCGGGCAACGGCGGCGCCAACTCCCCCACATACGCACTCGACACCGGGCGGTACACGATCGGCTCCGGCGGACGGTCGACCGGCCCCGGCGCCCGACGCGGCGCGATCTGGTCGGGCATCGGCGTCACCGGGATGCCCTGCGTCTCGAGCGCTGCCGCAGCAGCCCTGGCAGCCTCGGCCGCGCGAGCAGCCTCGGCCTCCCGCGCAGCCTCCGCCGCCACCGCGGCCTCCACCGCCTCCGCCTTCGCGGCTTCGGCGGCTGCCGTCAGCGCCGTCTCCGTCGCAGCGGCCGTCTCCCGCTCACGCGCGGCACGCAGCTCGGCACGGCTCACGGGCGCACCAGGTGCCGGGCCAGGCTCCCGGGCATTCCCCTCGTCCGCCTCCCCGGGGCGGTCGCTCGAATCAGACATCATGCTCCCCAGCAGAATGACGGTCGATCGAGCGCAAACTTACCGGAACCGGCCCCGCTGCCGGGAGGCTACCCGTCGAGCACTTCGAGGCGCACCGACACCGGTCCGCCGTCGACCAGGCGTTCGGCGGTGCGCACGGCCTTCTTCAGCGGCAGCACGTACTCGCCCGACGCGCTCGGGAAGATCGAGGTGCGCCATTCGCTCGCGCCGACGCGAGCCTGGACGCGTACCGATCCGAAACCGCGGTAGGGCCGCGGAATCTCGCGGATCTCGGCGCTCAGTTCGACCGGTACGGCCGTGAAGAACCACGCCGCATCGTCACGGGCATCCCACCGGAACACGTCGCCGTCGAACTCGATGATCACTGCAGCCGCTCTCCCGGTGCTCCGCCGTGCCGGTCGACCAGACGCTGCAGGCAGTCCGCCCAGCCCTCGATGTGCCGCTCGCGCTCGTCGGCCGTCGCGAACCCGGCATGCCGCACGATCACGCGGGTGGTCGCGTCGGCGGCGGGTTCGAGCGCGATGCCGACGTCGGTGACGGCATCCTCCCCCGCCCAGCGCCACTCGAGCCGCAGCGCTCGGGGTGCGTCGACCGCAACCACCGTCGCCTCGACGGCGAGATCGGCGGGCTCGGAGCGCACCTCCCACCGGCCCAGCTCGCGCAGGTCGACGAGCGCCGTCATCTGCATCCGCGGCGGCCAGAACCACTCGGCGAGGGGGCCGGAGCGGGTCAGGTCACGCCAGACGTCGTCGATGGATGCCGCCACCAGCGCCTCTTCGGTCAGCTCATGCATGAGGCCACCGTACGCCGTGCCCCCGACACGTGGGCGAGGAGTCCCGGTCGTTGAGCGGAGCGAGGAACGAGCGAAGACGAAACGCCCCGCACCTTGCGCAAGGTCAGCCCACCCCGGTCGTTGAGCGGAGCGAGGAACGAGCGAAGACGAAACGCCCCGCACCTTGCGCAAGGTCAGGCGCGTTGCGACTTCGGGCGCTGGAGCGCCCTCCGCTCAACGACCGGGAGAGAGCTCGGGCTCCCATTCCCCGCCGGGATCCGGCTCATCCCGAAGTCGCCCTTCGAGCTCGGCGCGGCGCCACGCGGCGCCCTCGGGCCAGCTCGCGGCGAACGTCGAGGCGACCTTGAACACGCGCCGCGACAGCCCGCCGAGCGTCTGCACCGGACGAGCCGACACCGGCATGCGCAGCTGAGGGTCGTACCGCACGCCGTCGGACGAGCGCAGGCGGATCGTGAGGTCGAGGTCATCGTGGATGCGCGCGTTGCCGCGATCGACCTGGTCGCGCACCCGCTCCCACACGCGGGCGCGCATGGCGAAGTTCGACCCGAAGACGAGCGGGATGCCGAGCCACTTGCGGATCCAGTAGTGCCCGCCGCCGATGTACCACCGCTCGCCGAGGTAGTTCTGCAGCGGAGATCCGCCGTAGAACTCGGCCCCGCCGGTCAGCACGCCGAGCGACGGGTCCGACACGAACGCCCTCACCAGCCGCCCCACCCAGTCCGGATGCGGGCGCGAGTCGGCATCCAGGCGCGCGATGATGTCGGCGCCCTCCAGCGCCTCGTCGTAGCCGCGCGCCGCGGCCGGCCAGATGCCGATCTCGGGCTCGCTCACCACGACGGCGCCGAACCGCCGGGCGACGTCGGCCGAGGCGTCCGTACTGGCGTTGTCGACGACCACGACCCGGTCCGCAGGGTGCGTCTGCGCCGCCAGAGCGGTCAGGCAGGCCTCCAGATACACCGCATCGTTGCGGCACGGAATGACCACGGCGACGCGAGGAGCGAGGGGCACAGGCACACCCTACTCCCGCGGTGTCGCGGGTCGGCGCTACCCTGCCGACATGGACGGGCTTCGCTTCGTCGCCGCCAACGAAACGCCGTGGGACGACCTGCAGGCGATCCTGACGGGCGCCGCGAAGCGCTGCCAGTGCCAGCGCCAGCGGCTCGGCGACCACGACTGGTGGTATATGCCCGAGACGGAACGCGCCGCGATCCTGCGGGCCGAGACCCACTGCGGCGACCCCCGCGCGACCGAGACGATCGGCATCGTCGCGTACCAGGACGACGAGCCGGTCGCGTGGTGCGCCGTCGATCGTCGTGGCGTCTACGGGCGCCTTCGCGGCTCGCCCGTGCCCTGGCAGGGGCGCGATGAGGACCCCGACGATCCTGCCGTATGGGCGATCGCGTGCCTCGTCGTCCGCAAGGGCCACCGCGGGCAGGGCCTCACCTACCCGCTCGTCGCCGCGGCGACGGAATTCGCGCGGGACCGCGGCGCGACGGCGGTCGAGGGGTATCCGATGCTCACGGCAGGCCGCAAGGTGATCTGGGACGAGCTCAGCGTCGGGCCTGTCGGGCCGTTCGTCGCGGCCGGGTTCCGCGAGGTGACCCATCCGACGACGCGTCGTCTCGTGATGCGCCTCGACTTCTGAGGCCCGCGACCAGGGCGGCAACCGCTCTCCTCGAAATGAGGGTTGAGACCGCTCTCATGGTTGGTTACAGTCCGGTAAGTAAGCGGCACCGAGGCCGCGCCCACCTCGACGGAGAGGACTTCCCATGCCCACCCCCGTTAACCGCCGAGTCGTACGATTCGGCGCCGTGGCGACAGGAGCCGCGCTCATCGCGAGCGCCCTGCTCGCCACCCCGGCCGTCGCGGCGCCGCCGCGCGCGGTCGACCCGTTCCACCCCGACTTCGGGCCGAACGTCACGATCTACAGCCCCGCCACGCCGGTCGCGCAGATCCGGTCCGAGCTCGACGCGCTGAACGCCCAGCAGGTCGACGCCGAGATGAGCACCACCCGCAAGGCGGTCTACTTCCTCCCCGGCCAGTACGGGTCGGCCGCCGACCCGCTGCAGGTGAAGGTCGGCTACTACACCGAGATCGCGGGCCTCGGCGCGTCGCCCGACGACGTCACCCTCACCGGCGGGCTCGAGGTCTACAACCGCTGCCTCGCCGACGGCGGCACGAGCAACTGCCTCGCGCTCGTGAACTTCTGGCGCACGATCTCGAACCTGCACGTCGCGGTCGCCAAGGCCGGGCAGGACGGCTGCCGTGCGAGCGCGAACTTCTGGGCCGTGTCGCAGGCCGTCTCGATGCGCCGCCTCGACATCACGGGCGCCAACGTGTCGCTGATGGACTACTGCACCGCCGGCCCGCAGTACGCGAGCGGCGGATTCATCGCCGACTCCAAGCTGCCGTTCGTCGTCAGCGGCTCGCAGCAGCAGTGGCTGACCCGCAACACAGAGGTCGCCGGCTGGTCCAACGGCGTGTGGAACCAGGTGTTCTCGGGCGTCGTCGGCGCACCGGATGACGCCGGCTTCCCGAACCCGCCGTACACGACGATCGACAAGACGCCGATCAGCCGCGAGAAGCCGTACCTGTACGTCGACGCCGACGGCCGCTACAACGTCCGCGTCCCGGCAGCGCAGCGCAACACCAGCGGCGTCAGCTGGGCGAACGGGCAGACCGCGGGGCGCAGCATCCCGATCACCGACTTCTACATCGCCAAGCCCGGCGACTCGGTGCAGGAGATCAACAACGCCCTCTCGCGCGGGCAGAACCTGATCCTCACGCCCGGCGTCTACGACATCGCGAAGACCATCCAGGTCAAGCACCCCGGCACGGTCGTGCTGGGCCTCGGCCACGCGACCCTCACCGCCGTCGGCGGCGCCGTGCCGCTGGAGGTCAAGGACGCCTCGGGCGTCGTCGTCGCGGGCATCTCGATCGACGCCGGCTCGACCCTGTCGCCCGCGCTGCTGCGCGTCGGCAACCCGCACGGTGGCAAGAAGCTCGACGCGAACGACCCGATCACTCTCAGCGACGTGTACTTCCGCGTCGGCGGGCCGCACATCGGCAAGGTGACGACCGCGCTCGAGGTCAACGCGGACGACGTGCTCATCGACCACATCTGGGTGTGGCGCGGCGACCACGGCGTCGAGGGCTTCGACCCGAACGACGGCGTGAACGGCGACAACCAGCGCTGGGCGACCAACACCGGCACCAACGGCGTCATCGTGAATGGCGACAACGTGACCGCGACCGGCCTGTTCGTCGAGCACTTCCAGCAGTACAACACGCTGTGGAACGGCGAGAACGGCCGCGTCATCCTGTACCAGAACGAGCTGCCCTACGACCCGCCCACGCAGGCCGACTGGACGCAGCCCAACGGCACGCTCGGCTACCCCGGCTACAAGGTCGGCGACAAGGTGAAGACCCACCGCCTCGACGGCGCCGGCGTGTACGTGTTCAACCAGAACAACCCGTCGATCATCACCGCCAACGGCTTCGAAGCACCGCAGACGCCAGGGGTGCAGCTGCACCACATCATGACGGTCAACCTGTCGGCCGGCACGGTCCAGCACGTCGTCAACGGCGTGGGCGGCCAGGCAGACAACACCAACACGGGCACCCCGCAGTACGTGGTGAACTACCCGGCCCCGTAACCCGCGAGATGTGGATGCCTCGACCCGGCGCGAGCCGCCGGGTCGAGGCATCCCTCATGAGAGGTCACCAGAGCGGGTGGATCGCCGCGCGCAGATCGCGGTCGTACACCTCGCGCACGACGCGGTCGAACGCGGCGACGTCGAAGTCGGACCCGCCTTCGCCTGCCAGCAGCCCCGCGGCAGCCGCGTTGGACTCGGCCTGGCGCACGTTCCGCGCCCCGGGGATGACACTCGTGACGCCCTGCTGCGACGCGATCCACGCGAGCGTGGCCGCCGGCAGCGAGACCCCCTCCGGCAGCGCCGCCGCGAGCTCTGCAGCGGCGGCGAGGCCGACCTCGAAGTCGACGCCCGAGAACGTCTCGCCGCGGTCGAACGCCTCGCCGTGGCGGTTGTAGGTGCGGTGGTCGTTGGCGGCGAACGTCGTCTGCGCCGTGTACCTGCCCGACAGCAGGCCCGACGCGAGCGGCACGCGCGCGAAGATCGCGACACCCGCAGCGGCGGCCGCCGGCAGCACCTCGTCGAGCGGCTTCAGCCGGAACGGGTTGAAGATGATCTGCACGTTCGTCACGTGCGGCCGGGCGATCGCGGCGAGCGCCTGCGCACACGTCTCGACCGACACGCCGTAGGCGGCGACAGCCCCGTCGGCGACGAGCGCGTCCAGCGCGTCGTACGTCGCCTCGGACTCGATCACCGCGGTCGGCGGGCAGTGCAGCTGCACGAGGTCGAGCGTGTCGACGCCGAGGTTGGTGCGCGACCGGTCGGTCCACGCACGGAAGTTCTCGGGTGTGTAGTTCTCGGGCTCCTGCGCGAGGCGTCGCCCCATCTTGGTCGCGACCGTCACCCCGTGCCCCGGCCGCGCCGCCAGGAACCGCCCGATGAGCGACTCGCTGCGCCCGTCGCCGTAGACGTCGGCGGTGTCGAACAGCGTCACGCCGCGATCGAGGGATGCCGCGAGCACCGCCTCCGCGTCCTCTTCGGTGACGGCACCCCAGTCCGCGCCGAGCTGCCAGGTTCCGAGTCCGATCGCCGACACCGTGCGTCCGGTGCGGCCGAGTGCGCGCTGCTGCATAGCCCCAGCATCCCACGCCGGCGTGACGGCATCCGGTCTTCTGGAGAGCACTGCATTCAGGGGAATGGATGCCGTCACGCCGCGGTTGACCACGACATGAGCGACATCGAGTTCGGACTGGACACCTTCGGCGACGTCCCCGAGGGCGACGACGGCGAGCTGCTGAGCTACGGCGCGGCGATCCGCCAGGTCGTCGACGAGGCCGTGCTGGCCGACGAGCTGGGCGTGGACGTGTTCCTCGTCGGGGAGCACCACCGCCCCGAGTACGCCATCTCGGCCCCCGAGACGGTGCTCGCCGGCATCGCCACGAAGACCGAGCGCATCCGCCTCGGCTCGGGCGTCACGGTGCTGAGCTCGGACGACCCGGTGCGCGTGTTCCAGCGCTTCTCGACCGTCGACGCGCTGTCGAACGGGCGTGCCGAGGTGATCCTCGGGCGCGGCTCGTTCACCGAGTCGTTCCCCCTCTTCGGCTACGACCTCGCCGACTACGACGTGCTGTTCGAGGAGAAGATCGAGCTCTTCTCCGAACTCCTCACCGAGAAGCCGGTCACGTGGCAGGGCACGACGCGCGCCGCGCTGGTCGACGCGGACGTCTTCCCCAAGACCGAGTCCGGGCACCTCCGCACGTGGGTGGGCGTCGGCGGCTCGCCGCAGTCCGTCGTCCGCACCGCGAAGTACGGGTTCCCCCTCATGCTCGCGATCATCGGCGGCGACCCGCGCCGGTTCTCGCCCTACGTCGACCTGTACCGTCGCGCGTCCGAGCAGTTCGGGACGGCCCCGCACCCCGTCGGCATGCACTCCCCCGGCTTCATCGCCGATACCGACGAAGCGGCGCGTGAGATCGTCTGGCCGCGCTACAAGGTGATGCACGACCGCATCGGCGCGCAGCGCGGCTGGCCGCCCCTCAGCCGTGGCCACTTCGAGCAGGAGGTGCGCACCGGCTCGATGTACGTCGGCTCGCCCGAGACCGTCGCCCGCAAGATCGCGAAGGCCGTGAGCGCCCTCGACGTCGGCCGCTTCGACCTCATCTACACGTCGGGCTCCACTCCGGCGAGCGCGCGCCTGCGCTCGGTCGAGCTGTACGGCTCGAAGGTCGTGCCGATGGTGCGCGAGCTGCTGGCCGAGCAGGCGGCGATCCCCGCGTGACCGATACGCTGACCCGCGTGGAACCTGAGCCCGCCGACACGAGCGACGGGAGGGATGCCGCCTCCGCCCGCATCGGCACGCTCGGCATCCTCGGGGCAGGCAAGGTCGGAACGATCCTCGCGCGCCTGGCCGCCGCCGCCGGGTACCGCGTGCTCGTCGCCGGCTCCGGCGACCCCGGCCGCATCGCGCTGACGGTCGAGGTGCTGGCGCCCGGCGCGACGGCGGCCGCGGCATCCACCGTCGCCCACGAGGCGGACGCCGTGCTGCTGGCGCTGCCCCTCGGCAAGCACCAGACTCTGCCCGTCGAGGAGCTGCACGGCAAGCTCGTCATCGACGCCATGAACTACTGGTGGGAGGTCGACGGCCTGCGCGACGACCTCAACGACCCGCGCACGTCGACGAGCGAGATCGTGCAGCGCTTCCTCCCCGACGCGCGCGTCGTGAAGGCCTTCAACCACATGGGCTACCACGACATCGACGAAGAGGCCCGACCCGCCGGCGCCGAGGGGCGCAAGGCGATCGCGATCGCCGGCGACGACGCGCGCGACCTCGCGGTCGTGGCGCGTCTGGTCGACGACCTCGGCTTCGACCCTGTGCTCGCCGGCGACCTCTCGGCCGGCATCATGCTCGAGCCCGGCGCAGAGGCGTTCGGCGCCGACGTCGACGCGGACGAACTGCAGGCGATGCTCGACCGGTTCCCGACGTCGCAGCGGGGCATCGTGGTCGCCCGGGCACGCGCGGCGGGCCCCGACCGGCCCTAGGGGGTGATCATCACCGGGGTCCCCGATGGCAGCGTCGCCAGCTGCGTGATGGTGTCGGGATCGACGCGGATGCATCCGTTCGACACCGGGCCCGACCTGTTGTCGTGGTAGTGGAACGCCGCCGGAGCGACGTCCGCGCCGTCGAAGCCGTCGAGCGTCGGCGACTGCACCGCCCAGTACACGATCGGGTAGCCGCGTGTGTACGCGTACTCGGGCACCGTGCGCGTCGTCATCACGAACGTGCGCCCCATCGGCGTGGGCGTCCGCTCGGTGCCCCACGCGAAGTCCGTCGCCACGCGCTCGTGCGCGCCGTCGGCGTGGACGATGTCGATCGTGCGGTTCGCGATGCTCACGACGACGCTGCGCCCCGACGATGCGGTGAGCTCGACGTCCGACATCCGGAGCCACCCCGCGACCTGCGCCGGGTCGCCCTGCGACGGCACCGCCTGCCGCCCCGTCAGCAGCACCTTCACCCAGTGCGCCTGCTTCTCTACGACGGGCAGCACCGTCCCGCCGTACGGGAACTCGTGCGGCACGTACGCCACCGGCTCCCCCGTCGGGTCCGCCCACACCGGCGCGCCGATGCCGCGCGCGACGGCGCTCTCACCGGTCGGCATCGTGAACGGTTCGTCGTCGACCGGCAGCGCCGGGATCACCGCGAACACGTTCACCTGCGGCATTGTCGTCACGTCGTAGCCGGTGGTGTTCGCCGGGTAGCCGTCGGCGGTCGGGGTCGGGCCGGGGGTGGGCGTGCGGTGGGCGCTCACGGACGGCATCGGCGTGGCGGAGGGAATGGATGCCGCCGGCCCCGGCTGCCCGTTCGCCAGCGCGACCCCGATCCCGGCCACGACCAGCACCGCGGCGAGCGCGGCGACCAGCCACACCCACCGCCTGCGCTCCCCCATGCGTTCCATGGTCGGCCGCGTGTGGTGCATGACGCAACCCGCGTGTGTCTGTGCACGCGCTTCGTCTCGCTGGCGCTCGCTCAGCGACCGCGTGCGCACCCCCCCTCGTGGCACGGCCAGCCCCAGTCCGCCGGCCGTCGAGCGAGCGACCGCGTGCGCACCTCCTCGTGGCACGGCCAGCCCCAGTCCCCCGGCCGTCGAGCGAGCGACCGCGTGCGCACCCCCTCGTGGCACGGCCAGCCCCAGTCCCCCGGCCGTCGAGCGAGCGACCGGGCGCGCACCCCCTCGTGGCACGGCCAGCCCCCGTCCCCCGGCCGTTGAGCGAGCGAGGAACGAGCGAGACGAAACGCCCCGACCGCACGGACGACCTCGGCTGCTCAGCGACGATCCGACCGGCGCAGGAGCGCGTGCGCCGCGGTCATCACGGCGACCGTGACGACGTAGACGAGGATGTCGCGGGGGTCGAACACGGTGCCGAGCAGGAGCATCACGGGAGCGAACCGCGCTCCCCACTCCAGCGGCAGGCCGGTGAGCTGGAACAGCTCCACGGCGACGCACCACACGGCTGCGATGCCGCCGATGGCGAGCACCGGCAGGCCCGGCGCGATCAGCACCACCGCAAGGTACGCCGCAGCCGCGTACAGCACGTCGCCTGCGATGTCGGTCGCCGCCGTGTCGGGCAGCGCGGCGTGCACGACGAGTCCGACGACGACGACCGCCACCAGCAGCCCGGCCGCCGGCATCCGTCGTCGTATCGCGGGAGGCAGCATCCCCTCAGTCTCGTCCATCCGCGCGGGACGCCCGCGCCGATGGGCAGGATCAGCGCGTCGCGCCGAGCTGCGCCGCCATGAGCGACACCAGCTCGTAGACGACGTGGCTCGCCGCGATGCCGGTGACCTGGGCGTGGTCGTACGCGGGCGACACCTCGACCACGTCGGCGCCCACGACGTTCCGGTCGCTCAGGGCCCGCAGCATCCGGAGCAGCTCCCGGCTCGTCATGCCGCCGGCCTCAGGGGTCCCGGTGCCGGGGGCGTGGGCGGGATCGAGCACGTCGATGTCGATCGAGATGTACAGCGGCTTGTCGCCGATGCGGCGGCGCACGCGCGCGATGGCCGCCTCGATGCCGTCCACCTCGATGTCGACACTCGACACGATCGAGAAGCCGAGGCGCTCGTCGTCGACCAGGTCCTGCTTCGAGTACAGCGGGCCGCGGGTGCCGACGTGGCAGCTGGCCGTCAGGTCGATGAGACCCTCTTCGCTCGCGCGGCGGAAGGGCGTGCCGTGCGTGACGGGAGCCCCGAAGTACGTGTCCCACGTGTCGAGGTGCGCGTCGAAGTGCAGCACCGCCACCGGCCCGTGCTTCTTCGTCACCGCCCGCAGCAGCGGCAGGGCGATCGTGTGGTCGCCGCCCACCGTCACGATGCGCTCGACGCGGTCGCCGAGAGCGGTCGCCGCCGTCTCGATCTCGGTCACGGCCGCCTCGATGTCGAACGGGTTCGCCGGGATGTCGCCGGCGTCGACGACCTGCGCCTCGGCGAAGGGCGACACGTCCTGCGCCGGATTGTAGGGCCGAAGCAGCCGCGACGACTCGCGCACGTGCGACGGGCCGAACCGTGCGCCCGGGCGGAAGCTGACGCCCGAGTCGAACGGGATGCCGACGACGGCGATGTCGGCCTGCGGCACCTCCTCGATGCGCGGCAGCCGCGCGAACGTGGCGATGCCGGCGTAGCGGGGGAAGACGGACGCGTCGACGGGGCCGACGGGCTCGTGGTGGTCGGTCATGATTCGCCTCTCGGGGTGGACGATTCGGCTGCGGGATGCTGCGAGCCGGCGTGCTGCGGGATGTGGACGAGCTGCACCCCGCCGGCGTCGATCGCGGCGGCGAGCGCGGGAGCGATGTCGGCCGGCGCGTCGGCGCGGCGCCCGGTGGCGCCGAACGCGTTCGCGAGGGCGACCCAGTCCGGCTGCACCAGATCGACGCCGACCGGGCGGATGCCGCGATCCACCTCGTTCTGCTTGATCTCGGCGTACCCGCCGTTGTCGACGCACACGACGGTGAGGTCGAGGCGCTGCTCGACGGCGGTGGCGAGCTCGTTGACGCAGAACATGAGCGCCCCGTCGCCGACGACGGCCACGACCGGGCGCCCTCCCTCGGGCTGTGCGACCCGTGCGCCGATCGCCGCGGGCAGCCCGTATCCGAGGGTCGCGTAGGTGGGCGTGTAGAGCATCGAATGCGGCCTCGGCTGCGTCAGGACGTTCGCGAGCGCCAGGTACACGATCTGCGACGAGTCGCCGGCGACGATCGCGTCGTGCGGCAGGGCGGCCGCGATCGTGTGGGCGAGCGCCACGGTATCGGGCGCGGCCTCCGCGATCTCGGCGGCGATGGCGATGTGCTCGCGCGTGAGGTCGGGCTGCCGTCTCGGCGCATCGGGCAGGAGCTCCGCCAGCAGTGCGAGCAGCTGCTCCGCCACGGCGGTGCAGTCCCCCACGATGCCGACGGTCGCGTCGAGGTTCTTGTGCAGCTGTGCGGCGGAGATGTCCACCCGCACGACGGCACCGCGCGCCGCCAGCGCGGGCGCCCACAGCTCGGCCTCGCCGAGCTTGGAGCCGAGCACCAGCAGGACGTCGGCGTCCTCCGCGACGCCGCGGGCGGCGGCGAGGCGCAGGTTGGAGCCCAGCGACAGCGGGTGGTGCTCGTCGACGGTCGCCTTGCCGTTGAGAGTCGTGACGACGGGTGCGCCGAGGCGCTCGGCGAGCGCGGTCACGGCCCGGCCGGCGCGCGACGCGCCGCCGCCCGCGAGGATCATCGGGCGCTCGGCGCCGGCCAGCAGACGTGCGGCCTCTCGCACCGACGCGGCGTCGCCGGCCGCCGGCGCAGGAGCAGGCCGTGCGGCCCGCGCCGCGGCGGCGACACCGGCCGGAGCTTCCAGCACGTCCAGCGGGATCTCGATGTGCACCGGACGCGGGCGCCCGCTGCGGAACAGCGCGAACGCGTCGTGCACCGCGTCGACGGCATCCGTCCCGCTGGTCACGCGACGGGACCACTCCGCGATCGCACCGACCATCGCCGTCGCGTCCTTGGTCTCGTGGAGCGTCCCGACGTCGCGGAACTCGGCGCCCAGCGCGACGCCCGGCGAGAGCACGAGCAGCGGCCGCGACTCGCAGAAGGCGGTGCCGATCGCGCTCATCGCGTTCTGCAGGCCCGGCCCGGACGTCGTGATCACCACACCGGGCAGCCCGGTCTGCTGCGCCCAGCCGTCGGCGCCGTACCCGGCGCCCTGCTCGTGGCGCGTCGTGACCACGCGCATGCCGAGGTCGTCCAGCGGCCGGTACAGCTCCAGATTGTGCGTTCCCGGGATGCCGAACACCGCCGTCACCCCGTAGGCGCGGATCGTCTCGAGCACCGCCCGGCCGGTCGTGTCGGCGTACTGCGCCGCGATGTCTGCGTTCATGTCGCCCCCTCGATTCAGGATGCCGCGTACCGGCGTTCGCCGCCGACCCACGTCTCGAGCACGGCGAGCTGCGAGATCGTCGCGGCGTCGACGGCGAGCGGGTCGCCCGAGAGCACAGCGAAGTCGGCGTACTTGCCGGGTTCGAGCGAGCCCAGGTCGTCCTCGCGGCCGAGCGACACGGCGCCCTCGTAGGTGTGGGCGCGCAGGGCCGCGTCGGCGGGCACCCGGAGACCGTCGGGGCCGAGCTTGTGGCCGCGACGGGTCACGCGCGTGACGGCCGTCTGGATGGCCTCGAGCGGGATGGGCTCGGCGACCGGCGCGTCGGACGAGATCGTGAACGGGACCCCCGCCGCCGCGAACTCGCCGAGCGGGTTGAACCGCTCTCCCGGCGTGCCGATCGCCTGCTCGACGCCCTCGCCCCAGTTGAAGTAGTGCTGCGTCTGATTGACCGGACGGATGCCGGCGGCCGCCATGCGGGCGATCTGCGCGGGCGTCGGCAGGCCGCAGTGCTCGATGCGATGACGGGCGTCGTCGTCAGGGTGCTCGGCGAGCGCCGCCTCGATCGCCGACACCACCATCTCGATGGCCGTCGGCGACTGCGCGTGCGTCGCCGTCTGCAGCCCGGCGGCGTGAGCCCGGCTGATCAGCGCGGCGTACTCGGCGGGCTCGTGGTACAGCTGCCCGGTGCGGCACGGGTCACCCACGTAGCCGTCGGGGAAGTACGCCGTCCAGCCGCCCAGTGTGCCGTCGGCGTACAGCTTGATGCCCGCGAAGCTCAAGTGGGCGTTGCCGAACTGGCCGACGAGGCCCATCTCGAGCGCCTCGTCGAGCAGATGAGACAGCAGGTACATCGACACGCGCAGCTCCAGCCGCCCGGCCTCGGCGAGCCGCAGGTACATGTCGAACTCGCGGCGCGACACCTGCGCGTCGCCGATCGTGGTCACTCCCCCGGCGAGGAACCGCTGCGTGGCGGCATCCAGCTGCCGCAGGTGCTCCGCGGGCTCGTCGGCCAGGTGGAAGTTCGGCCCGTGGTGCCCGATCTTCACGCCATGCACGCCGGTGAGCATGTTGCACGCGGCATCCGAGATCTCGCCGGTCAGCTCGCCGTCCGCATCGCGGAAGTACTCGCCGCCGTCGGGGTCGGGGGTGTCGCGGTCCACGCCGTTCAGGGCGAACGTGTACGAGTTCACCACGCCGCCGTGGCCCGACGCGTTCATGAGATAGACCTCGCGGTCGGTTGCGACCTCGTCGAGCTCGAACCGGGTGGGATGCCGCTGCTCGGCGAGGTTCCGGTGCTCGTAGCCGTAGCCGCGCACCGGCCTGCCTGCCGGCTGCCCGTCGGCGGCCGCCTTCAGCAGCGCGACGATCTCGGGGATGCTCGCGGCCTTCTCGGGACCGCAGTCCACCCACGTCATGAGCTGGCCGTACATCAGCGGGTGGGCGTGCGCGTCGACGAAGCCGGGCACGATCACCGCATCGCCGAGGTCGACGACCTCGGGGTCGATGCCGGCCGCGCGGGCGGCATCCCGGCACTCCGTCACCGTGCCGACGGCCACGATCCGGCCGCGATCGGTGAGCATCGCCGTCGCCGTCCGGTCGGCCCTGTCGACCGTGCGGATGACGCGGGCCGTCAGCAGGCGCGGAGTCTGCTGCGCGGGGCGGTCGAACGGGGCGAGCTTTCTCATGGTGTCCTCACGGTGGGGAGAGTCGGGATGCCGCGTGCCGGCGTCAGACGGTGCGGGCGGCGGTCGTGTCGGTGCGCGGCGTGAACGAGTCGGTCACCGGCGCCTCGTCGGAGTGCTGCGGCGCGAGCCACGTGCAGAGCCCCGCGAGCAGCGCCATGCCGACGAACATCGCGATCACCGACCAGACGCTGCCGGTCCAGGCGATGAGCATCGTCGCGAACCAGGGCGAGAAGCCGGCCCAGATCGCCGCCCCCACGCCGTACGACAGCGCGATCGACGTGTACCGGGCCTGCGGGCGGAACATCTGCGCCAGGATCGCGGCGATCGGCGCGTAGGTGGCGCTCATCGCGATGCGCACGAGCGAGGCCAGCAGGAAGATGACGGGCTCGATCTTGCCCGGCAGCACCAGCATGAAGGGCACGAACGTCAGCACCGAGGTCACCAGGCCGATGTACATGATGTTCTTGCGGCCCCACTTGTCGCCGAGCCACGCGACCGGCAGCGTCACGACGAACTCGATGAACGAGGCGATCGTCATGGCGTCGAGGATCAGCTGCGGGCTCATGCTGATGGGCTCCCCCGTCGCGTACGAGGTCGCGAACGTGGTGGCGAGGTAGTAGCCGCCGGTCGAGATCGGCAGCAGGCCGATGCCGAGGAGGATCGGCTTCCAGTTGACGCGCAGTGCGAACGCGAGCGGCATCGTCTGCTTGCGCCCCTCGACCTTCTGCTCGAAGACCGGCGACTCCTCGACGCGGTAGCGGACCCAGAAGCCGACGGCGACCAGCACGATCGACAGCAGGAACGGGATGCGCCAGCCGCCGTTCATGATGAAGTCGTCGCCGAAGCGCGACATGATCGCGAAGATGCCCGAGGCCAGCAGCGCGCCGGCCGGGTTGCCCAGCTGCGTGAAGCCGCCGTAGAACGTCTTCTTGCCGGCCGGAGCGTGCTCGACGCTCATGAGCACCGCGCCGCCCCACTCGCCGCCGACCGCGAGGCCCTGCAGGGCGCGCAGCAGGATCAGCAGCACGGGCGCCATGAAGCCGATCGCCGCGTACGTGGGCAGGCAGCCGACGAGCACGGTCGAGACGCCCATCAGCAGCAGCGTGATGACGAGCGAGACGCGGCGGCCGAGCTTGTCGCCGATGTGGCCGAAGATGATGCCGCCGAGCGGTCGCACGAGGAAGGCGACGGCGAAGGTCGCGAACGCCGCCGCCGTCTCGGCCAGCGGGTCGCCGCTCGGGAAGAACAGCGGCCCGAACACGAGCGCGGCCGCGGTGGCGTAGACGTAGAAGTCGTACCACTCGATGGTGGTGCCCACGAACGCGGCGATGCCGGCGCGCCGCGCCCTCGCGGTGGTGGTGGAAGTCATGGCCGCTCCTTTGCGGAATCTGTCGGGATGCGATGGATGCTAGGGGCCGACGGATGTCGGCGGCAAGGGCAGAACTCCAGTCCCGAGCCGGTTCCACTGGCGTTCTGTAGACCGCGGCGAGCAGATGCGCATGTCGCGTCCTGTGCAGGACACCGTAGACTCGACTTCTGCGCCCGACCACGTGCGTTCCCGGGGAAATCGACGAATTCGAGGATCGCGATGGATTTCGACGCCGAACTCATCCGCGAGCTGCAGGTCGACGGCCGCGCGAGCATCCATGCACTCGCGGGCAGGCTGGGCCAGACCCGTGCCGCAGTCTCGACGAGGCTCAACGCGATGCTCGCCGACGGCACGGTGCGCGTCATCGCGGCCGTCGACCCCGTCTTCCTCGGCCAGCATGTGCTCGCACACGTGTCGATCCGCACGCACGACGGCGTCGAGCCGGTCGCGCAGCACCTGCGGGGCCTCAGCGAGACCGTGCTCGTCTCGGCCGTCGGCGGCGCGTACGACCTCGTCACCGAGGTGCGACTCGGATCGATGCCCGCCCTGCACGACCTCCTCGCCCAGATCCGCGCCCTGCCGGGCGTCGCCGACATCAACACCCTCATCTACACCGACGTCGTGAAGGGATTCTTCGTCTCGGAGTACCACGGCGACATCACCATCGACGGGATCGACACCGCGCTCATCGAGCAGCTGCAGCGCGACGGCCGCACCAGCTACCGCGCGCTCGGCGAGGCCGTGCGACTGTCGCCCTCCGCCGTGACGACGAGGGTGCAGCGCCTCATCGACGCCGGGGTCATCAAGATCAGCGCCGTCGAGGCCCGCGGCCTCGCGCATCGGCAGCTGTCCATGGGCGTCGGGCTCAACCTCGCGGGAACGGACGACCAGGTGGCCGAGGCGCTGCGGACGTGGCGCGGCGTCGACTTCGCCGCCCGCACGCTCGGCCGGTTCGACGTGGTCACGACCCTCGTCGAGCCGTCCGCGGGGGCGCTCTACGCCAGCCTCGAACGCATCCGCGCGATCCCGGGCGTGGAGAGCCTGGAGGCGTGGTTCCATCTGGCGGTCCTCAAGGAGGATTACGCCCGCACGCTCCGCTCGCCGGGCGGCGGCATCCCGCAGCCCATCGGCTCGGCGCGCGGCTGAGCCCTCGGCCTACTCCGGGTCGTTGCCCGAGTCCCGTCCCAGCCGGAACGGCGTCGTCACCCCGACGTAGGCCAGGTGGGTCATGAGGCCTTCCGCCGCGTGCGGCAGGTTGTGGCAGTGGTCCATCCAGATGCCGGGGTTGTCGGCGACGAAGGCGACCTCGTACGTCTCGCCGTGCTCGACATTCAGCGAGTCGACCCACCACGGGCTGCCCGACGACGGCACGCCGTCGCGCGACAGCACCAGCAGATGGTGTCCGTGCAGGTGCATCGGGTGCACCTCGCCGCTGTTGTTCGTGATGGTCATGACCACGACGTCGCCCTCCTGCACCATGTACATCGGCACCGCGGGCAGGATGCCGCCGTTGATCGTCCACCAGTACCCCGGGGCGCCGTCGAGGAAGCCGGGCAGCCGCCCGATGTCGTAGCGGAAGCGGCGGTCGGCCGCCGCGGGGTCGAACCCCACGTCCGCGGGCTCGCCGTAGGTCAGCAGGTCGACCTCCTCGCGCGGTGCCGGAGAAGTGGATGCCTCGGCCCGCTCCGGTCCGAGCACGAGCGAGCCGCCCGGAACCTGGACGCGGACGGCTCCGCTCCCGGGCACGGTCACCTCGAGGTCGGCGCGGCCGCCCGCCGTGAGCGGGACCGCCGTGCGGTCGACCGGCGTCGGCGCGTTGAGCTCCGCGCCGTCCACCGCGAGCACGCGGAACGACGACCCGGTGACCCACACGGAGGTCGGCGTGCTGTCGGTGTTCACCAGACGCACGCGCACGACGTCGCCCGGTGCCGCCGTCTGGCGCGTGTCGCCGACGACCCCGTTGACGGTCCGCTGCCCTCCCGGGTAGGTGTGGACGGCGACGATCGCGTCGGCGGTGAGAGCGCCATCCCCCTCCGCCGGCTCCAGGATCAGCGCGCCGTACAGCCCGCCGACGACCTGCGGGTGCGACGCCTGGTGCGAGTGGTACCAGAACGTGCCCACCTGCTCGGCGACGAAGCGGTAGATGAAGCTCTCGCCGGGCGGCACGGCATCCTGGGTCACGCCCGCGACGCCGTCCATGGCGTTCGGCACGTCGACGCCGTGCCAGTGCACGGTCACCCCTGCCGGCACGTCCTCGTTGCGCAGCACGACCTCGACGAGCTGCCCCTGCCGTGCACGGATCGTCGGACCCGGTGTCTGCCCGTTGAGCGTGAAGCCGTCGAACGCCTCGCCGCCCTCAGGCGTGACGCGGTCCGCGCGGGCGACGAGCTCGACGTGCACATCGGCGGGGCGATCGGGGTCGACGGCCAGCGCGGTGACGCTCGTCGCCGCGCCGGCGGCGGCGGAACCGATGCCGACAGCACCGGCGCCACCGGCCGTCCCCGCGGCCATCGCCTGCGCCCCGTGCCCGCCGTGGCCGCCGGCCGCGTGGTCATCGGCACCGGGACCGCCGCCGAAGTCGGGGGTTCCCATGTCCATGACGGAATACGATCCGGGCAGCACACTGCCCCACCACGCCCAACCCACGAGCGCCAGCGCGATGACCGCCGCCGCAACGGCGAGCCGGCGGGCGAACCACGCCCACCGACTCGCCGCGGATGCAGTCCTAGGCGGCAGCACCGGCCGGCACCGACTCCGTCGACGCAGCCGCGGCTGCCGCCTCGACGCGACGCTTCGACACGTTGAGGCCCGCCAGCAGCGCGGCCGTGAAGAGCAGCAGCGCGTTGATGCCGTGCAGGGAGCCGAGCAGCGGGATGCTGTGGCCGAACAGCCCCAGCGTCACCTGCACCACGACGAGCGCGAGCACGCCGCCCGCGAAAGCGACGGCACGGGGCGCCTTCACGAAGAACGAGAAGATGAACAGCAGGATCGCCAGCGTCGGGATCACGAACATGCCGTTCATGCCGTGGATCATGAAGCCCACGACCTCCGGGAACGGCGGCGGCCCCTCCAGCGCGGAGCCGTCGACCACGCCGCCCTCGGCGATGTAGACGTCGAGCCCGGCCGACCCCCACGCGTGCGAGGCGGCCTGCAGCGCGACGAGGGCACAGATGGCGAACGAGAAGATGCGATAGGTGATGCGCATGCGATTTCCCCCAGGTTTTCTGCCGGCCGCGTGGCCGACAGAACTCCAGAGAGCCGATGCCCGGAGTTGATACATTGCGAGCGTGACCCGCCTGCGCCCGTGGCACTTCATCCTCGCGTTCGGGATCGTGAGCCTGCTCGCCGACATGGTCTACGAAGGCGCACGCAGCATCATCGGCCCGTATCTCGCGACGCTCGGCGCGTCGGCCGTCGTCGTCGGCCTGGTCGCGGGCCTCGGCGAGTTCATCGGCTACGGCCTGCGCGTCGTCACCGGCTACGCGGTCGTGCGCACGAAGCACTACTGGACGTGGACGATCGTCGGCTACGCGCTCACGGTGCTGAGCGTTCCGCTCATCGGCGTGACCGGTGCCCTCGCCCCCGCCCTGCTGCTGTACGCCACCGAACGCCTCGGCAAGGCCGTGCGCTCCCCCGCGAAGGACACACTGCTCTCGTTCGCCTCGGCGACCACCGGCCGCGGCAGCGCCTTCGGCGTGCACCAGGCCCTCGATCAGACCGGCGCCGTGCTCGGACCCCTGCTGCTGGCGGCCGTGCTCGGCTGGCGCGAGGGCGACTACGCCCTCGCGTTCGGCGTGCTCGCCGTGCCGGGCGTCCTGGTGCTCGTGCTGCTGTTCTGGCTCCGCCACCGCGTGCCCGACCCGCTCTCGTACGAGGAGCCCGAGGGCGCCGAGGCTGCGGGACCGGTCGAGACAGGGGATGCCGGGCCGCCGGCATCCACGGATCCCACGGTCTCACGGCGCCTGCCGGCGCGGTTCTGGGTGTACGCCGCGGCGATCGCGGTGCTGTCGTGCGGGGTGGCGTCGTTCCCGCTGCTGGCCTACCACGCGCAGACGACGGGCCTGCTGACCGACGCTCAGGTTCCCATCCTGTTCGCCGTGGCGATGCTCGTCGACGGCGCCGCCGGACTCGTCATGGGGCGCGTCTACGACCGCCTCGGCCCCTGGACGCTGCTGGCCGTCCCGCTCGCGGCCGCGGCATCCGTCATCGCGTTCACCGACGAGGTCGTGCTGGTGTGGATCGGCGTCGCGATCTGGGGCGTCGTGAACGGCGTGCTCGACTCGACCGTGAAGGCGGTCGTCACCGAGCTCGTGCCCACCGGCTCACGCCCACTCGCGTTCGGCTGGCTCGCGTTCGTCCGCGGCGCCGGCCTGCTGATCGCGGGCGGCATCCTCGGCTTCGCGTACGAGGTCAGCATGACGGCCGTCATCACCACGGTCCTCGTCGCCAATGCGGTCGGCCTCGCGGTGCTCGTGCTCGCGCTCCGGCGGGTCGGTCCCGCAAAGCCGGTCGAGCCGGCCCGCTAGGAGGGCAGCCCCACCTTCGGCTTGGCCCACGAGCGCCCGAGGGTGTCCTTGAGGATGTCGTACTCGACGTCCACGTGCGGCTCGATCGCGCTGTACTTGTCGTTCGGCGCGCCGATGACGAGCTGGAAGCCGAGGCCCCGCCACGCGCCGATCGCCCGCTTCGTGAAGTGCGCGTCGGCCTTGATGAGGGCCTCGTCCATGAAGACCGGGGCGTAGCGCGGGCGCTCGGCGCCGGCATCCCCGAGCTGGTAGCGCAGCGCCGCACCCACGATGAACGCGATGAGCTCCTGCGACTCGCCGCCGGACTTCTCGCCGATGTGGTCGTACAGGGCGATGTGCTGCTTCGTCTCGGCATCGACGCGCTCGGCGCTCACCCGCACGTGGTTGCGCACGTCGACGAGGTCGCCGAAGTCGGGGGCCGACCGTCGCATGCGCCCGATCAGCCGCGTCATCCGGCGGTACACCTGCTCGCGGTCCTCGTCCGAGGCCGCGGCATCGATGAGCCCGCGCACCTCGCGCAGCTCGCGCCGGAACCGCTTGCGCGGCTCGGACTGGTTCTCGCGCGTCGTGATCTGCAGCCGGTGGCCGTCATCATAGAACGGCAGGTCCTGCATGATCTCGTTGATCGGCTCGATGCGGTCGCGGATCTCGCGCAGCGACCGGCTGAGCGTCGCGTCGAGGTTGGTGAGGTCGTTGCCCGAAAGCTTCAGCAGGCTGTCGCGCCAGTCCGCCTCCAGCTCGTGCAGGCCGCTCGTCTCCAGCGCCTCCAGGATGCCCTCGAAGTCGTCGAGCGACGCGTCCGGGTCGGGCAGCAGGTTCGGGTTCGGCCAGCGCTCCAGGAACCCCGTCATGATGCGACGGACGCCTTCGCGCTGCTCGGCGTGCGCGGCCACGCTTGCGCCGTGGTCCTCCTCGAGCCGCTGCGCGGCCGACGCGAGCGCCGCATCGAAACGGGTGAGCACGACCGACGGGCTCGCCGCTGCGGCCGCGTCGCGCAGCGTGAACCGGACGTCGAGGAACCCTCGCTGGGCCTCGTCGAGCACGAGCCCGGCGTCCTCGGCGGCGTCGATCGTCGACTGCGTGGCGTCCACGTCGTCGGTGATGTCGCCCCAGCGCGCCTCGATCCGCTCACGCTCGGCCTCGGTGCGCCCGATCTCCTCCCGCAGGCTGGTCGCCTTGCCCTTGGCCGCCGCGATCTGCCCCTGCAGCCGTGCGATCTCGGGATTGGATGCCGTCACGTCGTCCTGCACGGCCGTCCAGCGATCCCGCTCCGCCGTGACCGTGTCGACATCGAGCTGCTCCCACGTCAGGTCGCCGACCTTCGCGTAGACGGCGAGCCGCGCGTCGACGGCATCCAGCGCCGTCTCCGCGTTCTTCGCCGCGGCGGTCGCGCGCTCGACCCGGGTGCGGGCGTCCTCGAGCCGGCCGGCCAGCACGTGCAGCCGTCGCTCGTTCGAGAAGCCCAGCACGTTGTCGCGGCCATGCCCGCCGTGCGCACCGCGGGTGCCCTGCGAGATCTGGCCGGTGATCGTGAGCGCCATGCGGTGCTTCGCGAGCTCGCGGGCCGAGTCGACGCACACGAACCCGAAGCGGTCGTCGAGGCGCTCCTGCAGCCAGCCCGTGAAGGGCGACGCCTGGTAGTCGAGGCGGCCGGGCAGGGTGTCGGCGTCGCGTCCACCGTGGGTGTCGAGCCCCGTGTGCACGCCCTCGTACCGCAGTCGCACGGGCGTGCGCACGGCGTCGATCGCCGCACGGAACGCCGGCAGATGCGCCACGTCGATCAGCAGGGTCGTCGCGAAGCCGCCGAGCGCGAGATTGAACGCCTCGCGCCACGGCTCGAACTCGGTGCGCACCTCGACGAGCTCGCCGACGAACGGCAGCTCCTCGGGGTCGAGGCCCGCCGCTTCGGCGAGCAGCTCGCGCGACTCGTGCAGCGCACGCGGGATGTTGTCGCGGCGACCGGCGGCGCGGCGGATCTCGGCCTCTAGCTCGGTCACCTCGGATTCGGCGGCCTTGAGCTCGAGCGCCGCGTCCGAGAACGCGTTGCGGGCCGTGCGCTTGGCGTCGGCGTCCGCGAGCCCCGCCCGCGCCTGTGCGACGAGGGCGTCGAAGTCGGCCCGCGTCGACACCTCGGCGTCGAGCGCGCGGAGGTCCTCTTCGAAGCGGATGCGGTTCACCTGCACCGTCGACAGCCGCCGCTCGACCTCGCGGAGCTCGCGCTGCGCCGTCTCGAGGCGGTCGCCGCCGGACTGCCGGAGCACGTCGGCCAGGCCGTCGCGCTCGATCTCGGCCGCGTCGGCGAGCGCGCGCTTCTCACGCAGGGCGACGTCGGTCGCGTGCTTGCTGTCTCGCAGCTCGCCCTCGACGGCGCGCAGCAGCTCGAGGCGCCGGTTCGCGCGCCACAGCGTGGCCAGCGAGCGCTCGTCCGAGAAGTCGCCGATCTCGTCGATCAGCCGCACCCGCTCGGCGGCGGCGGCGATCTTGATGCGGAGGTCGCGCAGCGGCTCGAGCGTGCTCACCTGCTGGCGCGCCGTGAGCATGCGCGTGCGCGTGCCCTCGAGTTCGTCGAAGTGCGCCACCACCGCATCGGCGGTCGTCATCGTCTCCGGCTCTTCGAGGACGAGGCGCTTGTACAGGTCGTCGACGGTCGTGATCTGCTGCCCCGCCTGGATGCGGGCGAGCAGGCTCATCGCCTTCGACCCGGCACCGGCCGCGCCGATGCCGAGCACCGCGTGCAGGCGCGCCGAGAACTCCCGGTCGGTGCTGTACGGGTCGAGCCCCACGGAACGCAGCGACGTGTCGGTGAAGCGCTGCGGCACCGCACGCTCGAGCGTGCTGAGGTCGAAGCCGTCGTCCGCCGTCGCACGGACGCGGACGGTGTCTTCGAGCACCCGCGCACCGGCCGGGATGTACCACGCGCGCACGGCCGTGAAGCGCGACCCGTCGTGGTCGAGCCAGGTCATCGCCACGGCGGTCCAGGTGTCGACGCCGTCGCCGCGCAGCACGCGCATCCTGGTGCCGTCCTCGGTGCGCGACTCGTCGAGCTTGCCGCGGGCGTACGACAGGATGTTGCGCTGCTCGTCGCCGCGCGGACGCCCGGTCACCCCGCCGTTCGAGGCGCCGTTGAACGGAGTGGTGTGCGGCATCATGAGCGCGATGTACGCGTCCATGAGCGTCGACTTGCCCGACCCGGAGCCGCCGCACAGCAGCGTCGCCGTCGGCGAGAACCGCACGCGGTGCGCGCCGTCGTAGCCGCCCCAGTTGACCAGCTGCAGGTCTTCGGCCAGCCACTGCTGACCCCGCGACGCGGCCGGGATGAGCCCGAACAGCGTGTCGATCATCGTCACAGGGCGGCCCCTTCCAGTTCTGCGGCTTCCCGCTCGAGATCCTCCGACGCGTCGTCGTCCGCCTCGGCCGGGGCTTCCGCATCCGCATCCGCCTCGGCGTCTTCGAGCTCGGGCAGCGCCTCCTGACGCCGCAGCCAGTCGCGCAGCTCGCGCAGCTTCTCGGCGCTCAGCACGATCTCGACCAGCGGGCTGATGCGGAACCGCCCCGCCGACTCCTCGTCGACGATGCCGTCGCGATCGAGCCGCTCCATCGCCCGGCGGATCGCGCGCTGCCGGCGCGCCGTGTCGCCGTCGGACTCCGCGAAGTAGCTCAGCACCGTCTGCTCGACGTCCTCGATGTCGACACGCGCCGACGGCTCGCCGGCGGCCGTCTCGCGCTGGTACACCGTGCGCAGGTGGACCAGCACCAGCGTCTCGGCGCGGTTGTACGCCGAATCGCGCAACAGGATCGGCACCTCGAACTCGTCCGAGCGCACCTGCTGCTTGTACGCGACGCCGCGGTCGTGGTCGATCACCAGGCGCACGAACAGGTCGTTCAGCCGTGCCTCGATCAGCTGCTGGTTGTCGAGCAGCACCTTCCACGTATCACGGTGCCGGTCGGCCTGCACGAACCGGCGCTGCAGCACGTGGACGAGCACCCGACGCACCTCGGCGTCGAGCACCCCGCGGTCGCCCGGGAACAGCTCGTCCGGATCGTCCTCCATCGACACCGGATCGATGAACGGAGGGATGCCGGCGGCCTCGGCTGCGGCATCCCCCTCGATCTCGGGTGCCGTGTCGGCGGCGGTGTCACTCATCATCGCTCCCTCTCGAGGTGCGGGCGGTCACGGCTCCGAACGCGAAGCGGCGGGTCGTGCCGTCAGGACGGAGGGCTTCGACGACCGACACGGTGTCGCCCTCGCTCATGCCGTTGCGGTGGGCGATCTCGAGCAGACCCAGCAGGTCCACCGGGCGCCGGGTCTCGTCGTCGGTCCCCTCGAAGGCCCTCGCGAGGTCGAACTCGTCACCCAGCCCCGCGACGTACGCCTCCAGCTCGACATACCGCGGCCCGCCCCATGCCCGGGTGTCGGCATCCACGAACTCCGCGTCGTCGACGCTGCCTGCCAGCGCCGCAGGCATGCCGGGAGGGCGGATGTCGCTCACGGACTGCCGCAGGTGGCCGACGCCGGCGATCGGCAGGCTGCGCACCGGCTCCACCGCGGCGTCGGACGACGAGCTGCTCGTCCACGCCTGCAGCCCCGACATGACGTCGCGCAGCAGGTCGTCGACCTGACGGTCGCGCACGGGATCATGCGTGCGCACCTGACCGGTGATCACGTGCGAAGCGCGGCGCTGGGCCGTGAGCACCTCGAGCACGCCCAGCTCCACCCGGCGGCCGATGGCGTCCAGCTCGGCCCGCTGGTCGGCATCCATGAGGCGCGTGAACGGCTGCGCCAGCACGGTGTGCAGCTGTTCGGTGAGGTCGTCGATGCGCTCCGGATCGCCGAGCAGGCGCAGTGCACCGGCGAACGCCCGACCCTCGGGGGTCGACTGCATGACGTGCTGGCCGCGCTCGAGGTACTCGCGCAGCACCTCGCCGGTGGGGCGGATGTCGCGGCGCAGGTCGGCGACGACATCGCGCTGCATCGCCTTGATCGACTCGGCGACACGCGCGAAGTCGGCGGGCAGCTCCCGTGCCAGGTGCAGCACGTTCTCGGCTTCTTCGAGCAGCTGCTCGTCGTCGACGGGCGCGGCACCGTCGGCCTGGATCCGCAGGATCTCAGCATCCAGCGCGTCGCGCTCGGCCGTGAGGCGGGCGATGCGCGCCTGCGGGTCGGTCTCGGAGTCGGCGGCCAGCCGCTCGACGGCTTCGAGCAGCGTGCGCACGCGTGAGTTCGACACGCGCGTGCGCCCACCCCCGGTGCGACCGGTGATCTCGAGCGCGCTCACGGCGTGGGCGGTGAGGCGGTACACCTCGACGTCGCCGTCGATCTGCGGCACCAGCCACCCCACACGCACCCAGTGCCGGCAGACCTCGCGGGCGGTGCCCGACGGCAGCGCCCGGTCGTCCTCGTCGTAGCCGGCCGCCCGCAGCTCGTCCAGGATCTCGGCGATCTCGGCGTGCGCGTCGGCGACAGCGACCGCAGGGCGGTCGACCGTGAACACGACGGACAGAGCGGCGACCACGAAGGGCGCGTACCGTCGGTGCAGGAGGTCGAGGGTGGGGGTCCGGAACGCCGCCACGGAGCGCAGGTACGCCGCCTCGGCACGCGTGTTCGTCATCGACTCCAGCGTATCCGGCGCGGGGCCCTGCTCAGTCCGCGCTGCGGGGCGCGACGCGCCACGGCCTGGCCGTGACGCCGATCGCGTTCCACACGTTGATCGCGATGATCAGCGACAGCAGCGCCGCAGTCCCCTCCTCGCCGAACGCCGCGACCGCCCCGGTCACGATCTCTTCCCGCGCGTGCGTCTCCGACAGCCGCGTGACCTCCTCGGTCAGCGCGAACGCCGCTCTCTCGGCCGCCGTGAACAGGCCCGACTCCAGCCAGACGGCCACTGCATCGACGCGCTGCGCCGGCACGCCCGCCCGGCGCGCCGCCCGCGAGTGCACGTCGACGCAGTACGCGCAGCCGTTGAGCTGCGAGGCCCGCAAACGCACGAGCTCGCGCAGCCCCGCATCGATGCCCGCCAGGTCGAGCTGATCGGTGGCGGCGTCGTCGAGCTCGGTGACGGCCCGCGAGAACGCGGGAGCAAGGGCGTCGAAATCGAGACGTACGGTGACGGGCACGAGCGCGTCGGTGAGTGTGGTCATGCCTCGACGCTACGTCGCGCGCGCCCCGCACGACCTGGCCAATCCGCGGCGGTGAACCTGTGCCAATCCGTCACTCCGCTCCCCCGGTGCCGGGGGCACGGATCACACCCTCGCATCGAGCACGGCACGAGCCCGCTCGGCGACGGCGTTCAGCACGCGTTCGGTCGCCGCCACGTCGACGGGGTCGAGGTCGGCCCACACGTGCGCCGTCGCCAGCTTCACCTCTCGCTGGACGTCGGCGATGAGCTGCGTCCCCGCCTCGGTGATCCCCGAGCCGTCCACGAGACCCCGTCTGTTGACCGCAGCGACGAGCTCCCCGGCATCGTCGTAGCGCGCCTTCTCGGCGACGACGGCGATCAGGTCGTCCGAGGCGGACGCCTGGGCGGCCAGGCGGACCGTGACCCACACGGGCTCCGCCAGACCGCGGCCGGCGAGGATCTCGCGCAGGATCGCGTTGAGGGCCTTCTCGGTCTCGCCGATCAGCTGTGGTCCGAACGTCGTCATGATGACTCCTTACCGTTGGTGCAACCAACAATAGCAAACGTTGGGGTCACCAACAACGGCGTAGGCTGGCGGCATGCCCTCCGAGTTTCCGACGAACACCGCGACGTGGCTGCTCAGCCGCGCCAACGCCCGCGCGCAGGCCATCCTCGCGCGCGCCTTCGCGCCGCTCGAGGCGCGTCCTCTGCACTTCCGCGTCCTCGCCGCGTTGGACGAGCACGACGCACTCAGCCAGGCCGACCTCGGTCGCCGCCTCGATCTCGACCGGAAGGATGTCGCACTCGTCGTCGAGGTCCTCGACGAGCGCGGGCTGGTGCAGCGCGATCCCGACCCCGACGACGCCCGTCGCAAGATCGTCTCCCTCACCGCCGCAGGGCGCGAGCTGCTCCCCTCCCTGGAAGAGGCGGTGGCCGCGGCCCAGCACGCTTTCCTCGCACCCCTCGACCCGCACGAACGGGCCACGCTCACCGGCATCCTCGCGAAGCTCGGAGAGAGCCCGGACTGACCGCACGCCGTGCGACGGCTCACCCCATCCGGTCCCGCTTGTATCACGCAAGCCGCCTGATCTAGATTGAGGGCATGCTCGGCAGGACGTACGAAACCCAGGTCTGCTCGATCTCGCGCACGCTCGAGGTGTTCGGCGAGCGCTGGACCTTCCTGATCCTGCGCAACGCCCTGTTCGCCGAATCGACGCGGTTCTCGGAATTCCAGAAGAGCCTCGGCATCGCCACCAACGTGCTGTCCTCCCGCCTGGACCACCTCGTCGACGAAGGTGTCCTTGAGCGCATCACGAACGACGCGGGCGAGGGCGAGTACCGCCTCACCGAGCGCGGCCGGGACCTCGCCCCCGCCCTCATCGCATTGACCGAGTGGGGCGACCGCTGGGCCGCCCCGAACGGCGCGCCCATCCTGTACCGACACGGCCGCGATGAGCACCCCGTCCGCATGCGGCTGGTGTGCGACGTGTGCGGACCGCTCGACGACGCGATCGAAGTCGAGGCCCTCCCGGGGCCGGGCATGCCCGAGGCCCTCGCCGCGCGGGTGCTGGAACGGCACCGGCTGCGCCACGCCGGCTGACGCCCCGCAGGCCTGCTCGCGCGGACGCGGGCACGAGTGTCACAGTTCTGCGGTGAGCCCCCCGTCGATCACGACGTCCGATCCCGTGATGTTCCCGGCGACGAGGTCGCTCGCGAGGAACGCCACGAGCGCCGCGACTTCCTCCGGCTTCGTGAATCGCCCGGTGACCATCGATGCCTCCGCGCCGCCGACCACGTCGGCCCGATCCGCGCCACCGGCGGTCGACAGCGTCGCCGCGACACCACCGTCGCCCAGCCAGAGGTCCGTGGCTACCGGGCCGGGGCTGACCGTGTTCACGCGGATGCCGTCGGCGCCGACCTCTTTCGACAGCGACTTGGAGAAGCTCACGAGCGCGGCCTTCGCCGCGCTGTAGTCGATCACGACCGGGTCGGGCAGCCGGGCGTTCACCGACGCCACCGTCACGACAGAGCCGCCTCCTGCCTCACGCAGCGCGGGCAGAGCAGCCCGCGTCATCCGGATCGCCGTCATCGCGTCGAGCTGGAACGTCGCCGTCCACGCGTCGTCCGTGACCGAGGCGAAGCCGCCCGGGCGGGGATGCACGCCACCCACGTTGTTCACCAGCACCCGCAGCTGCCCCAGCCTCGTCGCCCGGGCGACCAGGGTGTCCGGCACGGTCGGATCGGTGAGGTCCGCGACGACCGCCTCCACCGTTCCGCCGCCGGCGAGGGTCGCCAGCTCAGGCGTGATGGTGCGCGATGCCGCGACGACGCGGGCACCCTCTGCGGCGAGCGCCCGCGTCACCGCGAGCCCGATCCCTCGCCCCGCCCCCGTGACGATCGCGACGGCGCCGTCCAGCCCGAGATCCATGTCACAGCCCCTGTGCTCGCAGCCAGTCGAGCACGGCGTCCGCGACGTCGCCCCAGCCATGGTCGATGGTCAGCGAATGGCCGCGCCCCTCGAACTGCGTGAACTCGGTGACGGCCATCGAATCGCGGTACTGCTTGAGGGTGGATCGGGTGACGACGTCGGGCACCGTGTGATCGGCGGTGCCGGAGATCAGCAGTAGCGGGCCGCGGGGCGCGCGCTTGGTGTCGACGGCCGCCGGCGAATGCATGACGAAGTTCGCCGCCGCGGCCTGGAACAGCGGCCGCGCCGGCGAGGGGATGGTCCACTGCTCGAAGAGGGCGTCGGACTCGGACGCCTCCACGGCGTTGCCGAACCCGTAGCGGAACTGGGCGGCGGTCAAGGAGACCGCGCGGTGCAGATTGGCCGGGTTCCCGAGCGCAGGGAAACCCGCCCGCAGTTGCGCGAGCGGGAGCGGAAGCACGCCCTTGATCTGCGCCGGGTCGATCGCCACGGCCGCGGCTCCGATCCCCTCGCCGAGGAGCTTCTCGGCGATCAGCCCGCCGAACGAGTGGCCGATCACGATGGTGTCGTCGCCGAGCTCGTTCACGATCGCGGCGAAGTGTGCCGCCGCCTCGTCGATTCCGATGTCGGCGACGGCCTCGGGGTTCGCACGCGCCTCGGCGACGCTCGCGGGCTCGTTGGGCCACCCCGGCGCGACCGGCTCGTAGCCGGCGGCGCGCAACCGCTCGACCCACGGCTCCCAGCTGGTGGCGTGAAGCCACAGCCCGTGGACGAAGACGACGGGACGGGGGTTCTCAGGCATGGATGTGCTCCTCGCACTCGATGTACGAGATCAGCACACACCCGCGCGATCGGCGGCGTCCAGGACCTGTGCGATGCGGATCGATAACCGAACTTGCATGGATCGTCCGGCCACGCCAATCTTCGTACAGGAGGACAGGTGGACCTCGATCTTCGACTCGTGCGCTACTTCGTCGTCGTCGCCGACGAGCTGCACTTCGGGCGGGCCGCCGCGCGGCTGCACATCAGCCAGCCGGCGCTGTCGAAGCAGATGCGCCGGCTGGAGGACGAACTCGGCTTCCGGCTCCTCGCGCGCGACAGCCGTCACGTCGCGCTCACGCCCGACGGTGCGCGCTTCCTCCGCGAGGCGCGGGTGCTGATCGCCCATGCCACCCGCATGACACAGGTCGGCGGTGCCGGCATCCGCATCGCGCACATCTTCGATCTCGACACGAGCCGGCTGGTCCTCGACGCGTTCGCGGACCGGTTTCCGGGCGTCGCCGTGATCGCGAGCTCGATGGACAGCCGCCGCCAGTTCGACGCGCTGATGAACGGGCTGCTCGACATCGCGATCCTGCGCCTGACCCCGGAGATGGTGCACGCCCACCCCCTCGGCTGGCGGCATCGCCCCATGCGCCTGGAGCCGCTCGTGCTCGTCGGCCGATCCGGCGACCCCGTGTCCGACACGGTCTCGCTGTACGAACGCCCCGTCGAGGTCTTCGCCGATCCGCGCGGCTCGGCGCTGTTCAATGCCCAGGGCGAGTACCTCACCGCCTTCGAGGCCTCAGCCGGACTCGGCCTCCACTGGCTGGGAAACCCCGGCACCTTCGATCAGTGCCTCTCCAGGATGCTGAGGGCGCCCGCCGGTGCCTACCTGCTGGAGTTCGAGTCCTACGCCCTCCGCTATCGCGGGATCGGGATGCCGGTCCACCGGCCCGCCGAGGTGCAGCCGGTCTACCCGTGGTCCATCGCGTGGCGGGACGAACCGCTCGCTCCCGCGACGGCCGGATTCATAGAGGTCGCCGCCGAGGTCGCGGCACAGCGTGGATGGCTGACTCCCGACGCACGCGCACCGCTGTGGCAGCCGCCGGCCGGTGAGTCCGTGAACGCACTCCGCTGACGGCGCAGGGCCGCTTGCACCTAGGGTTCTCCTCATGCAGGAGCACACGGCATCCCCTCGAAGGAGAACCGCGCGCCTCATCGTGGTCCTCGCCGGCGTGCTCGCGATGCTCGGCGTGCTCGCGGTGCTCCTCGCCAGCGGCGTCATCTGGCCGGGGCGGATCTTCGCCGCCGGCTACTCCGTGCGCGGAGTGGACATCTCGAGCTACCAGGGCGACGTCGACTGGGACGTGCTCGCCTCCCAGGACATCGACTTCGCGTACATCAAGGCGACCGAGGGGTCCTCATCGGTCGACTCGCAGTTCCTCCGCAACTGGGAGGGCGCCATGAACACCGAGCTGCTGGTCGGCGCGTACCACTTCGTGAGCTTCGACAGCAGCGGCGAGACGCAAGCCGCCCATGTCATCGACACCGTCCCTCTCGGCGCGACGCTGCCGATCGCCCTGGATCTCGAGTACTACGGGGACTACTTCCAGCACCCGCCGCCGCGCGCGCAGGTCGACGCGGTCCTGGTGCCGCTGCTCGAGAAGCTCGAAGAGCACTACGGAGCACCGCCCGTCATCTACGCGACCCCCGAGGCCTACGACCGCTATCTCTCCGGCAGATACGCGGAGTACCCCATCTGGATCCGCTCCATCGTCCTTCCTGCACACCTGGAGGACGACCGTGAGTGGACCCTCTGGCAGTACTCGAACCGTGACCGGCTCGAGGGGTACGACGGCGTCGAGCACTACATCGACATGAATGCCTTCAACGGCACACGAGAGGAGCTCGCGGCGCTCGCGGGGTGAACCGCGATGGCGATCTCACAGCGCGGGGTCCAAGAACCGACGAAGCCCTGGTAGATCTTTCGATCTACCAGGGCTTTTCTGTCGGGATGACAGGATTTGAACCTGCGACCCCTTGACCCCCAGTCAAGTGCGCTACCAAGCTGCGCCACATCCCGTTGTTCTGTTGTCGCTGCCGCACCTGCGTGCGGACAACTCGACCATCCTACCCGGTCCGCGGAGGCCTCGCGAACACGGCGACCGCCGGGCGTGGCATCCCGTTGGCTTGTCGATGTCGGCGGGCCCGACTACCGTCGCGGCAGGAGGCACGACATGGCTCACATCACGATCGAACCCGCCACCGCCGACCGCTTCGACGACGCCCAGCACGCGCTGAGCGGAGGGGGCGACGGGCACGGCTGCCAATGCCAGTGGTGGACGATCACGAACGCCGAGTTCAACCGCACGACGCTCGACGAGCGGCGCGAACTGCTGCGCGACGAGGTCGCGGCCGGTCCCCCGCCCGCGCTGATCGCCTATGTCGACGGCGAGCCCGTGGGATGGGTGAGGGTCGGCCCCCGCACGCGTCAGGTGCGGCTCGCGCGTACGCGCAGCTTCGTCGCATCCGAGGAGGACTGGGACGACCCCGACGTGTGGGCCGTGAGCTGCTTCGTCGTGCGCAAGGAGCACCGCAAGCAGGGCCTCAACGCACGACTGCTGGACGCAGCGCTGGACTACGCCCGCGCCGCCGGCGCCCGCGTCGTGGAGGCCTACCCGATGGACCCGCACGCGGGCAAGAAGGTGCCCGTGAACGACCTGTACCACGGCGTGCTGTCGACGTTCGCAGCCGCCGGGTTCCGTGAGGTCGCGCGCCCGCGGCCTGAGCTCGCGATCGTGTCGCTCGACCTCAGCGACTGACCTCGCTCGCGGCCTCGCGACCGGCCGCCCGCGCCCCGTCGACCTCCAGCACCACCACGACGCCGGCGAGCAGCGCCGCGGCCACGACGTACTCGTTGGACGGCAGCAGGCCGCTCAGGGCGATCAGCACAGCGCCCGCGAGCACGGCGACCGAGGCCCAGCGCGACAGCGACGCACGCAGCAGAACCAGCCACGCCCCCGCCACCACGATCGCGATCGGCAGTGTCAGCGCGAGCCCAGCGACCGCGGGCGACACCGACGTGTGCCCGGTGATCTCATCGATCTCGACCTCGACGCCGGACGACACCGCGCCGACCGCCGCGAAGATCCCGTAGTGCAGATACCCGAACCGGAACGCCGACTTCCGCCCCTCCAGACGACCGTGCTGCTCCCGCGCGAAGTACACCCACCAGATGCCGGCCGTCACGATGATGCCCGAGATCGCGAGGGTCAGCAGCTCCGGCACGTGCTCGCCCTCGCCCAGCGCGTCGAAGATCGCGTTCGCGGACGCGAGCAGGCTCTCGCCGAGCAGCAGCAGGGTGAACAGGCCGTAGCGCTCCGCGATGTGGTGCGGATGCCACGGCGTCCGCCCCGCCGACTCCCCCCACACCGGTACGAGCAGCTCGAGGGCGACCAGCACGAAGAACGTCCAGAACTGCCCTGCCTCGTCCAGCAGATAGATGCGTGCGACCCACAGCACCTGCACCGCCGATACGCCGGCGGCCATGCGCAGGGCGGTGCGGCGGGAATCCGGATCGGATGCCGCGGCCCGCAGCCACTGCGCGACCATCGCCAGTCGCATGATGACGTAGCCCCACGTGACGACCGCGTAGTCGAACGAGACCATCGCGTCGTGGACGCCCGCTGCCAGGACGAGCACACCGCCCATCTGCACGATCGTGAGCACGCGGTAGAGCCAGTCGTCCGTGTCGAACGCCGACGCGAACCACGTGAAGTTCATCCACGCCCACCAGATCGCGAAGAACACCATCAGGTACGACAGCACGCCCTGCCCGACGTGGTCGTCGCTGATCAGGTGATGCAGATTCTGGGATGCCTGCGACACCGCGACGACGAAGACGAGGTCGAACAGCAGCTCGAGCGGGGTCGAGACGCGGTGCGGGGTGCCGGTGTCGCGGGCCGACATCCGGATGAGGCCCATCCGGGCGAGCACATCGGTCATGCGACGATTATGGTGGCCCTGCACATCGAGGAGGATCATGCGCCGGCTCTGGATCGCGTTCGCCCCCTACATCGCGCTGTCGATCGTCCACGTCGCCGCGCTCGCGGCGGACGCTGACGCGATCGCGGCACCGACCAAGCTGACGCTGATGCCCCTGCTCGCCTTCGCCGTCGTGTGGGGCTCGCACGGCACGCCGTGGACGACCCCGCTCACCCTGCTCGTCGTGGCGATCGGCCTGTCGTGGCTCGGTGACGGCGCCGGAACCTTCTTCCCGTTCGCGCCGGAGCTGCCGATGATGCTGCTGTTCTTCGGTCTCGCCCACATCGCGTACATCTGGCTGTTCTGGCGCCGGCTCGCCGTGCGCCGCGTGCCGCTGTGGGCGGCCGTCTACGCCGTGTGGTGGGTCGCGCTCCTGGCCGTGCTGTGGCCGCACCTCGGCGGCCTCTCGATCGCCGTCGCGGTGTACGGCCTGGTGCTCGGCGGCACGGCGGTGGCGGCATCCCGCTGTCATCCGCTCGTGGCGTGGGGCGGCGTCTTCTTCCTCGCGTCGGATTCGGTGCTCGCGTTCCGGCTGTTCCTGCCCGCGGCGATGCCCGACTGGACCAGCCCGCTCGTGATGCTCACGTACTGCCTCGGTCAGGGGCTCATCGCCGCGGGTGTGCTCGCCGCGGTCCGTGCCCGGCGTGCGGCCCCCGCTGCGACACCGGTGACGGCGTGACCGACGCAGCCACGCGGCCGGTGCGGGTGGATGCCTGGCTGTGGGCCGTTCGGATCTACAAGACCCGCTCCGCCGCGACCGCGGCCTGCCGGGCGGGGCACGTGCGCGTCGGCGGCGAACGCGCCAAGGCCGCCCAGACCCTCAAGCCGGGCGACGAGGTGCGCGTGCGCATCGACGGGTTCGACCGCATGCTGGTCGTGCGTCAGACGATCGCCAAGCGCGTGGGCGCGCCGCTCGTCGCGGCTGCGATGGAGGATCGCACGCCCCCGCGCGACCCGACGCCGATCATGGCGCAGCGCGACCGTGGCGCAGGACGCCCGACGAAGCGCGAGCGCCGCGACATCGATCGGCTGCGTGGTCGCGCGGACTGACCCGTCGCGGCGCGAGACACAGCACCAGCAGGATGCCGCACGAGACGGCATAGAACGTGTGCAGCACCCAGATCGGACCGATCGGCAAGCTGAAGACGTAGAGCGAGTAGACGACGTTCGCCGCGTTGATCATCGTGACGCTCGGCACGCTGTACGACGACACGTCACGCGTGCGAATCGCTTTGGCCAGCATGGGCAGGTTGCTGACCGCGAAGACGACGGTCGAGACCGTGCCGGCGATCAGCGGGATGTCCATGCCACCGACGTTACGGCGCCACTCGGGCTCGTCGCATCGGGCGATGCGCGCATCTTCACCGTCTCGCACGCATGGGTCATTCGATGCAGATCAGGCCGCCGGAGACACACCCGAAGCTCAGACCAGCCCGTGCTCGTACGCGTACGCGGTGGCTGCCGCCCGGTTCGGCAGCCCGAGCTTGCCGAAGATGTTGGCGAGGTGACGCGCCACGGTCTTCTCGCTGAGGGAGAGCTTCTCGCCTACTCCGCGATTGGTGAGGCCGGTCGACACGAGGCGCAGCACCTCGAGCTCGCGGGATGTCAGGGTGCCGGGACGTCGATCCCCCGCTTCACGCGCAAGACCGTCGGCCGCGGGCTCGGCACGGAGTGCGAGGAACACCCCACGGGCCGCGTCGAACTCCGCCTGCGCGGCCGCCTCGTCGCCGGTCGCGCGCAGCGCACGCCCCAGGATCACACGGCTGCGCGCGGCCTCATACGGGCTGTCCACAGCATCCCACGCCCGGATCGCGGAACGCGCCTGCGTCGCGGCTTCGGCCAGGAGCCCTTCGGCGAGCAGGACCGCGGACTCCGTGGCGGCGACGAACGCCTCAAGCATCGGCGTCTCCCCAACCCGAGTCGCCTCGCGCAGCTCGTCGACCGCGCGACGGGCGCCGGCAACATCGCCCGCGGCGAGGTCGATCTCGGCGACCGCGGGCAGCAGAGACAGACGGGTGAACGGGTCGCTGCCGGCCGCGCTGCGGCGGATCCCGTCGTGGGCGCGCTGCGTGCGTCCCGCGGCGAGATGCAGCAGCGACAGCCCGGGCTCCGGGTCCCAACCCGATTCGCCGGCGCGCCGGTAGTACTCTTCGGCGGCGTGGAAGGCACCGCGCAGGCGGGCGAGCTCGCCCGACCGATAGGGAGCACCCCATATCGCGCGGTAGTCGCCGGCACGCAGGCGCGCCATCGCGAACTCCGCCGCGGCCGACGCCTCGTCCCAGTGCCCGTGGATCAGCAGCAGCGCGGCCTTCAGCGCGCGGCACTGCCCGCTGAAGGCGATGAGCTGGGGCTGCTCGACGCACCATCGATCGAGCGCCGCCGTCCACGCGCCGGCGCGCTGCAGATCGAACGCCATGATGGCGTCGGAGATCGAAGCACAGCAGATGACGCCTGACGGCACCGGCGCGACATCGCCTGCGACGACGGCTGCGACCGCGAGGTCCAGGCACGCCAGGCCGTCGATGACACGCCCTGCCTCGAGCAGGGACTTGCCCAGGCCCAGCCTCGCCACGGCCGCCAGCTCACGATCGCGCTCGCGATCGGCGATCGCGACGATCTCCTCGAATCGCGGCACCGCCTCTGCGGCGTCGCCCGCACCGAACTGCGCGACGCCGGGCGCCATCCGCACGAAACCCGCCAGCGACCCCGGCTGAGGCACCGCGCTCGCGACGCGCATCGCCCGCGCCGACCACATCACGCTGTTCGTGAAATCGCCGAGCTCGATCAGGTCGAGCGCGAGCCACTCCGCCGATCGGGCCGCGCCCACGTCGTCCCCCCGCAGGAGGTGGGCCGAGTAGGCACGCGACCGCGCCGCCACCGATGCAGCGGAATCGCCCCGCAGCATCGCAGCGACCGCGAGCAGGTCGAGGTCGCCGGCCTCCAGGCCATCGCGCGCATCGACGCGGGCCAGTAGTTCGAGCGCGTCGGCCCAGCGCCGATCGGCCACGGCCGCTCGACCCGCATCGATGTCACTCGAGGAGGACATGCCGCTCCCCACCTCTGCCGCACGCCGCACGGGATCGCGCCGCGCAGGCGATCTGCGCGAAACGTACCGCCGTTGCCACGAGCGGCGCAAGGCTCCCCCTGACTTACGCGAACAATCTTCGGCGGCGAGCGCCGGGAAACCCGCTCGGAACAAACTCTCACAGGAATCTTACGTTCCGGATCTTCCCTCCGAGCGCACGCCGGTGTTGACTGTGCGCTGTTCACCTTCCGAATGGAGATCCATGAAGAGCTCACCTCCCCCGCCGTCGACCCGACGCCGGAAGACACGCACCCTCGCGACGGTCGCCCTCGCCGTCGTCGCCGGCACCGCGATCGTGACCGCAGCGGCGCCGGCCTCGGCCGAGCCTCGTGCGCAGAAGCCGGGCAGCACCACCGACTGCCCCAGGTCGTTGGACTGCGAATGGCTCCCCGCCCCGTACGAATCGCTCAGCGACGACCCCGGAGACTACGGCAACCACGACCTCGGCGACCGGCCGAACGGTCCGTCGATCGACTACATCGTGATCCACGACACCGAGGGGTCGTACAACGGCACGATCGGGCTCGTCAGCGACCCGACCTACCTCGCGTGGAACTACACGATCCGCTCGTCCGACGGCCACGTCGCGCAGCACCTGGATCCCAAGGACGTCGGCTGGCACGCCGGCAACTGGTACGTGAACATGCACGCCATCGGGATCGAGCACGAGGGCTACGCGGCGGACGGCGCCTGGTACACCGAGGAGATGTACGAGTCGTCGGCGAAGCTCGTGAAGCATCTCGCAGCGGAGTACGGCATCCCGCTGGACCGGGCGCACATCATCGGCCACGACCAGGTCCCCGCGCTGAGGGGATCGAGCGTGCCAGCGATGCACTGGGATCCAGGCCCCTACTGGGACTGGGAGCACTTCTTCGAACTGCTCGGGGCGCCGCTGCAGCGCGGCACGGTCGGCAACCAGCGCGGCGACGTCGTGCGGATCCTCCCCGGGTTCGAGGGCAACACCCAGACGCTCACCGGCTGCGGCGACAGCCCGTGCGACACGGAGAACACGAACTTCGTCCCACTGCACACCGAGCCGAGCGAGGATTCCCCCCTCGTCCCCGACCCGGGTCTGCATCCCGGCGCCGCGGCGAGCACCACCACCGTTTCCGACATCGGCCCGCGCGCGACCGCCGGTGTGGACTACGCGGTCGCGGAGCGTCGTGACGGCTGGACGGCGATCTGGTACCTCGGAGCGAAGGCCTGGTTCCGCGACCCGACCGAGGCACCCGTGTCGCGCTCGGTGAAGAACGGCCAGTGGATCACGCCGAAGGCGGGCCTCACGAGCATCCCGGTCTACGGCGCGGCCTACCCCGAGGCATCCGCGTTCCCCGAGGGCGTCAGCGTCGTCGCACAGACTCCCGTCGCGCCATACGCGGTCCTCGCGGGTCAGCGCTATGCACTGGTGGATGCAGCCGTCTCGACGGACTACTACAAGGCCGTCACCTTCTCGCCGGACACGCCGAACGACCACGTCGACATCCCCGGCCAGGAAGAGTTCCTGCTGATCTCGTACGGGCACCGCCAGTACTACGTGAAGGCTGCCGACGTCGAGATCCACGGAGGCTGATCCGACACGGATCCGCCCGTCGCCCAGCCGAGACCGGGCTTCGGGCGGATCCCGCTACGGCAGCTGATCCAGCAGCCAGCGGGCTCCGCGCACCACCCCGCCGGCATCCACGACCCGCCCCGCGAGCCCACGGTCGCTCGTCACGACGGTGACGGACCGGCCGGATGCCGCCAGCCGCGGCGCCTCGGCGACGATCGTGTCGTCGCCTTCGCCGTCGGCGCGTACGACGTCGATGCCGGCGATGTCGTCGGCCGAGCGCGCCTGCCCCTCGACGACCGCCGACCACTGCGGGTACCAGACCTGCTCGGGAAGATCGAGAGAGGAAGCCGCCACCCCGCCCGCCGCCAGTGCGGCGATCCGGGCGAGCAGCCGGGACGCCGCCGCCGGACGGTCGCGCCACCAGCCGTCGGGCACAGAGCCCATGACGTTCGCGACGTCGACGACCACAGCAGGGCGCACGTCGATGAGGGACCGCAGGCGCTCCCACGACGCGGCGAACCCGGGGTGGAGCGGATAGTCGGTGACGAGCTCGACGGGCACCCACGCGAGCTCGCGGCTCTCGGGGTCGCTGATGACCGGCTCGAACGGCACGACGACATCGCCCACGACCGTGGTGTAGCTCCAGTAGCCGAGATCGAACGCGCTGAGCACGCGTGGCCGGACGGCGTCTGCAGGGACCCCGGCTTCTTCGGCGGCCTCGCGCAGTGCGCCGTCGCACGCCGACTCCCCCTCGTGACGTGCGCCACCGGGCAGCGCCCACGTATCGCCGAAGTGACTCCACGACACGCGGTGCTGCAGCAGCACGCCGCGCTGCGGGTCGACGGCCAGCAGCCCTGCGGCGCCGAAGCGACCCCAGTAGCGCTCTCCGCTGGGCGCGACCACCCACGCGTCGCCCGGATCCCGCGGACCGTGCGGGCGGCGCGGCTCACCGGGGGCGAGAGGCTCGATCGTCACCCGCCCAGCCTGTCACACCGTCAGGCCACCGGCCCCCGACCGGCACGCCGCGCGTCACGCGGCGACTCGCCACAATGGTCCCATGCACGACGAGTACGACACCGGCTACGACCTCGACGACGACCCTGCGCGCATCCAGCCGGATGTGGTGTGGGACTGGCTCTCGACGGAGGCGTACTGGGGGCGTTGGCGCTCGCGCGCGGATGTGGAGACCCAGATCGCGAACTCGTGGCGCGTGGTCGGCACCTACCGCCGCGACACGGGCGAGCAGGTCGGGTTCGCGCGCGCCGTCTCGGACGGCGTCGGCTTCGCCTACCTCGCCGATGTCTTCGTGCTCCCGGAGCACCGCGGTCACGCGCTGGGCAAGCGCCTCGTGCAGCTCATGATCGACGACGGGCCGGGCGCCGCCATGCGCTGGACGCTGTTCACCGGCGACGCCCACGGCCTCTACCGGCAGTTCGGCTTCACCGAGCCCGACGCGACGGCAATGGTGCGGCCGGCCTCTCCCCGCTAGCTCAGCGCTGGCGGCGCTCCCGCACCCGCATGTTGATCACGATCGGCGTGCCCTCGAAGCCGTACAGCTCACGCAGACGTCGCTGGATGAACCGGCGGTAGCCGGGGTCGAGGAACCCGGTCGTGAACAGCACGAACGTCGGCGGACGCGTCGACGCCTGCGTGCCGAACAGGATGCGCGGCTGCTTGCCGCCCCGCAGCGGGTGCGGGTGCTCGGCGACGAGCTCGGTGAGGAACGCGTTGAACTTGCCGGTCGGGATGCGCTGATCCCACGACTCGAGAGCGGTCTCCAGCGCGGGCACCAGCTTGTCGAGGTGACGGCCGGTGCGCGCCGAGATGTTGACGCGGGGCGCCCACGCCACGTGCGCGAGGTCCTGCTCGATCTCGCGCTCGAGGTAGCGGCGACGGTCCTGGCCGTCCATGTCGTCGTCGTTGAGGCGATCCCACTTGTTGAACGCCAGCACCAGGGCACGGCCCGATTCGAGCACGAGGTCGATGATGCGCACGTCCTGCTCGCTGAGCGGCTGCGTGACGTCGAGCACGACGACGGCGACCTCCGCCTTCTCCAGCGCAGCCGAGGTGCGCAGCGACGCGTAGAAGTCCGCGCCCTGCTGAAGGTGGACGCGACGACGGATGCCGGCGGTGTCGACGAAGCGCCACATCTTGCCGCCGACCTCGACGATCTCGTCGACCGGGTCGCGCGTGGTGCCCGCGAGCTCGTTGACGACGACGCGCTCCTCGCCCGCGGCCTTGTTGAGCAGCGACGACTTGCCGACGTTCGGGCGTCCGAGGATGGCGACGCGGCGCGGGCCGCCGATCTCGTGCTTGGCGACGGCGGAGACGTCGGGCAGCACCTTCATGATCTCGTCGAGCAGGTCGGCGACGCCGCGACCGTGGATCGCCGAGACCGGGTACGGCTCGCCGAGGCCGAGGTTCCACAGTGCCGCGGCCTCGGGCTCCTGGCGGGCGTCGTCGATCTTGTTCGCCACGAGGAAGACGGGCTTGCCGGTCTTGCGCAGCAGGCGCACGACGTGCTCGTCGGTCGAGGTGGCGCCGACCATCGCGTCGACCACGAACAGCACGACGTCCGACAGATCGATGGCGACCTCGGCCTGCAGAGCGACGGAGCGGTCGATGCCCTTCGCGTCGGGCTCCCAGCCGCCGGTGTCGACGAGGGTGAAGCGGCGGTCCATCCACTCCGCCTTGTACGTCACGCGGTCGCGCGTCACGCCGGGCGTGTCCTCGACGACGGCCTCGCGGCGGCCGAGGATGCGGTTCACGAGCGCGGACTTGCCGACGTTCGGGCGGCCGACGATCGCCACGACGGGCAGCGCGGGGAGGAACTCGATGCCGTCCTCGCCGCGGATGACGCCGGCGAGCAGCTCGGCATCGGCCTCGTCGAGCTCGTAGTCCTCGAGGCCCTGGCGGAGCGCGCTCGCGCGCTGCTCGATGAGCTCGTCGTCGAGGGCGGCGATGTTCTCGGCGAGGTGGTCGTCGCCCGCCTCGAACTCGTCGAAGTCGGAACGGTTGTCAGCGGCCATCTCAGGCTCCCGTCTGTGCGGTGTCCGCCGCGGGGGCCGCCAGTGCGGCCCCGATCACGCCGAGTACGGCGTCCACGGTCTGGTCGAAATCAAGGTGGGTCGAGTCGACGACCTCGACGCCGGGGGCGGCGGTGAGGAAGTCGACGACGGCCGAGTCGGAGGCGTCGCGCAGGTGGAGCGCCGCGGCGACGGCTGCGGCATCCTGCGTCCTCAGCTCCAGGCTGCGACGCGCGGCGCGCACCTCCGGCGCGGCGGTCAGCAGGATGCGCACGGGAGCGTCCGGCGCGACGACGGTCGTGATGTCACGGCCCTCGACGACGACGCCGGGCCGGCCTGACTGCGCAACGAGGGCGCGGAACAGCGCATTGACCGCCTCACGGATGGCCGGCACGCGCGCGACGCCGCTCACGGCGTCCGACACCCGCGGCTCGCGGATCGCGTCGGTGACGTCGGCCTGTCCGACGCGCACCCAGTACTCGTCGGGGTCGAGCGAGATCGCGTAGTCGAAGTCGCCCGAGACGTCGAGGACGGATGCCGCATCCGACGTGTCGATGCCGTGCTCCAGGGCGTGCCACGCCAGCGCACGGTAGGCGGCGCCGGTGTCGAGGTAGCCGTAGCCGAGCCGGCGCGCGGCCTGCTTCGAGACGCTGGACTTGCCGCTGCCCGCGGGGCCGTCGATCGCGACGACGACGACGGCCTCGCGGCCGCTCCCCGCGCTCGTCGAAGGGTCAGTCATTGGTGGTGCTCGCAATCTTCCAGCCGCGCGCTTCGAGACCGTCGACGGCACGGCGCACCGCGCTCGGGACGACGCTGATCTCGGCGAGGCCGAACTGGGCGCCGGGCGAATGCTCCAGGCGCAGGTCTTCCACGTTCACGTCGAGGTCGCCGAGCTCGCCGAACAGGCGACCGAGCTGTCCGGCCGTGTCGTCGACCATGACGACGACCTGCTCGAACCGGCGGTTCTGACCGTGCTTGCCCGGGAGGCGCTCGACGCCGTCGTTGCCGCGGCGGATCGTGTCAGCCACGGCGCGCCGAGCTCCCGGCGCGTCAGGGTCGCGCAGCGCGTCGGCCACCGACGTGAGGTCGGCCGCGAGCAGGTCGAGCACGTCGACCACCGGTGCCGCGTTGGCGCCGAGGATCTGCACCCACAGCTCGGGGGCGGATGCCGCGATCCGGGTCGTGTCGCGCACGCCCTGGCCGGCCAGGCGCAGCGAGCCGTCCGGCGCGTCCACGAAGCGGCCGGCGAGCAGGCTCGCGACCAGCTGCGGAACGTGCGACACCAGGGCGACGCTGCGGTCGTGGTCCTCGGGCGTCATCTCCAACGGGGTCGCACCGAGATCGAGCGCGAGGCCCTCGACCACCGCGAGGTCCGCCGACGACGTCTCGCTGTCGCGGCACACGACCCACGGGCGCCCGACGAAGATGTCGGCGCGGGCGGAGATCGCTCCCCCGCGCTCGCGTCCGGCCAGCGGGTGCGAGCCGATGTAGTGCGTGAGGTCGACGCCGCGCTCGCGCAGCGTGCGCAGCGGCTCGAGCTTGACGCTCGCGACGTCGGTGACCACCGCGCGCGGGTAGCGGGCGAGCTCGCGCTCGATGACGTCGGCCGTCACGTCCGGCGGTACGGCGACGACGACGAGCGTCGGGTCGTCGTCGTCGGTCGCGTGACGCCCGGCGCCGTAGTCGACCGCGAGGCGCAGCTGCGACGGCGACGTGTCGTCGAGCGCGACGTCCACGCCGTGCGCCCGCAGCGCGTGCCCGATGCTCGCGCCGAGCAGGCCGGTGCCCACGATGCGCACCGTGCCGTGCACGCGCGACGCCAGGGCAGGCGACGCCTGGACAGCCTCAGTCACGTTTCTCCTCGTTCGCCAGGGTCTCGGCAGAGCCGGTTTCGTGGCGCGCGAGAGTCAGCAGAGCGCCCTGCTCCATTTTAGTCAACTCGCGGGCGCGCCCGGCTGGCAGCGTTCCCAGGTGCAGGGGCCCGAACTGGCGGCGGACCAGTTCGACGACCGGATGCCCCACCTCGGCCATCATGCGACGCACGATGCGGTTGCGCCCGGAGTGCAGGGTCAGCTCCACCAGCGACCCGCCACCCTCTGCCGACGCTGACAGGAGCCGCGCCTTGTCGGCCGCGATCGGCCCGTCCTCCAGCTCGACCCCGCGCAGCAGCCGTTGGACGGTCTGGGGCGTGACCTTTCCATCCACCTTCGCGATGTACACCTTGGTGACACCGAACGAGGGGTGCGCGAGCACGTGCGCCAGTTCGCCGTCGTTCGTGAGGACGAGCAGGCCGCTGGTCTCGGCATCCAATCGCCCCACGTTGTACAGGCGCTCGGGCCAGTCCTTCGTGAAGCGCCGGAGGTCGGGGCGGCCGCGGTCGTCCTTCATGGAGCTGACGACGCCGGTGGGCTTGTTGAGCATGACGTAGCGCTTGGACTGGTCGAACTGCACCGCCGTGCCGTCGACGTCGACGAGATCCTTCTCTGGGTCGATGCGCGAGCCGAGCTCGTCGACGATCCGGCCGTTGACCCGCACCCGACCCTCCACGATGAGCTGTTCGGCCACACGGCGCGAGGCCACCCCTGCGTTCGCGAGCGCCTTCTGCAGCCGCACGCCCTCGCCCTCCCCCGGTCCCTGAGCCTGTCGAAGGGTCACCGTCGTCCTCCTTCTTCCGCGCCCTCGGCCACCTCGTCGGCTCCGTCCAGGAGCGGTGAGATGTGGGGCAGTTCGTCCAGCGAGTTGATGCCGAGGTGCGTCAGGAGCGCATCCGTCGTGCCGTAGTTGATGGCGCCCGTCTCGGCATCCGCGAAGAGCTCGGTGACGAGCCCGCGCGCGAGCAGCGTGCGCACCACCGAGTCGACATTCACGGCGCGGATCGAGGCGACCTGGCTGCGCGTGACCGGCTGTTTGTACGCGATGACGGCGAGGGTCTCCAGCGCCGCCTGCGAGAGGCGTGACGGCGCCTGCCCGCCCACGTACTCGCTCACCAGGTCGTCGAGCTCCTCACGCACGTACAGCCGCCACCCGCCGCCGACCTCGCGCAGCTCGAAACCGCGCACGGGTCCGCCCGATCGGCCGTCGTAGTCGTCGACGAGCGTCTCCAGCGCCTGGCGCACGGCGGGCACGGGTGCCGATACGGCGGCGGCCAGGCTCACGAGGCTCTGCGGCTCCTCGACGATGAGCAGGATCGCCTCCAGCCGTCGCGCGACGTCGGCCGTGTCGACGACCGCGGGCTCCGCCTCGGTCGCGGTGGTCGGGTCATTGGTCATAGTCGGCTCCCAGGGTGGCGAGGTTCTCGTCGCTCCAGCGGTGGGCGCTCCAGCGCAGGGTCAGCTCGCCGAGCGGTTCGAGCTGTTCGAAGGACAGGGCGGCGTGGCGGTACAGCTCCAGCACCGACAGGAAGCGGGCGACGACGACACCGGTCTGGCCCACGCCGGCGATGAGCTCGCGGAAGGTCAGGGAACCGGCATCCCGCAGCAGCGTCACGACGATCGCCGCCTGCTCCCGGATGCTCACGAGCGGCGCGTGCAGGTGGTCGAGTCCGACGCTCGGCAGCTCCTTCGGGGTCATCGCGAGCAGCGCGAGCGCGGCGAAGTCCTCGGGGCTCAGCGACCACACGAGCTCGGGGACGGCATTGCGGTACTTCTCGTCGAGCCGCACCGAGCGCGTATGCCGGCGGTCCTCCCGGCGCAGGCTCCGCTCGAACCACGCCGACACCTCCTTGAACGCCCGGTACTGCAGCAGCCGCGCGAACAGCAGGTCGCGCGCCTCCAGCAGCGCCACGGCCTCCGCGTCGACGAGCTCGCCCTGCGGCAACAGACCGGCCACCTTCATGTCGAGCAGCGTGGCGGCGACGACGAGGAACTCGGATGCCTCATCCAGCTCCTCCTCCGGCCCCACGGCCCGCAGGTACGCGATGAACTCGTTCGTGACGAGCGAGAGCGACACCTCCGTGATGTCGAGCTCGTGCTTCGAGATCAGGGTGAGGAGCAGGTCGAACGGGCCGTCGAAGTTCGACAACGACACGCGGAACCCGTCTGCGGGCTCGGGACCGCTTCCCGGCTCCCCGGTCGCTGAGCTTGTCGACGCGTCAGGCGACAGCGCCACGGGCGACCAGCTCCCGCGCCAGTCGCAGGTAGGCCTGCGCCGCGGCGTGCTCGGGCGCGAACTCGGTGATCGGCATGCCCGAGACCGAGGCGTCCGGGAACTTCACCGTGCGGCCGATCACCGTCTCGAGCACATCGTCGCCGAACGCGTCCACCACGCGCTCGAGCACCTCGCGCGAGTGGAGCGTCCGCGCGTCGTACATCGTCGCGAGCACGCCGTCGAGCTCGATCGTCGGGTTGAGGCGGTCCCGCACCTTGTCGATCGTCTCGATGAGCATCGCGACGCCACGCAGCGCGAAGAACTCGCACTCCAGCGGGATCACGACGCCGTGGCTCGCAGTGAGGGCGTTGACGGTCAGCAGACCGAGCGACGGCTGGCAGTCGATGAGGATCACGTCGTAGTCGCCGGTGATCTTGCGCAGCGCGCGAGAAAGCGTCTGCTCACGCGCGACCTCGTTGACGAGGTGCACCTCCGCGGCCGACAGATCGATGTTCGCCGGGATGACGTCGAGGTTCTCGACGCGCGTGTGGACGATCACCTCGCGCGGATCGCGTTTGCCGTCCAGCAGCAGGTCGTAGATCGTCGGGATCTCGTGCGTCTGGATGCCGAGGCCCGCCGACAGCGCGCCCTGCGGATCGAAGTCGACGGCGAGCACCTTGCGGCCGTAGCCGGCGAGCGCGGCCGCCAGGTTGATGGTGGTCGTCGTCTTGCCGACGCCGCCCTTCTGGTTGCACAGCGCGATGATGCGGGCAGGCCCGTGGCCGTCGAGCTTGGGCGGAGTCGGGAACCCCTGGTAGGGGCGGCCGGTGGGGCCGATGGGGACGTCGGACTCCGAGGCCTTGACCGTCCTCGTCTTCGCCGTGCTGTCAGCCACCGTGCTCCCGCTTCCTCGTGCTCGCTCGATCCTAGTGGGCTGTTGGGGAATCGTTCACCGGGCACGCGGGTGACTGGTGGCGTACACGTCCCGCAGCGCGTCGACGGACACGTGGGTGTAGATCTGCGTCGTCGCCACCGACGCGTGCCCGAGCAGCTCCTGGACGACGCGCACATCGGCGCCGCCCTGCAGGAGGTGGGTCGCGAACGAATGCCGCAGCGTGTGCGGCGACACGTGCGCGGTCAGGTGCGCGCGTTCCGCGGCGGACTGGATGATCAGCCACGCGCTCTGCCGCGACAGCGGAGCGCCGCGGGCGCCCAGGAACAGCCGCGGCGTCGCGCGTCCGCGGCGCGACAGCTGCGGACGCGCCCGCGTCAAGTACGCGTCGACGGCGGCGCGGGCGTACGACCCGACCGGCACGATGCGCTCCTTCGATCCCTTGCCGCGCACGCGCAGCACGTCCCCGTGCGACAGGTCGTCCACGTCGAGCTGCACGATCTCGGACACGCGCGCACCCGTCGCGTAGAGCAGCTCCAGCAGCGCCCGGTCGCGCACCCCGAGGACGTCGTCGGCGGGGCCGGCGGCCTCCAGCAGCGTCGAGACCTGGTCGATGGTCAGCGCCTTCGGCAGCCGCCGCGGCTGCTTGGGCGGGCGCAGATGCGATGTCGGGTCGGCAGGCTCGATGCCCTCGCGGGTGAGGAAGCGGTGCAGCCCCCGCACCGAGGACTGCAGCCGTGCGAGCGACGAGGCCGCCATCGGCGGGTGCGCGGCCGCCCGATCGGCGACGAAGCTGGCGAGCATGACGGGCGTCACCTCTGCGGTGTCGCGCACCCCCTGCTCGTCGAGCCACGTGGCATAGCCCGCGAGGTCGCGCCGGTATGCCGCGACGGTGTTCTCCGACAGCCCGCGCTCGATCGAGACGTGCCGCAGGTACGACTGCACCGCACGCTCGATCTGCACGTCAGGCTCCTGTCCTCAGGCGCGCAGCCGTTCGGATGCCGCCAGCACACCGGTCGCGAGGATGCCGTTGCGCATGCGCCCGGCGAAGACCGCCGCGACGACGTCGGGCAGCGGCATCCACTCGATCCGGATGTCGGCCTCCTCGGCCTCGCGGGCGTGAGCCTCGCTCGCGGCCGACAGGCCCCGCGCGAGGAACAGGTGCACGATCTCGTCGTTGCCGCCCGGTGTGGTGAACACGCTCACGAGCGGCTCCCACGACGCCGCGACGAGGTCTGCCTCCTCGGCGAGCTCACGCTGCGCGGTCTGCAGCGGTGACTCGCCCGCGACGTCGAGCAGTCCTGCCGGCACCTCCCAGTCACGGGACCGGATGGGATGCCGGTACTGCTGGATCAGCAGCACGCGGTCGTGCTCGTCCAGCGCCACGACGGCCGCCGCCCCGGGGTGATCGACGTACTGGCGCACGATCTGCCCGTCGCCGTACGCGACGGTGTCGCTGCGGACGTCCCACACGCGTCCCTCGTACACGAGGTCGCTGTGCAGGACGGCCGCCTCGACGGGCTCGTCGGCGAGCGTCCGCTCCCCCGTCATCAGTCGTTCTCGACCTCGAACAGCTCGCTGGAGCGGTGGCGCTCCAGCGCGGCGCCCACGAGGCCGCGGAACAGCGGGTTCGCGTTCGTCGGCCGCGAGCGCAGCTCCGGGTGCGCCTGCGTGGCGATGTAGTACGGGTGGACGTCACGCGGCAGCTCGACGTACTCGACGAGGTCGAGGTCCGGGTTGATGCCCGAGAACACGAGGCCGGCCGCGGCGATCTGGTCGCGGTAGCGGTTGTTCACCTCGTAGCGGTGACGGTGACGCTCCGACGCGCGGCCCGAGCCGTACACCTCCGCCGCGATCGACCCCTCTGCGAGATCGGCCGGGTACAGCCCCAGACGCATCGTGCCGCCGAGGTCGCCGTGGTCGAGGATGTCCACCTGCTCCTCCATCGTGGCGATCACCGGGTGCTGCGTGTCGGGGTCGAACTCGCTCGACGACGCGTCCTCGATGCCGGCGACGTGGCGGGCGTACTCGATGACGATGCACTGCAGGCCCAGGCAGATGCCGAGCGTGGGGATGCCCTGCTCGCGCGCGAACTTCAGCGCGCCGATCTTGCCCTCGATGCCGCGGATGCCGAAGCCCCCGGGGATCACGATGCCGTCCAGCGGGCTCAGTGCCTTGGCGGCACCCTCGGGCGTCTCGCACTCGTCGGAGGGGATCCACCGGATGTTGACGTGGGTCTCCTGCGCGAAGCCGCCGGCCTTCAGCGCCTCGGTGACCGAAAGGTACGCGTCGGGCAGGTCGATGTACTTGCCGACGAGGCCGATCGTCACCTCGTGCTTCGGGTTGTGCACGGCGTTCAGCACGCGCTGCCAGCGCGACCAGTCGACGTCCTCGGCCTTCGCGAGACCGAGCGCGCGCACGATGTACGCGTCGAGGCCCTGCTCGTTGAGCATCGACGGGATGTCGTAGATGCTCGGCACGTCGACAGCATTGACGACCGCGTCCTCGTCGACGTCGCACATGAGCGCGATCTTGCGCTTGTTCGACTCGGTGACGGGACGGTCGCTGCGCAGCACGAGCGCGTCGGGCTGGATGCCGATGGAGCGCAGGGCGGCGACGGAGTGCTGGGTGGGCTTGGTCTTCTGCTCGCCCGAGGCGCCCATGAACGGCACCAGCGACACGTGCACGAAGAACACGTTCTGGCGGCCGAGCTCGTGACGGATCTGGCGGGCGGACTCGATGAACGGCTGCGACTCGATGTCGCCGACCGTGCCGCCGATCTCGGTGATGATCACGTCGGGCTTGGGCGACTCGTCCGCCTGCAGGCGCATGCGCCGCTTGATCTCGTCCGTGATGTGCGGGATGACCTGCACCGTGTCGCCGAGGTATTCGCCGCGACGCTCCTTGGCGATCACCTGCGAGTAGATCTGACCGGTCGTGACGTTCGCGGCCTGGCTCAGCTCGATGTCGAGGAAGCGCTCGTAGTGGCCGATGTCGAGGTCGGTCTCGGCGCCGTCGTCGGTCACGAAGACCTCGCCGTGCTGGAACGGGTTCATCGTGCCCGGGTCGACGTTCAGGTACGGGTCGAGCTTCTGCATGACGACGCGGAGGCCGCGTGCGGTGAGCAGGTTCCCGAGGCTGGCGGCAGTCAGACCCTTGCCCAACGAGGAAACGACACCACCGGTCACGAAGATGTGCTTGGTGGTGTCGTTCGAAGAGTCGCCGCGGAAAGAATCAGAAGTCTGCATCACGGGCTTTTATCCTATCAGGCGGTTTTTCGAAGAGCTTCGCAGAAGCTGAGGACACGCGGAAGCGTGTGCTGTTCCTCACTCGGCGTCGGTGCGGAGGCCGAGCAGCTCGCGCGCGTGGCTGAGAGCCGCCTCGCTGTCGGGCATGCCCGACAGCAGCCGCGCCATCTCCGCCTCGCGATCGGCGCCCTCCAGTCGCCGCACGTCGGAGGCGGTGACCGACCCGTCGTTCGCCTTGACGACGGTCAGGTGGTTGGCCGCGAATGCCGCCACCTGTGCCAGGTGGGTGACCGCGATGACCTGCGACGACTGCGCGAGCCGGGCCAGGCGACGGCCCACCTCGATCGCCGCAGCCCCGCCGATGCCGGCATCCACCTCGTCGAAGACGAACGTGGGCACCGGGTCGACACCCGCGATCACGACCTCGATCGCGAGCATGACGCGGCTGAGCTCGCCGCCGCTCGCGCCGCGCGACACGGCACGAGGCTCCGCGCCGGGGTGCGGGGCGAGCAGGATCGCGACGTCGTCGCGCCCGGACGCCGACTCGGCCCCCGCGGTGACGGCGACCTCCAGTCGCGCGTCGGGCATCGCGAGGGCACGCAGCTCGGTCGTCACGGCCGCGCCCAGGCGCCCGGCTGCCTCGGTGCGGACCTCGGTGAGCGCGGCGGCGGCGTGATCGAGAGTGGATGCCGCGGCATCCCGTTCCGCCGTCAGACGCTCGATGCGATCGGAGTCGTCGTCGAGCTCGGCCAGACGCGACGAACCCGTGTCGAGCAGCTCGATCGCCGCGTCGAGCGTGCCATGGGCGCGGATGAGCGCGGCGAGGACGGCACGACGCTCTTCGACCGCGGCGAGCTCGTGGGGGCCGGACTCGTCGAGGTCGGCGAGGTACCCGGCCAGCGCGGCCGCGATGTCGGCGGCGCGATAGCCGAGGTCGGCCACCTGGCCGGCGAGCTCTTCGAGCACGGGGTCGTGGACGCGCTCGAGGGCGCGGCGGGCGTCCGACAGCAGCGCGCCGGCGTCCGGTCCGTCCGCCTCGCCCGAGAGCGCGTCGTGCGCCGTCGCTGCGGCCAGGCGCAGTTCTTCGGCGTTCGCGAGGCGCTCGGCCCGGGTCGCAAGGTCGGTGTCCTCCCCCGGCTCCGGGGCGGCCTGCTCGATCTCCGTCAGCTGGGCGCGCAGCTCCTCGGCCTCGCGGGCACGCGCGTCGCGGTCGTCGGTGAGGCGCGACAGCTCGCGGTCGATGCCGCGCCAGTGCTCGAACGCCTGACGGTACACGTCCCGCGCCGACTGCACCGGTTCGCCGCCGAACCGGTCCAGCGCATCGCGCTGCGCGGCCGCGGACTTGAGTCGCAGCTGGTCGGACTGCCCGTGCACCACGACGAGGTCGTCGGCGAGATCCGCGAGCACGCCCGCGGGCGCCGAACGCCCGCCCACCGAAGCCCGGCCACGACCCTCGCTGGAGATCGAGCGGCCCACGTACAGCTCCGCACGGCCGCCGCCGATCGGCTCGACCTCGCCGCCCGCCTCGCGCACGCGTTCGGCGACTGCGCCGTCCTCGGGGACGATCCAGACGCCGTCGACCGTCGCCTGCGACGCGCCTGCGCGCACGGCGCCGGAGTCGGCGCGCTGACCCAGCAGCAGGCCCAGGCCGGTGACGACCATGGTCTTGCCTGCGCCGGTCTCGCCCGTGATCGCAGTGAATCCCGGTCCCATCGGCAGCGTCGCCTCGGCGATGACGCCGAGGTCGCGCAGGCGCATCTCCTCGATCACAGCGCCTCCTGCCGATCTCCCGCGACCGGCATCACACCGGTGATCGCGGCGGGGCCGCGCCAGCCTTCGACGGGAAGGTGGAACTTGCGCACGAGACGGTCGGTGAACTGGGCCGGATGCAGCCGCGCGAGTCGCACCGGGCGGTCGGACCGGCGCACGACGACGCGCGCGCCCGGCGGAAGGTCGTGCGAACGCCGGCCGTCGCACCACAGGATGCCGGTGCCGTTGGTGCGCTCGAGCACCTCGATCGCGACGGAATGCTCCGGCCCGACGACGAGCGGCTTCGCGAACAGCGCGTGCGCCGACAACGGCACCACCGCGATCGCCTCGACAGTCGGCCAGATGACGGGACCGCCCGCCGAGAAGTTGTAGGCCGTCGAGCCCGTCGGCGTCGAGACGACCATGCCGTCGCAGCCGAAGGACGACAGCGGTCGGCCGTCGATCTCGACGACGACCTCGAGGAGCCGCTCGCGGCTGGCCTTCTCGACCGTGGCCTCGTTGAGGGCCCAGGTCTCGTAGATAACGGAGTCGCCGGTGTCCTTCACGCGCACCTGCAGCGCCATGCGCTCCTCGACCCCGTAGTCGCGCTCGATCACGCGACGGACGGCCTCGTCCATGTCGTCGCGCTCGATCTCGGCGAGGAAGCCCACATGCCCCATGTTGATGCCGAGCACGGGCGCCGTGCCGTCGCGGACGAGTTCGGCGGCACGCAGGATCGTGCCGTCGCCGCCCAGCACGATCGCGAGCTCGATGTCGGTCACCGGCACGTCCACGCCGAGGATCGCGACGTCCAGAGAGGATCCCGCGGCGGCGAGCTCCTCGCGGTCGTCCGCGGCGAAGACAGGACGCGCGCCCGCGGCGCGCAGCGCCTCTACGACCCGCTCGGCCGCGACGACGGTGTCGTGACGGTGGGCGTGCGCGACCACCAGGATGCTGCGCTCGGCCTGCACGTCGACAGTGTTCATCGGCTCCCCGCCAGTCGGTACATGTCTCCCCATTCTGTCGGATCGTCCGACACCCGGGGCAATCCGACCCGGCCTGGGGACGACCTCTCCTCCGGTCCGATCGGAGCGCCGCTGGGGAGGAGACCCTGCCTCTGCGTCATGCCGTCAGTCGGTCGATCTCGTCCCGCCAATGCTCCGGGATCGCCCCTTCGCGCGCTGACAGGTGCACGACGTACTCGCGGTTGCCGTGGGTTCCGGCGATGGGCGAGGCGATGAGCCCGCGCGTTCCCAGTCCGAGATCCCACGCGGTCCACAGCACTCCGGCGACCGCGTCGGCGCGCAGCACCGGATTGGTCACGAGCCCGCCTTTGACGGCGGTGCGCCCGACCTCGAACTGCGGCTTGATCAGCAGCACGACGTCGGCGTCCGGCGCCGCCACGGCGCGGACGGCCGGCAGCACGTGGGCGAGCGAGATGAACGACAGGTCACCGGTGATCACCCACGGCGGACTGTCGACGCCGCTCGCCTCGGCGAGGGAGGCGGCCGTCATGTACCGGACGTTGAACCCCTCGATCGAGATCACGCCCGCATCCAGGGCGATGGATGCCGCCAGCTGTCCGTGACCGACATCCACGGCGATCACCGGCTCGGCGCCGCGTTCGCGCAGCACCTGGGTGAATCCGCCCGTCGACGCGCCCATGTCGAGCGCGACCCGGCCGCGCACGTCGACACCGAACGCGTCCAGACCCGCGAGGAGCTTGTGGGCGGCGCGACTCACGTAGTGGTCGGCGCCGGCGACCTCGAGCACGCTCTCATCCTCGACCGGGGTCGAGGACTTCACCACCGGCCGGCCGTCGACCGAGACGAGTCCGTCGGCGATCAGGGTCGCGGCGTGCGTGCGCGAGCGCGCGAGACCGCGCGCGGCGAGAGCCGCATCCAGTCGCTGCGTCATGCGGGCGCACCGGGGGTCGCCTCGAGACGCCGCGCCAGCGTGTCGTGGAGCGCGCCGTATGCGTCGGCCCGGGTGGACAGCGGCTGCGCCTCGATCACCTCGAGCGTCGACAGCAGGTCGCCGGTCTCGTCCTCGGGCACGCGGGGCTCATCCATGCCCCCAGAATACGGCGGCGCGGCTCAGGGGCGGTGGAACGGGTCCGCGTACAGCTCCTCCGGCACGCGGAAGCCGAAGATCGCACGCCCCGTGGACCAGATCGCCGCAGCTCCCGCGCGGACGAGGTCGATGGGGCGCGTGCCCGCCGACACGATGCGCACATCGGGGCCGTCGATGGCGACGATCGCATCCCGCACGGTGGCCACGCCGTCCAAGACGCGCACCTCCGGGTACGGCTCGTGGAGCTCCCGCAGGTCGCCCAGGATGAACGTCGGGCGCGATCCCTCCGGCGCCGCCAGCACGTGCTTGGGCCGATCGATCCCGGTCAGCACCAGCGCCGAGGCGATGCCGGCGCGGTTTGCACCGAGGATGTCGGTGTCGAGCCGGTCTCCGAGGAACAGTGGATGCTGCGCCCCGAACCGTGCGACGGCCTCCTGGAAGATCGGCACTTCAGGTTTGCCCGCCACGGTCGCCAGGCGGCCGACGGCGGTGTGCACGGCCGACACCAGCGTGCCGTTGCCCGGCGCGATGCCGCGCGACTGCGGGATCGTCCAGTCCGTGTTGGTGGCCACCCACGGGATGCCGCCTTCTTCTTCAGGCGTCTTGAGCGCGAAGGCGGCCTCTGCCAATTGCGTCCAGCCGACCTCGGGCGCGAAGCCCTGTACGACGGCGGCAGGTGCGTCATCGGCACTGCGCGTCACGACGAACCCGGCCTTCTCGACTTCCGTGACCAGGCCGTCGCCGCCGACGACGAGGACCGCCGAACCGGGCGCGATCCGCTCGGCGAGCAGCCGCATCGCGGCCTGCGGGCTCGTGACGACATCGCGGGGCGCGGTCACGAGACCGAGGTCCGTCAGATGCGCGGCGACCGAGGCGTCCGTCCGGGCGGCGTTGTTGGTGATGTAGCCGATCGTCCGGTCCCCGCGCGCCTGGTTCAGGCTCTCGACCGCGTACGGCAGCGCGCCGGGCCCGGCGTACACGACACCATCGAGGTCCGCGAGCACCACGTCCACGCCGGCGAGCGGCGCGGGTGCGAGTCCTTCGGTCTGCGTGCGGCGCCCGAACAGCGCCATCAGTCCCGTGCCTCGTCGTCCGCAGCCTCGGGCTCGTCGACGCCGGCCTCGACCAGGATCTCTGCGACCTCGTCGGCGACCGACGGCTCGACGCCCAGCGGCGCCTCGTCGTCGTGCTCGTCGTCTTCGTCGTCTTCGACCTCATCGATGTCGTCGTCCTCGTCGACGTCGTCGTCCTCGTCGTCCTCCTCGAGGATCTCCTCGACGACGATCGTCTCGAGATCGCCGTAACCGGATGCCGCATCCAGCGCCTCCGCGGCGACCACCGCGCGCTGCTGCCACTGCGCGGCCTCGTCGGCGCGACCAAGCTCGGCGAGCACTGCCGCGCGAGCGGCGAACAGTCCCGGGCTCCACTCGAACGCGCGGTCCGGATCGAACTCGGGGATGTCGAGCTCCTGCAGCGCGCGCTCCGGCTCGCCGAGATCCAGGCGGGCACCCGACATCGCGATCGCCAGCTCGACGCGCTCCGCGGTCTCCAGCGTCATGCGATCCACCGAGCGACCGACCTCGAGGGCGCGGTCGGGGCGGCCGACACCGCGCTCGCTGTCGACCATGAGAGCGATCTGATCGTCGTTGCCGGAGATGCGGCGATAGGTCCGCAGCTCGCGGAGGGCGAGCGCGTAGTCGCCCGTCGCGTACGCGGTGATCGCGAGCGTCTCACGGACGATCGCGATCCGGCCGGCACGGCGCGACGCCGACAGCGCGTGCTGGTGCGCGAGCTCGGGGTCCTCGTCGATCAGCTGCGACGCCATCGCCAGGTGACGCGCGACCTGGTCGGCGTTCTCCTTGCTGAGCGTCTTCAGCTCGTTGCGGGCCCCCGGCGGAAGGTCGCGAGCGGTGACCTCTTCGGGAATGACCGGATCGTCGTGACGCGCGCGCACCGGACGGATCTCGCCGTCGCGCACCGCGCGATCGGGCCGATCCGCTCCCCCGCGGGTCGGGCGGTCCTTGCGCTCGTAGGGCTTGCGGTCGTAGGGCTTGCGGTCGCCGTCGCGGTTCGCGTAGGGACGGTCGCCGTCTCGACGCTCGTACGGCTTCTTGTCGCCGTAGGGCTTGCGGTCACCGTCGCGGCTGCCGTGCGGACGGTCGCCGTCTCGACGCTCGTACGGCTTCTTGTCGCCATACGGCTTCTTGTCGCCATACGGCTTGCGGTCGCCGTCGCGGTTCGCGTAGGGGCGGTCGCCGTCGCGACGCGCGTACGGCTTCTTGTCGCCATACGGCTTCTTGTCGCCATACGGCTTGCGGTCGCCGTCGCGGTTCGCGTAGGGACGGTCGCCGTCTCGACGCTCGTACGGCTTCTTGTCGCCGTACGGCTTGCGGTCACCGTCGCGGCTGCCGTGCGGACGGTCGCCGTCCCGACGCTCATAGGGCTTCTTGTCGCCATAGGGCTTCTTGTCGCCAAACGGCTTCTTGTCGCCATACGGCTTCTTGTCGCCATACGGCTTGCGGTCACCGTCGCGGCTGCCGTACGAACGGTCGCCGTCCCGACGCTCGTACGACTTCTTGTCGCCGTAGGGCTTCTTGTCGCCGTCGCGCTTCGCGTACGGACGGTCGCCGTCGCGACGCTCGTACGGCTTCTTGTCGCCGTACGGCTTCTTGTCACCGTCGCGCTTCGCGTACGGACGGTCGTTGTCGCGACGCTCATACGGCTTGCGGTCGCTGTCACGACGCTCGTAGGGTTTGCGGTCGCCGTCGCGCTTCGCGTACGGCTTGCCGCCACCAGAGGTCGCCTTGCCCCCGGATCGCTGACGCGGCGCGCGGTTGTCGTCGCGCGGCTCGTGGTCTGCCATTATTCGATCCTCCTGGATGCGGGCGGCCTCGGCAATCACCCGTGTTAACGCGGAATGGCCACCCAGGGTGTGGGTGGCCATTCCGTGAATGGGTGTCCGGCGGTGTCCTACTCTCCCACAGGGTCCCCCCTGCAGTA
>NZ_JBHXJQ010000011.1:0-140284 GCF_042722305.1 Microbacterium sp. NPDC058389
CGCACGATGCGCCCCGAGGGACGGGACGCGCCCCAAGCCCTTGCTGGTGCCGAGGACGCAGGGGATGCCGCGGCCCGGGGCCGCGGCATCCCCAAACGAGGTCCGGCGTCAGTAGCCGCGGCGACGCGTGGCGTCCTGCACCTCGCCGATGAGCTCCTCGATGATGTCCTCCAGGAACAGCACCGCCGTCGTGCGCCCGGCGTCGTCGCGCACCTGAGCCAGGTGGCGTCCGGCGCGGCGCATCACCGCGAGCGCGTCCTCGAGGTCGGTCGATTCGAGCACCGGCACCATGTGGTGGATGCGCTTGGTCGGGATCTGACGCGCGACGTCGGTCGCGGCATCCGGCCCCTCCGCGGCACGCAGGATGTCCTTCAGGTGCACGTAGCCCACCGGCTCGCCGCCCTCGTCGACGATCACGTACCGTGAGAACCCGTGCTTCGACACGGCGCGCTCGATTTCGTCGGGCGTCGTGGTCTCGGGGAGCGTGACGAGGTCCGACAGGGGCACGCCGACGTCGGCGGCCTTCTTGTCGGTGAACTCGACGGCGGCGGCGACCGTGCCCGCGGTGTCCTGGAGGACGCCCTCGATGCGCGACTGGTTCACGATCGTCGCGACCTCCTCCAGCGTGAAGGTCGAGGCGGCCTCGTCCTTCGGCTCGACGCGGAACAGTCGGACGGCGTGGTTGGCGATCCAGTTGAGCGTGACGATCACGGGGTGGAACACCTTCGAGATCCACACCAGCGGCGTCGCGAGCATCAGCACGGCGCGATCGGGCACCGAGAACGCGAGGTTCTTGGGCACCATCTCGCCGAACACGACGTGCAGGTACGACACCAGCACGAGAGTCACGGCGAAGGCGACGCCGTCGACGAGCGCCTCCGACCAGCCGGTGAGCCCCAGGGGCGCGGCCAGCAGGTGGTGGATCGCCGGCTCCGACACGTTCAGGATCAGCAGCGAGCAGATCGTGATGCCGAGCTGGCTCGTCGCGAGCATGAGCGTCGCGTGCTCCATGGCGTACAGCGCGGTCTTGGCCGACCGCGAGCCCTTCTCGGCGAGCGGCTCGATCTGCGACCGCCGCGCGGAGATGACGGCGAACTCGGCGCCGACGAAGAAGGCGTTCGCGACCAGCAGCACGACCAGCCACGCTATTCCGGCCCAGTCGTTCATCGGCGCTCACCTCCCTCGGCGGCGTCGGCGTCGTGGGGCATCGGCCTCGGCGTGAAGCGGACACGGTCCACGCGGCGCCCGTCCATACGCTGCACGTCGAGCGTGCCGTCCTCGATCTCGACGTCGTCGCCGACGACGGGGATGCGCTCGAGCACGCTCATGATGAAGCCGCCCACGGTGTCGTACACGTCGCCTTCGGGGATCCGGATGCCGGCACGGTCGCGCACCTCGTCCGGCCGCAGCTCCCCGGGGAACAGGACGGTGTCCTCGACCCGCACGATGCCCGCACGGCGGCGGTCGTGCTCGTCGAGCACCTCGCCGACGATCTCCTCCACGAGGTCTTCGAGCGTCACGACACCGGCCGTGCCGCCGTACTCGTCGACGACGATGGCCATCTGGTATCCGCGGGCCCGCAGTTCGGCCACGAGGGCGTCGAGGTGCACCGCCTCGGGGAAGCGCAGCGGCTCGGTCGCCAGCGCGGCGGCCGGCACATCGGCGCGACGCTCGCGCGGCACGCTCACGGCGGCCTTCAGATGCACGATGCCGGTGATGTCGTCCATCGACTCGTCGTACACCGGGAAACGGCTGTGCCCGGTGCGGCGGGCGAGCTGGATGACGTCCTCGGCGGAGTCGTCGGCGGCGAGCGCGTGGATGCTGGGCCGCGGCGTCATGACGTCGGCCGCGGTCAGCCGCGCGAAGGTGAGGCTGCGGTCCAGGAGCGACGCGGTGTCCTCCTCGAGCACGCCCGCGCTGGCGGAGCGGCGCACGAGGCTCGACAGCTCTTCGGCGGTGCGGGCGCCCGACAGCTCCTCCTTGGGCTCGACGCCCATGGCCCGCAGCACGCCGTTCGCGCTGCCGTTGAGCACCACGATCGCCGGGCGGAACACGGTCGTGAACGCCACCTGGAACGGCATCACGAGCTTGGCGGTCTGCCGCGGCACGGCCAGCGCGAAGTTCTTCGGCACGAGCTCGCCGAGGATCATCGAGAACACCGTCGCGATCGCGACGCCGATGATCGCGGCCAGCGGGCGGGCGACGCTCGCCGGCACGCCCCACGCGTCGAAGACGGGCGCGAGGAGGTTCGAGATCGCCGGCTCCATCGTGTAACCGGTGAGCAGGGTCGTCAGCGTGATGCCCAGCTGCGCGCTCGACAGATGGGTGGAGGTGATCCGCAGCGCGCCGATCGTCAGCGACAGACGGGACTCTCCGGCGGCCTGACGGGCCTCGAGGTCGGCACGGTCGAGGTTCACGAGCGCGAACTCGCTCGCGACGAACAGACCGGTGCCGATGGTGAGCAGGAGCCCCACGCCCAGCATGACGTAGTCCATCACGCATCACCCCCGTTCATGCGGGAGTCGGGTCGGTGGGGCGAGGGTCTACAACTAGGGGGGTCGTCCATCGTGCCGACCAGTCTACGGCAGGCGGTGCCGCAGAGCCCGGACCGGAACGGACGTCCTGCGCCGGCATCCCCCGCACTGCCGTCGGCGGTGACACGATGTCGGCATGGCACTGGACAGGATCGGCGTCGTGATCCCCCCGGTCGGGTCGTGGCGCGAGCAGGAGCGCTGGTACCGCTGGGCCGACGGGGTCGGCTACGACGTCGTGTACACCTACGATCATCTGACGCACGCGACCGCGCCGGGGATGTGGCTGAGCGAGGCGTTCACGACGCTCACCGCGGCGGCCGGCGCGACCGAGCGCATCCGGCTCGGGACGCTCGTGGCGTCGGCGGTACTCCGGACTCCGGTGACGCTCGCCCGCATCGCGATGACCGTGCAGGACATCACCGGCGGACGCCTCGTGCTCGGGCTCGGGGCGGGCGCTCCGACGTGCGCCCTGGCCGATCACGGACGACGCCCGACGCCGCGCGAGATGTCGGCGCGGTTCGCCGACGTCGTGCGCGGCTACACCGCCGTCCTCGACGGTGCGACCGACTGGGAGGGCGCGACGCTCTCGTTCCACGGCCTGGAGACCACGCCCGCCCCGGCCGGCACGCCGCGCCCCGAGCTGCTGCTGGCCGCGCACGGCCCGCGCGCCCTCGCGCTGGCCGCCTCGCACGCCGACACCTGGAACACGTATGGCGGCCCGGGCTCCACGGCTCTCGCGCCCGACGAGTACTGGGACCTGCTCGGCCGCCAGGCGGACGGCTTCGCACAGGCGTGCGCGACGGCCGGCCGGGCACCCGCCGACGTGCGCCGGTCGCTGCTCCTGGGCTTCGGCCAGGTGCGCCCCACCACGAGCGCCGGCGACTACCTCGCCGCGGCCGAGCGCACCGCCGCGCTCGGCTTCGACGAGCTCGTCGTCTACGGACCCGACTCCCCCGCCGGCATGGATTCCGATCCCGCCGTGCACGAGCGCGCGCTGGCTCGCCTGCGCTGACGCGTCGCGCGGACGCGGGGACGAGTGGATGCCGGCGGCCCGGCATCCACGTCCCTCACCAGCTGACGGGGAGCGCCTTGCCCTCGTCGTAGCCCGCGGCGGACTGCAGGCCGACACGCGCTCGGTCGTGGAACTCGGCGACTGTCGAGGCGCCCGCGTAGGTGAACGACGACCGCACGCCCGACGTGATCATGTCGAGCAGGTCCTCGAGACCGGGACGCAGCGGGTCGAGGTAGATCTTCGACGACGAGATGCCCTCGGCGAACAGCTCCTTGCGCGCGAGCTCGTACGGGTCCAGACGGCCGAAGCGCTCGTGCACGGCCTTCGTCGAGGCCATGCCCCACGACTCCTTGTACGCGCGGCCCGACCCGTCCACCTGCAGCTCGCCGGGCGCCTCGATGGTGCCGGCGAACCACGAGCCGATCATCACCGACGCGGCACCCGCGGCGAGCGCGAGCGCGACGTCGCGCGGGTAGCGCACGCCGCCGTCGGCCCACACGTGCGCGCCCATGACCCTGGCGGCCTCGGCGGTCTCGAGCACGGCGGAGAACTGCGGGCGCCCGACGGCGGTCATCATGCGCGTCGTGCACATGGCGCCGGGTCCGACGCCGACCTTGAGGATCGTCGCGCCCGCGGTCACGAGGTCGTGCACGCCCTCCGCGCTGACGATGTTGCCGGCCGCGATCGGGATGCCGAGATCGAGGTCCGCGACAGCGCGCAGGGCACGCAGCATCCCTTCCTGGTGGCCGTGGGCGGTATCGACGACGAGGACGTCGACACCGGCGGCAGCGAGGGCCTGCGCCTTGGCGGCGACGTCGCCGTTGATCCCGATCGCGGCGGCCACGATGAGTCGGCCCGACGCGTCGACGGCCGGGCGGTAGAGCGTCGAGCGCAGCGCGCTGCGGCGCGAGAGGGTGCCCACGAGATGCCCGTGGTGCAGTACGCACACCGTCTCGGCGTCGGCGGCGACGATCACGTCGAACGCGTGACGGGCGCTCTCGATGTCGTCCGCGTCGACGGACGCCGCGCGCCCGCGCGCCAGATCGCCCAGGCGCGCGTCGGGCAGGGCCGTTCCCAGGCGGGTGGCGGGCACCACGCCGAGGATGTCCTCGGCATCCACCTGGCCGGACGAGGCGTCCGCGACGACGATCCCGTGCCCCTCGGTGGGAAGCAGCAGCCGGGCCGCGTCGGCGACCGTCGCGTCGGGCGGCAGCACGAGCGGCGTGTCCCACTGCACGGGCTGCGCCTTCACCCACCGGATCGCCGCGTCGAGCTCCTGCAGCGGCATGTCCTGCGGCAGGACGCCGAGTCCACCGCGACGGGCGAGCGTCGCGGCCAGGCGGGCGCCGGTGACCGAGTTCATGTTGGCCGACACGAGCGGCAGAGTGGCCGTCGTGCCGTCGCCCGGCGCGAGGTCGACGTCGAGTCGGCTCGTGATCGCCGAGCGTCGGGGGACGAGGAAGACATCCGAGTACGTCAGGTCGACATCGGGGGTTTCGCCGTAGAACTCCATGACTGCCAAGGGTAGTGACAGTTGCTGTGCGGCGAATCATGCGGGTTCTTTCAGCTTGACGCGACCGGGAGGCCGGAACCCCGCCCTCGGACTGGGCTAGGCTTAACCGATGCGTGTCCAGGCGTCAGCACCCTGCACGCAAACCCAAACTTCACTGATGGAAGCAGGCGATTCAGGGTGTCGAGCCAGGTGACGGGCGTCGGGGTTTCGAACGAAGGAGAGTTCGGAGCCAACGAATGGCTCGTCGAGGAGCTGTACGAGCAGTTCAAGATCGACCGGAACTCCGTCGACAAGGCGTGGTGGCCCGTCCTAGAGGCCTACCACCCGGCCGACGGCGCGGCGGCTCCCGCCGCCGAGACCGCGGCCCCGCCTGCGGCGCCGGTGTCGGAGGCCGCACACCCGGCGACGACACAGCCCGCGGCATCCGAGCCACGCCCGGTGACCGCCCCGATCCCGGTGATCGGCGCCCAGCCGGTGGCCCGCACGACCGCCCGGCCGGCCGCGCCGCAGCCGATCCCGGCACAGGTGCCCAAGGCGCAGCCGTCCTCGGCCGAGGCCCCCGCCCCCGAAGCGGACGTCGTCACGACGCTCCGCGGCATGCCGAAGACCCTCGCCGCGAACATGGACGAGTCGCTCACCGTCCCCACCGCGACGAGCGTGCGCACCGTCCCGGCGAAGCTGATGATCGACAACCGCATCGTCATCAACAACCACATGGCGCGCACGCGCGGCGGCAAGGTCAGCTTCACGCACCTCATCGGGTGGGCGCTGATCCAGGCGCTCAAGGAGTTCCCGAGCCAGAACGTGTTCTACGCCGAGATCGACGGCAAGCCCTCGGTCGTGGCGCCCGCGCACGTCAACCTCGGCATCGCGATCGACCTCCCCAAGCCCGACGGCACCCGCGCGCTGCTCGTGCCGAGCATCAAGCGCGCCGAGCAGCTGACGTTCAACGAGTACCTCACGACCTACGAGGACCTCGTCACCCGCGCCCGCGGCAACAAGCTGACGGCCGCCGACTTCCAGGGCACGACGCTCTCGCTCACCAACCCCGGCGGCATCGGCACCGTGCACTCGGTCCCCCGCCTCATGAAGGGCCAGGGCTGCATCGTCGGCGCCGGCGCCCTCGAGTACCCCGCCGAGTTCCAGGGCGCGAGCGACAAGACGCTCAACGAGCTCGCGATCGGCAAGACGATCACGCTCACGAGCACCTACGACCACCGCGTCATCCAGGGCGCCGGCTCGGGCGAGTTCCTCAAGAAGGTGCACGAGCTGCTCATCGGGCAGCGCGGCTTCTACGAGGACATCTTCCGCGCCCTGCGCATCCCGTACGCGCCCATCCACTGGGCCGCCGACATCAACGTCGACCTCGCCGAGCGCGTCGACAAGCAGGCGCGCGTGCAGGAGCTCATCAACTCGTTCCGCGTGCGCGGCCACCTCATGGCCGACATCGACCCGCTCGAGTACGTGCAGCGCACCCACCCCGACCTCGAGATCGAGAGCCACGGCCTCACCTTCTGGGATCTGGACCGCGAATTCGTCACGGGCGGCTTCGGCGGCAAGCGCCAGATGAAGCTGCGCGACATCCTCGGCGTGCTGCGCGACTCGTACTGCCGCACCATCGGCATCGAGTACATGCACATCCAGGACCCGGGCCAGCGCGCGTGGTTCCAGGAGAACGTCGAGGTCAAGTACCAGAAGCCCGGCCACGACGAGCAGCTGCGCATCCTCGACAAGCTGAACCAGGCCGAGGCGTTCGAGACCTTCCTGCAGACGAAGTACGTCGGCCAGAAGCGCTTCAGCCTGGAGGGCGGCGAATCGCTCATCCCGCTGCTCGACGAGATCCTGCAGGGTGCGGCCGAGGCGGGCCTCGACGGCGCCGCGATCGGCATGGCCCACCGCGGCCGGCTGAACGTGCTGACGAACATCGCCGGCAAGACGTACAGCCAGATCTTCCGCGAGTTCGAGGGATCGGTCGCGATCGGCTCGAAGAGCGGATCGGGCGACGTCAAGTACCACCTCGGCACCGAGGGCACGTTCGTCGCCGACAACCAGTCCGAGCTGCCGGTGTACCTCGCCGCCAACCCGTCGCACCTCGAGACGGTCGACGGCGTGCTCGAGGGCATCGTCCGCGCCAAGCAGGACCGCAAGCCCATCGGCACGTTCACGTGGCTGCCGATCCTCGTCCACGGCGACGCGGCCTTCGCGGGCCAGGGCGTCGTCGTCGAGACGCTGCAGATGTCGCAGCTGCGCGGCTACCGCACGGGCGGCACCGTGCACGTCGTGGTCAACAACCAGGTCGGCTTCACCACGACGCCCACCGATGCGCGCACCTCGGTCTACGCCACCGATGTCGCCAAGACGATCCAGGCTCCCGTCTTCCACGTGAACGGCGACGACCCCGAGGCCGTCACCCGCGTCGCGCAGCTGGCGTTCGCGTACCGCGAGCGGTTCCACCGCGATGTCGTGGTCGACATCGTCTGCTACCGCCGCCGTGGTCACAACGAGGGCGACGACCCGTCGATGACGCAGCCGCTGATGACGAACCTCATCGAGGCGAAGCGCTCGGTCCGCCGCCTGTACACCGAGGCGCTCGTCGGTCGCGGCGACATCACCGAGGAGGAGTACGAGAAGGCCAAGCAGGACTTCCAGAACCGCCTCGAGATCGCGTTCGCCGAGACCCACGCCGCCGAGACCGGATCGTCGCCCGTCGTCGTCCCGGATGCCGCCGCCCAGCCGGCCGCCGGCGAGCCCGAGACCACGGGCGTCTCGCGTGAGGCGATCAACCTCATCGGCGACACCTTCGTGAACAAGCCCGAGGGCTTCACGGTCCACGCCAAGCTGCAGCAGCTGCTCGAGAAGCGCCTCGACATGAGCCGCAACGGCTCGATCGACTGGGGCTTCGGCGAGCTGCTGGCGTTCGGCTCGCTCCTCCTGGAGAAGACGAACGTGCGCCTGGCCGGCCAGGACTCGCGCCGCGGCACGTTCGTGCAGCGCCACGCGGTGCTGCACGACCGCGCCAACGGCCAGGAGTGGATCCCGCTCACGAACCTCAGTGAGGATCAGGGGCGCTTCTACGTGTACGACTCGCTGCTGAGCGAGTACGCCGCGATGGCGTTCGAGTACGGCTACTCGGTGGAGCGCGCCGACTCGCTCGTGCTGTGGGAGGCCCAGTTCGGCGACTTCGCCAACGGCGCCCAGTCGGTGATCGACGAGTTCATCTCGTCGGCGGACCAGAAGTGGGGCCAGCAGTCGAGCGTGGCCCTGCTGCTCCCGCACGGCTACGAGGGCCAGGGGCCCGACCACTCGTCCGCGCGCATCGAGCGCTACCTGCAGCTGTGCGCGCAGGACAACATGACGGTCGCACGCCCCTCGACCCCCGCGTCGTACTTCCACCTGCTGCGTCGTCAGGCGTACGCCCGGCCGCGCCGCCCGCTGGTGGTCTTCACCCCGAAGGCGATGCTGCGTCTGCGCGGCGCGACCAGCCCGGTCGAGGACTTCCTCACCGGCAAGTTCGAGCCGGTGCTGGATGACAACCGCGGCGTCGACAAGTCGGCCGTCAAGCGCGTGCTGCTGCACGCCGGCAAGATCCACTGGGACCTGCGCGCCGAGCTCGACAAGAACCCGAACCCGGCGGTCGCGCTGGTGCGGCTCGAGCAGTACTACCCCGCACCGGTCGAGGAGCTCAACGCCGTCATCGACTCGTACCCGAACGCCGAACTGGTGTGGGTGCAGGACGAGCCCGAGAACCAGGGCGCCTGGCCCTTCATCGCGCTCGAGGTCGTGAAGCACCTGAACGGCCGCACGATCAGCAACATCTCGCGTGCCTCCGCGGCGTCCACCGCGACGGGTTCGCCGAAGGTGCACGCGGCCGAGCAGTCCGCCATCCTCCAGGCGGCGCTCGCGGTCTCCTGACCCGGCACGCCGATCCGGCCCCGGATCCTCAGCGACGCTGAGGGTCCGGGGCCGGATCTCGTGATGCCCGGACCGCCGTCGTCTTCACCCCGACGTGCGGCCCGGAGTCTCGGCGACAGTCGGCGCGGCCTGCGCGTCGCCCGTGCGTGCCGGTGCGGCCTCGGCTGCCGGCGCGGCGACTTCTGCGGCCCCGTGGTCCGCCGGGCGAGGCCGGCGCCGGATCCGCCGCCACACCGTGACCGCGACTGCCGCGAGCGCCAGCAGGGCCGCGGGCAGCAGGTTCGCGCCGGCCAGGAACAGCAGTCCCACCGACAGCACGGCGGCGACGACGGCCATGAACCAGCCGGCGGTGAACCGCGGCAGGATGAGCGTCGCCGCGATCATCCCCGCAGCGTAGATCGACACCATGTTGCTGGTGTGGATGAGGATGAACGTCTGCAGGTCGCCGCCGGTCAGCAGCGCGATCGTGGAGTACGCGAGGGCGATCACGAGCGTCACCAGCAGCGCGCGGCGCGGCACTCCCCCCGCCTCGGCCCCGGGCGCGAGCACCCGCGGCAGATCGCCGTTGGCGGCGAGCGAGGCGCCGAGCTTGCCGAACGCCGCGAGGTACGAGTTCATGACTCCGAGCACGACGATCGCGGCCACCGCACCCACGGCGGTGGGCCCGAAGCCGGGTGCCACGGCCTCGGCGAGCGAGAGCAGCGGCACCGCGCCCGCGCCGGCGTCCTCGCCGAGGACCCCGACCGTCACGATCTGCAGCAGCAGGTAGGCGAGACCCGTCACGACGAGCGCGATGCCGGTGGCGAGCGGGATGATGCGTCGCGGATCGCGGAACTCCCCCGAGATGTGCGTGCCGACCTCCCAGCCCGCGAACGCCCAGACGAACAGGCTCACGGCGGTGCCGACGCCCGCCCAGCCGTGCGGGAGGAACGGCTCGAACCGGGATGCCTCGACCGCGGGGAACGCGGCGGCCACGACGAACACCACGATGCCCACGAGCAGCCCCGTGAGCACGAACTGGACCCAGCCCGCCACCCGGACGCCGAGCATGTTGACGACGAACGGCGGCACGAGGATCGCGAAGACCAGCAGAGTCACGGCGGCCCGGTCGATGTGGAGGATCGCGCTGAGGTACTCGCTGCCGAGGATGGCCAGCACCGGGAACCCGGCGGCCACGCCGAAGTAGAACCAGTACCCCGTCGCCCGGGCGGCGGTGGGGCCGAGCGCGCGGCGGACGTAGCTGGCCACGCCGCCCGGATCGGGGTAGCGCGCGGCGAGCGCGGCGAAGGTCCCCGCGAGCGGTACGGCCAGCACGATCACGGCGAGCACCGAGACGATCGACGCCGGTCCGGCGACCTCGGCGGCCAGCCCCGGCAGCACGAGCAGGCCGGTGCCGAGCACCGACGCGATGTACAGGGCGGTGCCCTGCACGATGCCGAGGCTGCCGTGCGGATGCGTCGAGGTCACCGTCCCAGTGTGACTGTGGCCTCCGACGCCCGCATCACCTCTACCGGCCGTTCCGGGGCGCTTTCCTGCCATACCGGGCTCCCCATCTGAGGATCAGAGCCGGGCTGCGGAGGTCACGACGGCGTGGCGGTCCGCAGATCGGCAACGGCCCTCAGCCGAGGACGGGACCTCACGCGTCGAGCGGCGTCACCCCGGCGCGGGAGAACGCCGCGGCGGCGGCATCCATCGACGCATCGCGGTCCGCGGGCACGAGACCCAGCCGCGTACGGCGGTCGAGCAGGTCGTCGACACCGAGGGCACCCTCGACGCGGACGCCCCATTCGAGCTCCTGCGCGGTCACCCCGCGCGCGGCCCAGGGCCCGTCGGGGAGCGCGGCGACGTACGCGGCCTCGGCGCCGTAGCGGCGCACGAGGCGCGGGGAGGCATCGATCTCGCCCAGCCTCGGCCGCGGCCATGCGCCGACTAGCGGCAGTCTGCGCGTCGGCGACGGGTGCGACGGGAAGGACGGGTCGCGGCGGATGACGGCATCCACGGCGTCCTCGGCCATGCGCCGGTAGGTCGTGAGCTTGCCGCCGACGACGCTCAGCACACCGGCCCGGGATTCGAGGATGGCGTGGCGGCGCGACAGGTCGCTGGTGTCGTCGTCGGCCTCTCCCGCCAGCAGCGGGCGCAGCCCCGCGTAGGTCGAGAGCACGTCGGTGCGCGTGAGCGGGGACTCCAGCACGGTGTTGACCACGGCCAGGAGCTCGTCGACCTCGGCGTCGCTCGCGTGCGCGACATCGGGCACCGGCCCGTCGACGGGCACGTCGGTGATGCCGATGTACGTGCGGCCGTGGACGGCGGGCAGCGTGAACACGAACCGGCTGGACGAGCCCGGGATCGGCACGGTGAGCGAGACGTCAGAGCCGCCGAGACGCTCGGTCGGCACCACCAGGTGCGTGCCGCGGCTGGGCCGCAGCCTCACGTCGGCGTCGAGCTCGCCGGCCCACACGCCGGTCGCGTTCACGACGGCGCGCGCCTGCACGCCGAGCGTCTGGCCCGAGACGAGGTCGTGGAGCCGCGCACCGTGGCCCGTCACCGACACCGCCTCGACACGGGTGAGGATGGATGCCCCGTACCCGGCCGCCGTGCGTGCCACCGCGACGACCAGCCGGGCGTCGTCGATGAGCTGTCCGTCCCAGCCGCGTACGCCGCCGCGGAGGCCGTCGCCGCGGACGGCGGGAGCGAGCCTGCGGGTGGCGGCGGGACCGATCGCCCCTGGTGCGGGGAGCACCGAGCCGGGGGTGCGCACGGCGCGCCGCAGCCCGTCGCCGAGCTCGTACCCGAGCCCGATGTAGGCGCCCTGGGCGACCGCTCCGGGGTCGTACAGCGGCACGATCTGCGCGAGCGCCCGCGTGAGGTGGGGCGCCGTGCGGGTGAGGAGGAGGTGCCGCTCGGCCGCGCTCTCGTGCGCGATCCCCACCTGCCCCGAGGCCAGGTACCGCAGCCCGCCGTGCACGAGCTTGGAGCTGAACCGGCTCGTGCCGTGCGCGAGGTCGTGACGTTCGACGAGCACCGTCCGCAGGCCGCGGGCGGCGGCATCCAGCGCGATCCCGACACCGGTGATCCCACCGCCGACGACGAGCACGTCGACCTGGGCGCCGTCGCCCAGGGCGTCCAGTTCCCGCGCGCGGCGCGCGGCCGACAGCGCCGACGACCGCGGCGTCCGTCCGATGATGCGCGTGCTCATGCCCGTCCTCCGCCCGCGGCGGCCGCCGGCGACAGGTAGCCCAGGAGCGCGGCCGACAGCTCCGCCCGCCAGGCGTCGGCCGGAAGCCACTCGGCGACGATCGGCGCGGACTGCACGGCGGACTGCGCGATGAGCAACACCATGGCGGCCTGCTGCACCGGGTCGCCCTCGCGCACGTACCCCGCACGCTGCCCGGCGGCCAGGCGTCGCGCCGTCTCGGCGTGGATGGCGCGCTGGCTGGTGCCCAGCCGGTCGAGGATGTACCGGGCGAACAGCTCGGGGTCGGTGTCGCGCAGGCGGTCGACCAGGGGCAGCGCGCGCACGCGGTCCGCGGTCTCGACGAGGAGCCCCACGAGTTCGTGGAGGTCGGCGCTGTCGCTCCCCGCGACGGGCAGTGCGGCCACGAGCTCGCGGGTCACCAGGGCGGCGAAGACGGCCTCGGCGTCGGGCCAGTAGCGGTACAGCGTCTGACGGGCGATCCCGCAGCGGCGGGCGATGTCGGATGCCGTCGTGCGGCGGATCCCGTGATCCAGCACCTCGGCGAGGGCCGCGTCGAGGATCGCGGTTTCGGTGTCGGAGACTCCATCGGCCATGTGACAACCATACAGAATGTGTCATACTGTCGCCATGGCTGCGACGGTGCCCACGACTCCCGCCGGCGACTCTGCGCCCTCCGCGCGACCGCTCGATATCCCGGCTCCGCGCCCCCGCGGCGACTGGGACGCGTGGGGCTCGACCCCCGCGCACCTCCCCGCCGCGGCAAAGGCGATCGTCGCGACCCTGCTGCCGGGCAAGGCGCATCCGGTGCCGCGCCGCGAGCGACCGACGCTGACGCCGTCGATGCTGGCCGACGACGACCTCGACGCGCTGGCCGCGATCGTCGGCGCCGAGCACGCGACGCGCGACGACCGCGTCCGCGCGCTCCACCTCGGCGGCAAGAGCACCCCCGACCTGCTGCGCCGTCGTCAGGACGACCCGCAGACGGCCCCGGACGCGGTGGTGTCGCCGGCCGACCACGCTGCCACCGCGGCGGTGCTGCACGCGTGCGACGAGCGCGGCCTCGCCGTCGTCCCCTTCGGCGGCGGCACGTCGGTCGTCGGCGGCGTCGACCCCGTGCGGGGCGCGCAGCGGTCGGTCATCGCGCTCGACCTGTCGCGCACGGCCGCGCTGCTGGCCCTCGACGAGGTGTCGCTGCTCGCGACCTTCGGTGCCGGCACGACCGGCCCGCAGGCCGAGGAGCTCCTCGGCGCCCGAGGGTTTACCCTCGGGCACTTCCCGCAGAGCTTCGAGTACGCCTCCCTGGGCGGCTACGCCGCGACGCGGTCCAGCGGTCAGGCCTCGCGCGGCTACGGCCGCTTCGACGACCTCGTCCACGCGCTGCGCGTCGCGACACCGCGAGGCGACCTCGACCTCGGCCGGGCGCCGGCGAGCGCAGCCGGTCCCGACCTGCGCGAACTCTTCCTCGGGTCCGAGGGGGCGTTCGGCGTGCTCACCGAGATCACGGTGCGCATCCGGCCGATCCCCGCCGCGACCGGGTACCGCGCCTGGACCTTCCCCGACTTCGCCGCGGGGGCGGCGGCGTTCCGCGAGGCGACGCAGCGCGGCATCCGGCCCACCGTCCTGAGGCTGAGCGACGAGACCGAGACGAAGGTCAACGCCGCCATGGGCGGGCACCTCACGCGGTTGCGCGGATGCCTGGCCGTCGCCACCTTCGAGGGCGCGACAGCCGCCGAGGCCGAAGCGGTCCGCGACACGCTCGACGCCGTGTTCGCCGCCCACGGGGCGAAGTCCCGCGGCGAGGACCCGGCCCGCTCGTGGGAGCGCGGCCGCTTCGCATCGCCCGCGCTGCGCGACACCCTCATGGACGTCGGGGTCCTCGCCGAGACGCTGGAGACCGCGACGACGTGGGCGGACCTGCCCGCGCTGAAGGCGGCCGTCACCGACGCGCTGAGCGCCGCGCTCACGGCCGTCGGGACCAAGCCGATCGTGCTGTGCCACATCTCGCACGTGTACCCCGCGGGGGCATCGCTCTACTTCACCGTCGTCGCGGCGCTGACCGACGATCCGCAGCAGCAGTGGGCGAGGGCGAAGGATGCCGCCTCCCGCGCCATCGGCGACGCCCACGGCACCATCACGCACCATCATGCGGTCGGCCGCGACCACAGGCCCTACCTCGAAGCCGAGATCGGCCCGCTCGGCGTCGCGGTGCTGCGCGCCGTGAAGGCGACGCTCGACCCGAACGGGATCATGAACCCGGGAGCGCTCGTCGCGCCGGTGGCTGTGCCCGCCGAGACGTCCGAGGCCGGCGCGTGAGGGTCGCGCTGCTGGTCAACCCCGCGGCGCGCGCCGGGGCCCACACGGGGGCCGCGACGCACGCCGCCGAGCGGCTGCGCGCCCACGGCGTGCAGACCTCGATCCTGAGCGGCGGGAGCGCCGACGAGTCGTCCGCCCTGCTGCGTGCCGCCATCGACGTCGGCGTCGACGCGGTGGCCGTGGCCGGCGGCGACGGCACCGTCAACCTCGCACTGCAGGAGGTCGCCGGGACCGGCATCCCGCTGGGCATCGTCCCGGCCGGCACCGGCAACGACTTCGCGGCGACGCTCGGACTGCGCGAGCTCGACGTCGCCGCGGCCGCCGACGCGATCGCCGCAGGGGTCACCCGTGACATCGACCTGGCGCGCGTCACGCGCGAGGACGGCTCGACCCGCTACTTCGGCTCGGTGCTCGCGAGCGGCTTCGACTCGAAGGTCAACGACCGCGCCAACGCCATGCGGTGGCCCCGCGGCGGCTCGCGCTACAACATCGCGATCCTCGTGGAGTTCCTGACCCTCGCCGGCATCCCGTACGACATCGAGTACGAGCGCGCGGACGGCACCCGCGAGCAGGTGCACGGCGACCTCGTGATGGCGACCGTGGGCAACGGGCGCACCTACGGCGGCGGCATCCCGATCGCCCCCGACGCCGACCCCGGCGACGGCCTGCTCGACCTCGTGCTCGTGCGTCCGGCGGGGCGGCTGCGCCTGCTCGGGCTGCTGCCGAAGGTCTACCGCGGCACGCACGCGAGCGTGCCCGAGGTGTCGATCACGCGCGTGCGGTCGGTGCGTCTCGCCTCCCCCGGCGTCACGGCCTATGCCGACGGCGACCCGATCGGCGCGCTGCCGCTGACGGTGGACGTGGTGCCCGGCGCGCTCACGATCTTCACGCCCGCCTGAGGTCGCATCTGGGCAGGTCGCGGCCGCGAACATGGGGAACCGCTCCCGATGTCGTGACGGCGCGCGATCCCGACGATGGAGTCAACCCGGACAGCCCGGGTGCCTCACAGATCGGAAGTCCCATGAACACCTTCATCATCGAACGCAACGTCCCCGGCGCCTCGCAGATGAGCCACGACGACCTCGTCGAGATCGCACGCACCTCCAACCGGGCGGTCGAGTCGCTCGGGCTCCCCTACGAGTGGGTGACCACGTACGTCGCCGGCGACAAGCTCTACTGCATCCACCGCACCGACGAGCCCGAGACGGTCCGCGAGCACGCACGCCGCGGCGGGTTCCCTGCGGACCTCGTCTCGGAGGTCGTCGCCGAGTTCGGCCCGCAGACCGCGGACGACGGGATGCCGTCCGCCGAGGCCGCGGCATGACCGCCGTCTACGTCACACCGGCAGCGATGGCCGAGCAGGGCGCCGCCCTGCGCACCCTCGCGGCCGGCGTGAGACGAGGGATGCTGCGACTCGTGGCCACCGTCCGTGCCGGCGTGGAGGCATCCCGCCGGCGCCCGGCGGTCGACCCTGCCGAGATGACCCGGGTGCGGGCGGTGGCGCACGCTCTCGAGGCGATGCGCACCGGCGCTTACGCCGACGTCGCACTCGGCGGCCCGACCCCGCGCTGACCCGCGACGGTGGACGCGCGGCGGCTCGAACAGCCCCCTGACGCCACGGCCGGAGACCGCCCGCCCGGCGGCGCCGGAGCCTACGATGGCGCCATGGGGCTGTTCGAGCGCGCGCCGCAGCTGGACGCGCTGGCAGGGGCGATCGCGCGCGGCACGGCGACGGACGGGTCGGCGTCGGGGTCCGTCGTGACCGTGGCCGGCGATGCCGGCGCCGGCAAGACGAGCCTCGTGACCGCCGCACTCGCCGGCGTCCCCGAGAGCGTGCGCGTGCTGCGCGCCGCCTGCGATCCGCTGTCGACGCCCCGTCCGCTCGGACCCGTACGCGACGTGCAGGCGGCCCTGGGCGATCCGGCCGACGCCGACACGCTGCTGGGCACCGAGGCCCGCTTCGCGGCGCAGGTGTCGGCGGCGCCGACGGTGCTCGTCATCGACGACGCGCAGTGGATCGACGCCGCCTCCGTCGAAGTGCTGCGGTTCCTGGTGCGCCGCATCGAGGCGTCGCCCGTCGTGCTCGTGATCGCGCACCGCGACGTGCCGCTCGGCCACGCGCTGCTGGCGCTGATCGGCGACATCGCACGCATGGACTCCGCGACGCGCGTGGCCGCGCCCCCGCTCTCGGTCGATGCCGTGCGCGAGCTGCTCGGCGACCGGGGCGCCGATGCCGCACACGTGCGCGCCCTCACCGGCGGCAACCCGTTCTTCGTGGCCGAGATCGCCCGCAGCCCGGGCGAGGAGCTGCCGCCGACCGTGCGCGACGCGGTGATCGCGAGCACGACGGGCCTCACGGGTGCCGAGCTGGGGGCGCTGCAGCTCATCGCGACCGCCCCCGACGCCTTCGACGATCGGCTGCTGCCCTTCGCGGGGCTCGACGACGACGGCATCGATGTGCCGACGCTGCGCCGGCTCGAGGCCACCGGGCTGCTCGTCCGGACGTCGCACGGCATCGGATTCCGCCACGAGCTGGCCCGCCTCGCCGTCGTCGCGAGCACCGAGCCCGGCGTCGAGGCGCTGCTGCACCGCCGTGTGCTGGACGCGTGGGAGCGGGTGGGCGGCGCCGACGACGCTGTGCTCACCCACCACGCCGCGGCCGCCGGCGACCGCGCGCGCACCCTGCGGTACGCCGTCCGGGCCGCCGAGGACGCCACCCGCACCGGATCCCACACCGAGGCGGTCGCCTTCCTCGCCCTCGCGCTCGACGGGCTCGACGGCGACACGGCAGAGCGCGCGCGCCTGCTGGAGCTGCTCAGCACCGAGCAGTACATGGTCAGCCTGCTGCCCGCATCCCTCTCGTCCATCGACGCGGCGCTGCGGATCCGCGAGCGGCTGGGCGACCACGACGGGATCAGCGCCGCCCACGACAGGCGCGCCGTCGTCGAGTACTACTCCGCCCGCCGTCATGCCGCTGAGCACGAGGCGGATGCCGCGGCCGCGGCCGGTGCGGGGCCTGCGGCCCTCGCCTCGGCCCAGGCGACGCGCGCCTACCTCGCCTTCCGCCGGCTGGATCTCGACGCGGCCCGTGAGATCGCGTCCGCACTGCGCGCGACGGAGACGACACAGGCCGCCGACCTCCGGCTGTCGATCACCGAAGCCGCCGCGCGGCTCGTCGAAGGCGACACGTCCGCGCGTGAGCTGCTGCGTCAGCACGCGACGACGGCGCTGGCGGACTCGCTCGACGAGATCGGGACGACGGCGTACTCGAACCTGTCGGCGCTCGACGTCGAGCATCGGCGTCTCGTCAATGCCGAGACGCTGCTGGCCGAGTCGATCCCGCTCACCGTCGACCGCGACATCGCGGTGTGCCGCCAGTGGCAGACCGGCATGCGGTCACGACTGCACCTGTTCCGCGGGCGCTGGGCGGCCTCGGCCGAGGACGCGGCGGCCGTGCTCGACGGCAGCGGACCCCCGCTGGCGGAGATCTGGCCGCACATCGTGGCGGCGCTGCTGGCCGTCAGACGCGGTGACGACCCCGCGACGGCGGACGCGCATGTGTCGGCAGCGGCCGCGCTGGCCGCCGACCTCGACGAGTCGCTCACGACGCTCGCGGTGCTGAGCGCGGTCGCCGAGCGGGCCTGGGTCTCGGGCACCGCGGATCCGGGCCTCGCCGACGCGGGCGCCGCGCTCGAGGCCGCCTCGGCGCTGACCGGCACCCATTGGGCGACAGGCGACCTGCGGGTCTGGCTCGGGCGCCTCGGCCTGAGCGCGGCCGCGGCCGGCGGCATCCCGGAGTCCCTGCCCGAGCCGCATCGGCTCGAGCTCTCCGGTCGCCACGACGAGGCCGCGCGGGCCTGGCAGAGCCTCGGCGCACCGTTCGACGCCGCGATGGCGGCGGTTCATGCGACGGATGCCGCCACGGCCGCCGCGGGGCTCGCGAGCCTCGACGCGCTCGACGTGCCGGCCACGGCTGCCCGGGCCCGACGCATGCTCACGGAACGAGGCATCCGCTCGCTCCCCGCCCGACCGCGCACGGCGACGCTCGCCAACCCGTCGGGCCTGACCAACCGTCAGCTCGACGTGGCACGTCTGGTCGCGCGCGGCCTCACGAACGCCGAGCTCGCACACGAGCTCTACATCTCGCCAAAGACGGCCGACCACCACGTGTCGGCGGTGCTGAGCAAGCTGGGACTCAGCAGCCGGCGCGACATCGTGCGCGCAGCCGCGAGTCTGGGCATCGACTGACGCCGACCGTCGACCGGGTCGGATCAGCTCGTGACGGTCTGCGCCGCGCGCAGCTTCGCGAGCACCTGGTCGCGCAGCTCTTCGGGCGCGCTCTCCTTGCACGCCCGGGCCAGCACCTCGGTCAGCGTGCGGGCGACGAGCGCCTCGTCCTGGCACCCCTCGCAATGCTCCAGGTGCTCGGCGATATCGGTCTGCGAGGTCTTGCAGACCTCGTGGCGCAGGTACTCCTCCAGGTCGCGCCGCGCCTTCTCACAGCCGCAGTCGGTCATTTCGTGCTCCTCGTCGAGGCGGCGGTCTGGATGCCGCGCTCCTTTGCGTAGTCGGCCAGCAGTTCACGGAGCATTCGCCTGCCACGGTGCAGACGGCTCATGACCGTGCCGATGGGGGTCTTCATGATGTCGGCGATCTCCTGGTAGGCGAAGCCCTCGACGTCGGCGAGGTACACCGCCAGCCGGAAGTCCTCGGGGATCGACTGCAGCGCATCCTTCACGACCGACGCGGGCATGTGGTCGATCGCCTCGGCCTCCGCCGAGCGCGTGCTCGTCGCGGTGGTCGACTCGGCACCGCCGAGCTGCCAGTCCTCGAGGTCGTCGATCGTGCCCTGATACGGCTCGCGCTGCTTCTTGCGGTACGTGTTGATGTACGTGTTCGTCAGGATGCGGTAGAGCCACGCCTTGAGGTTCGTGCCCTGCGTGAAGGTCTTCCACGACGCGAACGCCTTGACGAAGGTCTCCTGCACGAGGTCGGCCGCATCGGCCGGATTGCGCGTCATCCGCATGGCCGCGGCATAGAGCTGGTCCATGAAGGGCAGCGCCTGCTCTTCGAACTGCGCCCGTGCGTCCTGCGCGGGCGCCGCGGCTTCTGCGGCCTGGTCGATCGAATCGCTCATCACGCGCCAGTCTACGGCGGCCGCCTCCAAGCCTGCCGGGGCGGGATGCCGCGACCCGAGGCTCAGCGACGACGCATCGGTCTCGACGCGATCAAGTGTGGCGAACATCCGGCTCCGCTCGTGGGTGTCTCCCGGGGCTGTCGCACCGGTTCAGTAGGGTAGAACCCGATGACAGCCGACGGGTATTCCCCCACTTCCGCGCCGACCGCGCGCGGCCACTGGCACGCGCCTGTCGCGGCGGGCGCGCTGCGTGCCACCGTGACCGTGCCGGGCTCCAAATCGCTCACGAACCGCGAGCTCATCCTCGCCGCGCTGGCCGATGCTCCGAGCCGGCTGATCGCCCCGCTGCACTCCGACGATTCCGCGCGCATGATCGACGCGCTGCGGTCGCTCGGCGTCGGCATCGAGCTCGTGCCGGGCGCGGGCCTCTACGGCGACGACATCGAGGTCACGCCGGTGTGGCCGCTCGGCGGCGAGACCGTCGTCGACTGCGGTCAGGCGGGCACCGTCATGCGGTTCGTCGCGGCGCTCGGCGGGTTCGCGCGCGGCGACGTCACCCTCACGGCGCACGAGAGCGCGCTGCACCGCCCGATGGGCGCCATGATCACTGCCCTGCGCGACGTCGGCGTCGACATCGACGACGGCGCCCGCTGGGCGCTCCCCTTCATCGTGCGCGGCCACGGCCACGTGCGCGGCGGCGAGGTCACGATCGACGCGAGCGCGTCGAGCCAGTTCGTCTCGGGCCTGCTGCTCGCAGCCCCCCGGTTCGACGTCGGCCTCCACCTCGTGCACGCCGGCGAGCGGCTGCCCAGCATCCCGCACATCGACATGACCGTCGAGTCCCTCGCACACCGCGGTGTGCACGTCGAGCGTCCGGCCGTCGGCGAGTGGATCGTGCCCGCGAGCACCATCCGCGGCAAGGACGTGGCCATCGAGCCCGATCTGTCGAACGCGGCGCCGTTCCTCGGCGCGGCCATGGTCGCGGGCGGATCCGTGTCGGTGACCGGCTGGCCCGCCCACTCCACGCAGCCCGGCGCCATGCTCACCGACATCCTGTCGCTCATGGGCGCGCGCGTGGTGCGCAGGGGCGGCGCGCTCACGGTCACGGCGGGCGCCGGCATCCAGGGCGTGGATCTCGACCTGTCGGCCGCGGGCGAGCTCGCCCCGACGATCTTCGCGCTCACGGCGTTCGCGGAGTCCCCGTCGACGCTGCACGGCATCGGCCACATCCGCGGGCACGAGACCGACCGCATCGCGGCGCTCGTCGCGGAGCTGCGCGCCCTCGGCGGCGAGGCCCACGAGCTGCCCGACGGCATCCGCATCGTCCCCCGGCCGCTGCACGGCGGCGTGTGGCACGCGTACCACGACCACCGCATGGCGACCACGGGCGCCCTGATCGGACTGGCCGTGCCGGGCGTCGAGGTCGACGACATCGGCACCACCGCCAAGACGATGCCCGAGTTCCCGCAGATCTGGCAGCGCATGCTCGAGGGCGACGGCGACGACCGCGCCGAGGGCGGCCTCGCGGAGGAGTCGGTGCGCGCCTCGTGACGCGGCCTTCGACAGCATGAAGCGATCCGGGACGACGGCATGAGCTGGCTGGACGACTTCGACGACGACGAACCCGAGTTCGACGAGGCCGACGTCCGGGTGCGGCCGAACCCCAAGGCGAATCGACCGCGCACGAAGCGGCGCCCGGCGCACAGCGACGCCGAGATCGCCCGCGTACTCGGCGTCGACCGCGGCCGGTACACCGTTCTGGTCGACGAGGATCTCCCCGAGGAGCACACCGTGCTGGCGACCCGCGCCCGCGAGCTGCGCAAGACGCCGATCGTCACGGGTGACCGCGCACGCGTCGTGGGCGACACCTCCGGCGACGAAGGCACCCTCGCGCGCATCGTGGGCATCGAGGAGCGCACGTCGCTGCTGCGTCGCAGCGCCGACGACACCGACCAGGTCGAGCGGGTCATCGTCGCCAACGCCGACCAGATGCTCGTCGTGGTCGCCGCCGCCGATCCCGAGCCGCGGCCGAGGCTCGTCGACCGGTACTTGGTCGCCGCCCTGGACGCCGGCATCCGTCCCCTCCTCGTCGTCACGAAGACCGACCTCGCCGACCCCTCCGAGTTCCTGGCGCACTTCGACGGGCTCGACCTCGAGGTGTTCACGAGCGGACGCGAAGAGATGCCGCTGGAGCGCATCGGCGCGGCGCTCATCGGGCACTCGACCGTGTTCGTCGGGCACTCCGGCGTCGGCAAGTCGACGCTCGTGAACGCGCTCGTGCCCGACGCGAAGCGCGCCACCGGGCACGTCAACGAGGTGACCGGGCGCGGACGCCACACGTCCAGTTCGACGGTCTCGCTGCGCTATCGCGGCGAGGGCGGCAACGGCTGGGTGATCGACACCCCGGGCGTCCGGTCGTTCGGACTGGGGCACGTCGACCCCGCGAACATCCTGCGCGCGTTCACCGATCTGGCCGAGATCGCCGAGGAGTGCCCGCGCGGGTGCACGCATCTGCCCGACGCCCCCGACTGCGCGATCGTCGAGGCGGTCGAGGAGGGCAGGCTCGGTCCCGGCGGCGCGGCGCGGCTGGACTCGCTGCAGCGCCTGCTCGAGACGTTCGCGAAGAAGGCCCAGGAGCCCGGCGCGTAGGTCGCGCGAGCCTGCCGCCTAGAGTGGACGGGTGACCACGCAGCGCCTCGAACCCGGTTCCCTCGCTCCCGCCTTCACGCTCCCCGACCAGGACGAGCGCCCGGTGACGCTGAAGGACCTGCGTGGCGGCCCGGTCATCCTGTTCTTCTATCCGGCCGCGATGACGCCCGGCTGCACGAAGGAGGCGTGCGACTTCCGCGACAGCCTCGCGCCGCTGCAGGCCGCCGGCTACACGGTGCTCGGCATCTCGCCCGACGAGCCCGAGAAGCTGCGCCGCTTCCGCGAGCGCGACGGCCTGACCTACGACCTGCTGAGCGACCCCGGCCACAAGGTGCTGGAGAAGTACGCCGCGTGGGGCGAGAAGATGAACTACGGCAAGACGTTCCTCGGCGTCATCCGCTCGACCATCGTGATCGACGCGAAGGGCCGTGTCATCCACGCCCTGTACAACGTGCGCGCGACCGGCCACGTCGCCCGCGTGCGGACGCTGCTGGGCGTCTGAGCCCTCGTCCCGGCGATCCTGTCGGGACTAGCGGGATGCCGCGCCCCGCGGCCGCTCGTCGGGTCCGCCCTCGCCGTCACGGCGTGCGGTGCGACCCGCATCGCGCACGGCGAGGATGAGCAGCACCAGCACCACGACGGCCGGCACGGCGAGCGCGAGCGCGATGCCGGGCGCGGCGAAGGCGCCGGTGACGGCCCCGAGCGCGACGGCGAGGATCAGCAGCTGCGTGACGATGCCGCCGGAGCGGCCCCACGACAGACCGCGCCACACGGCGACGGCGAAGGCGATGACCGCGGCCGCGCCGACGAGGCTCAGCACGATGAGCGCGAGGGCGCTCGCGAGGGAGTCCGTGTCGCCCCGCAGGATCTCCACGATCTGCCAGACCACCAGTGCGGCGATGCCCACTCCTTCGAGGCCGACCAGCACCGCGGCGACCCTTCCGGACACGTTTGTCCGCATTCTCCGTCGACTCCCTCTTCCTTCGGCGAGCGTTTTGTGCGAACCCTCCACACCACAGGGGGAACACTCAGCAAGTCCCACACAAACGCGCCGATCAACCCTTGATTCAGGTAAACCGCTATGGGACGATTGGTGAAGCCGTGTGCTCCCACAGCGACGTGGGGCGAGTTTCCTCGCACATCCCACAGGGTATCGGACCCGAACCGGCACTCTTTCCCCACCCCTCTGTAACAAGGAGCACCCCCATGGACTGGCGCGACAAGGCCGCCTGCCTGACCGTCGACCCCGAACTGTTCTTCCCCGTGGGGAACACCGGACCGGCCGTCGATCAGATCGAGAAGGCCAAGTCGGTGTGCGCACGCTGCACCGTCACCGAGATCTGCCTGCAGTACGCCCTCGAGACCGGTCAGGACTCGGGCGTGTGGGGCGGCCTGTCCGAGGACGAGCGCCGCGCACTCAAGCGCCGCGCCGCCCGCGCGCGCCGCGCCTCCTGACACCTTCACGACGACACCCGGGCGCCTCGGCGCCCGGGTGTCGTCGCGTGTGCGGCCTCCCCCGTGCGGGTGACCGTGGAGAGGGGATGCCGCGGCCCGCGGCATCCCCTCCCCGTCAGCTCTTGCTGCGCTCGATGTAGCGGAGCGGGATGTCGATCGTCACCTCGGTGCCGCTGCCCATGATGGTGTGCCAGTCGATGGTGCCGCCGAGCTCGCCCTGGATGAGGGTGCGCACGATCTGCGTGCCGAGGCCGCGTCCGACCTGACCCTCGGGCAGACCCGACCCGGTGTCGCGGACGCGCACCTCGAGGCGGTCGTCGGTGCGGTCGGCGATGATCTCGACGTCGCCTTCCTGACCGGCGAGGCCGTGCTCGACGGCGTTCGTGACGAGCTCGGTGAGCGCGAGCGCCAGCGGCGTCGCGTACTCGCTGGGCAGCGTGCCGAATCGTCCGGTCGAGTGCGTCTTCGCCCGCGTGTTGGGGGCTGCCGCCACCTCGGCGACGAGCTTCAGCACGCGCGCGAACACCTCGTCGAAGTCCACGTTCTGCGCGAGTCCCTCCGACAGCGTGTCGTGCACGACCGCGATCGCCGAGACGCGGCGCATCGCCTGCGTCAGCGCGTCGCGGGCCTCGTCGGAGTGCGAACGGCGTGCCTGGATGCGAAGCAGCGAGGCCACCGTCTGCAGGTTGTTCTTGACGCGGTGATGGATCTCACGGATCGTCGCGTCCTTGGTGATGAGCTCCTGCTCCTGGTGGCGGATCTCGGTGACGTCGCGGCACAGCAGGATCGCGCCGATGCGTGTGCCGTGGTCGCGCAGCGGGATCGTGCGCAGCGACACCGTGACGCCGCGCGCCTCGAGGTCGGCACGCCACGGCGCACGCCCCGTCACGACGACGGGAAGGGACTCGTCGAACTGGCGCTTGGCGGGGAGGATCTGCGTCACGACCTCGACGAGCGACTCCCCCTCGAGCTCGTCGTCGAAGCCGAGCCGGTTGAACGCCGACAGCGCGTTGGGGCTCGCGAATGTCGTCACGCCGTCCACGTCGAGGCGGACCAGGCCGTCGGACGCGCGCGGTGCACCGCGGCGCGGCGAGGTGGGGGCCGTGAGGTCGGGGAAGTCGCCCGACGCGATCATTCCGAACAGGTCGTCCGCGCACTCGTTGAACGTGATCTGCTGGCGCGACGGCGTGCGTGCCTCGCCGAGGTTCGTATGGCGGGTCAAGACGCCGATCGTCTGCACGACGCCGCTGTGCTTGCGCGCGACGGGAACGGCGCGCACACGCGTGGGCGTCTCCTCGAACCAGTCGGGCGACGCCGAGTCGACGATCGCGCCGGTCTGGAAGGCCTCCCGCACCTGCGTGCGCCACTGCGGGCGCACGCGGTCGCCGACGATGTCGCGGTAGAAGAGGGTCGCCGCGCCGCTCGGGCGCGTGTGGGCGACGGCGACGAAGGAGTCGTCCGAGGTGGGCACCCAGAGCACGATGTCGGCCGAGGCCAGATCGGCGAGGAGCTGACCGTCACCCGCGAGACGGTGGAGCCACTCCACATCCTCCTCGCTGGAGCGGCCCTGGGCGTAGACGAGATCGCTGAGGGTCGACACGCACCTAAGCCTAGGGCTCGTGCCTCACGCGGCCGGTGCGCCGGCGCCCGACGGCTCCCGCGCGTCGCCGTGCGCGCCGCGTTGCGCGCCGCGTCGGAGGATGCCGCCGACCGGCCTGCGTGCCTTCACGGCCGTGCCCGCATCCGGTGCCGGGACGACGGCGTCGCCGGCGAACCGCCGCACGGCCAGGGTGAGCGGCGACTTCGGCGCGACCTCGGCGATGGTCTGCGACGACAGCAGTGCGGCGTCCGCGGAACGGGGGTCCTGCGGCAGGAACCACACGTCCTCGACGCCGCCGAAGCGGTCGAGCGTGCGACGCACCTGCCCCCGTGCGTCGATCCCGAGCGCGCCGGGTCGCAGTCGGTTCGCGACCACCGCGACACGCGTGGCGCCGATCGTCGCACGCAGCTCGGCGTACGCCCGGAGGAAGCGCGCCACTCCGAGCGGATCGGCCGCGGCCACGGCGACGACGAGGTCGGCAGCCCGGAGCGCGGCGATCGTGGCGGCGTTGCGACGCGGCCCGTCCAGGTCGCTCACGATCTCCTCGTCCCGCTCCAGCGACGACGCGACGTCGACCACCGTGTAGTCGGCCCAGTCGCGGCACGCGGCGAGCGCCGTCGTGACACGCCGGTCGCTCAGCTCGGGCCAGCGCGACGGCCGGTTGATCCCGGTGAGCACGTCGACGCCGGTGCGCCCGAGCGGGATGGCGATGCGCGTGAGCTCGCGCGCGTCGAGTCCGCCGAGCTCGGCCTGCCGGCAGGCCGCGGCGAACCCCGGCCCCTCGTCGGCGAGACCGAGCATGAGCGCGATCGACGGCGCATGCGTGTCGGCGTCGACGAGGGCGACATGGCGGCCGCCGCGGGCCAGCTCCATGGCGAGCTCGGTCGCGACGGTCGTACGGCCGGGCGCGCCGGCGGGACCCCACACGGCGATGATGCGCGGGCGCGCCGGCGTGGCGTCGGAGTGGCGGGGGGCGGCAGGAGCCGCCGACGGACCCGCCACCAGCGCGTCGGCGATGCGCCACGGCTCGGTGGCGGCGTCGAGCGGGGCTTCGAGACCGCACGCGGCGGCCAGGCGCTCCCCCGCCGCGTCCGCGACGAGAGGCACGATCCGCGTCCCCGCACGGTCGCACAGCGCGACCACCGTGGGTGACAGCGACGCCCTGCCCACCTCGAGCACGAGCACGTCAGCCTCGGCGAGGGCGCGCAGCAGCGCGTCCCCCTCGGCACCCGGCATCGCCTCGGTCGCCGCCGCGGCGGGAGCGGATGCCGCGAACCGGCCGATCACGTCGACGCCCTCGCGCTGCAGCCCGGCGACGAGCGCGTCCGCCTCGTCGACGGCGACGACCGCCTTCACGATCCAGCCCCCGTCGTCGGGACGATCGACAGCGCAGACTCGTCCGCCATCGCCGCGAGCGTCGCCGACACGTCGTCGCGAGGGATGACGAGCTCGAGTGCGGCGGCACCTCCCCCGATCATCGAGTCGTCGCGGGTGACCGAGACCACGGTGGCGTCGGCCACGAGGATGCGCGGATCGTCGTACGCGCCGCGTTCGAGCAGGGGCGCCGCCCAGACCTCGACGACCGTGCCCGCTTCGACCGAGGCCGGCACGTCGACCGCGCTGCGCACGACGACGCTCGTGGTGCGCGCATCCGCGGCATCGCCGACCGAAGCGGCCGGCACCAGCTCGCCCGCCTCGATCGTGCGCGTCGCCACGGCCGCGGCGTCCAGATCGCCCTCTCCGAGGTAGATGCCGGCGACGGCGCCGAGCGCGACGTCGACGACCTTGACGTCGCCGGCGGCGATCGGCTCGCCGGGAACGATCGTGTGCGCGGCCGCGTACACGGGGACCGTCTGCCTCGCCGCGGCGACGACGAGCCACACGCCCACGACGGAAGCGACCACGAGGAGGACGCCGAGGAAGAACCGCGCGTCGCCCCAGAAGGCGCGGCGCGGCGTGCGGACGGAATCGCTGGCGGCGGTCATGGGACCATCGTCGCTGACTCGCGCGAAACGCGTCGTGCGTTATCCACAGGGGGCGGCGCTCCCGGCCGGTGCCTCAGCGGCCGGGCCATAATGGGGGCATGTCAGATGACCCGACGTCCGACGTGCGCCTTCTTGCCCCCGCCCAGGTGGGCGAGGTGCTCGGCGTGTCGGTGGACGAGGTGATGGCCCTCGTCCACGAGGGCCGCCTCCGCGGTATGCGGGTCGGGTCGCCCGCCCGCTGGCGCGTCGACGCCGCGAGCATCACCGGCTATCTCGACGACCAGGCCGAGGAGGCCCGTCGCATGGCCCTGTGGCGGCAGTCGCAGACGGCGAGCTTCCCCGAGCTGTGGGGCAGCGGGGTCGTCCGCAACGGGGACTGACCGCACGCTCCGAGTCCGGTGTCGAACGGCTCAGGCCAGGGCCGGCGCTTCGTCGGCGCGCACCCACGCGACGGCCGCGAACGGCACCATCCGATGCCCCGTCACCGCATCCGCCCGACGCGGCGCGCCCGGGTCGTGGAGGGCGAGGTCGAGGTGATCGGCGCCGGCACGGTCGATCGTGCCCGTGAGGAGCCGGCCGTTCACCAGGTGCACCACGACCCCGGCGCGTCGGCGCACGAGGTCGCGCAGAACGAAGCCGAACGTGAGGCGCTCGGCCAGCGGCGACCGTGGTGGGGAGACCCTCGCCGTGCGCAGCAGGTCGGCGTGCGGCATCCCGACCGCGAGGATCGCGGCGAACGGCGCGACGACCGCGCCGGGCGGTCCCTCCACGGGTGCGAGCGCGACCCAGTCGGCCCCGACGCCCGTGACGGTCGCGCGCAGCGTCGTCCCGTCGACGAGATCGAAGGATGCCGTCGTCAGCGCCGCGCCGTCGCGCCCGGCGAGCAGGCCCAGGCGCTCGGACAGCTGCACGCGGGACAGCCGCAGGCGCTCGGCCTCGGTGTCGAGCGCGGCGCGTTCGGCCTCCCATTCGGAGGCGAGCTGATCCTCGAGGTCGTCGAAGAAGCGGTCCCAGCGCACGCAGCGAGCGTAGGGCAAATCGGCTCTGACCGGCCTCGAGTTATCCACATACCCGGGGATCGGGATTTTCCTGGGAGTTCCCCGTGTGTTGTACTAGCCCCAAGACATCCCCCCTGTCGAGATAGGCACCCATGGCAACGACGCCCGCGGGAACCGCCCGCGCACTTCCACACCCTCAGTCGTCACGCAGCGCACAGCTCTCGGAGTTCTTCGCGCCGCAGCGCACGCCGTCGATCGAGCTGCCCTCGCCCGAGCCCTTCCTGCGCAATCTCGCGCTCGGCGTGCTCGAGGTCTTCGCGGGCGTGCGCGAGGTCGAGCAGCTCGCGCGCTGGCTCACCGAAGACGCGTACCGCAAGCTCGTCGTCCGCACCAACCTCGCCACACGGGCCCGCAACGCCCGCGGCATGGTCGCCCGCCGGCCCGTGCACACCGTCATGTCGGTGCACGAGTCGTCGCCGGCGGACGGCATCGTCGAAGCGGTCGTCGTGGTGCGTGGCCCCGCCCGCACGCGCGCCCTGGCTGTGCGCCTCGAGGGGCGCGACGGCCGCTGGCGCGCCACCTCGCTCGCGCTGCTCTGACCCCGAGCCGCGACGGGCGGGCCGGTCCCGACGATGTGACCGGCCCGGCCGTCAGCGTTCCTCGTCGTTCCGGGATGCCGCGGGCCGCGGCATCCCTCCCCTACTGCTTGTACGACGAAAGGAAGTTGCCCAGGCGCTCGATCGCCTCGGTGAGCACGCGCGCCTCGGGAAGCGTGACGATGCGCAGGTGGTCGGGGGTGGGCCAGTTGAACCCGGTGCCCTGCACGAGGAGGACGTGCTCGGCGACGAGGAAGTCGTACACCAGCTTGCCGTCGTCGTGGATCTCGTACACCTCGGGGTCGAGACGCGGGAACGCGTACAGCGCGCCCTGCGGCTTCAGGCAGCTGACGCCCGGGATGCGCTCGAGGGCCTCCCACGCGGCATCCCGCTGCTCGAGGAGGCGCCCTTCGGGGGCGATGAGCGCGTCGATCGACTGCACGCCCGAGAGCGCCGCCTGCACGGCGTGCTGGGCCGGGACGTTGGGACACAGGCGCGTCGACGCGAGCAGCTGGATGCCCTCGAGGAAACCGGCGGCATGCGACTTCGGGCCCGTGATCACGAGCCAGCCCGAGCGGTAGCCGGCGACGCGGTACGTCTTCGACAGGCCGTTGAACGTCAGGCACAGCAGGTCGGGAGCGAGTGTCGCGAGCGAGATGTGCTTCGCCTCGTCGTACAGGATGCGGTCGTAGATCTCGTCCGAGAGCAGCAGCAGCGAGTTCTCGCGCGCGATCTCGACGATCCCCTCCAGCACCTCGCGGGTGTAGACCGCGCCCGTGGGGTTGTTGGGGTTGATGACGACGATCGCCTTCGTGCGCGGCGTGACCTTGGCGCGGATGTCGTCGAGGCTCGGCTGCCAGCCGTCGTCGGGATCGCACCGGTAATTCACCGGGGTGCCTCCCGCGAGGCTCGTCATGGCGGTCCAGAGCGGGTAGTCCGGTGCCGGGATCAGCACTTCGTCGCCCTCGTCCAGGAGCGCCTGCATCGTCATGGTGATGAGTTCGGACACGCCGTTGCCGAGGTACACGTCGTCGGGGTCGAACTGCGGGAAGCCGGGCACCTGCTCGTAGCGCGAGACGACCGCACGGCGCGCCGACATGATGCCCTTGCTGTCGCTGTAGCCGTGCGCGTGCGGGACGGCCTCGATCATGTCGCGCACGATCTGGAACGGCGCCTCGAATCCGAACACCGCCGGGTTGCCGGTGTTGAGCTTCAGGATCGTGTGCCCGTCGTTCTCCAGCCGGTCGGCCTCGGCGAGGGCCGCCCCACGGATCTCATAGAGAACGTTCTGGAGCTTGCTCGACTGGTCGAGGGGGCGGAGGCGATTCATCGCATCAGGATATCCGCGGCCGCTCGGGGCCAATGAACCAGACGTGGCCCGCGACCGGTCGGTCGCGGGCCACGTCGGGATGAAGCGTTACTTCTTGCGCTGCTCCGCGGCGCGGCGCTGTGCGCGGTTGAGCGGCGCCTGCTCGGGAGCAGCCGCGTCGGTCTTCTGCCCGAACGCACCGCGCGGCGCCTCGGCGGCCGGCTGTGCCTGCGGCTGCGCGGGCGTCGCGGCAGCCGCGGCGGCCGCCTGGCGCAGTCGCGTCGCCGCCTGCTGCACCTGGCCGCGCTCGTTGCGCACCTCGACCTCGCCGGCGTCGTTGGACGCCGTGTACTGCAGACGCTGCGCCTCGACGGGCTGTGCCGACAGGCCCTTGGCCTCGACCTGGGTGACCTGGTCGGCGTCGCCCTCGCCCTGACGGCGCACCTCGACCTCGAGGTTGTAGAGGTAGCCGACCGACTCCTCCTTGATCTGCCCCATCATGGCCTGGAACATCTGGTAGCCCTCGCGCTGGTACTCGATCAGCGGGTCGCGCTGGGCCATGGCGCGCAGGCCGATGCCGTCCTTGAGGTAGTCCATCTCGTACAGGTGGTCGCGCCAGCGGCGGTCGAGCACCTGCAGCACGACGCGGCGCTCGAGCTCGCGCGTCGCGGCCTCGCCGAGCGTGGTCTGGCGCTTCTCGTAGGCGATGCGTGCGTCCGAGAGGATCTCGCGCTTGAGGCCGTCGGCGGTGATGCCGCCCTTGCGACCGGATGCCTCGGCCACGACCTCGTCGATGGTCACGCCCACCGGGTACAGGGTCTTCAGCTCGGTCCACAGCGAGTCGAAGTCCCAGCTCTCGTTGTGGCCGGATCCGGTGTGGTCGTCGATGACGGCGCCGATCGCGTCCTCGATGAAGTGCTGCACGCGGTCGGCGATGTCGTCGCCCTGCAGGATGTGGCGGCGGTCGGAGTAGATCGCCTCGCGCTGGCGGTTGAGGACGTCGTCGTACTTCAGGACGTTCTTGCGGATCTCGGCGTTGCGCGCCTCGACCTGGCTCTGCGCGGACTTGATCGCGCGCGTGACCATGCCGGACTCGATCGCGACGTCGTCCGGGAAGTTGGTGCGCGCGATGATCGCCTCGGCTGCGCCCGACTGGAACAGCCGCATGAGGTCGTCGGTGAGCGACAGGTAGAAGCGGCTCTCGCCGGGGTCGCCCTGACGGCCCGAGCGACCGCGCAGCTGGTTGTCGATGCGCCGCGACTCGTGGCGCTCGGTGCCGAGCACGTACAGTCCGCCGGCCTCGACGACCTGGGTGGCCTCGCCCGCGACGCGGTTGCGCATGTCCTGGTAGACGGCGTCCCACTCGGCCTCGTACTCGTCGGGCGTCTCGACGGGGTCGAGGCCCTTGGCCTTCATCTCCTGCACGGCGAGGAACTCGGCGTTGCCGCCGAGCATGATGTCGGTTCCACGACCGGCCATGTTCGTGGCGACGGTGACGGCGCCCAGGCGCCCCGCACGGGCGACGATCTCGGCCTCGCGCGCGTGGTTCTTGGCGTTGAGGACCTCGTGCTTGATGCCCTTCTTGGCCAGCAGGCGCGACAGGTACTCGCTCTTCTCGACGCTCACGGTGCCGACGAGGACGGGCTGGCCGCCCTCGTGGCGCTGGGCGATGTCCTCGACGACCTGCGCGAACTTCGCCGTCTCGTTCTTGTAGACGAGGTCGGCCTGGTCCTTGCGGATCATCGGCTTGTTCGTCGGGATCGGCACGACGCCCAGCTGGTAGGTCGACATGAACTCGGCCGCCTCGGTCTCGGCGGTACCGGTCATGCCCGCGAGCTTGTCGTACAGGCGGAAGTAGTTCTGCAGCGTGACGGTGGCGAGGGTCTGGTTCTCGGCCTTGACCGGCACGGCCTCCTTGGCCTCGATGGCCTGGTGGATGCCCTCGTTGTAGCGCCGGCCGACCAGGATGCGGCCGGTGTGCTCGTCGACGATCATCACCTCGTCGTTCATGACGACGTAGTCGGTGTCGCGCTTGAACAGCGCGAGCGCCTTGATCGAGTTGTTGAGGAACGAGATGAGGGGCGTGTTGGCCGACTCGTAGAGGTTGTCGATGCCGAGGTAGTCCTCGACCTTCTCGATGCCGGGCTCGAGCACGCCGATGGTGCGCTTCTTCTCGTCGACCTCGTAGTCGACGCCCGATTCGAGGGTCTTGGCGATCTTGGCGAACTCGACGAACCAGCGGTTCGCCTCGCCCGACGACGGGCCCGAGATGATGAGCGGCGTGCGGGCCTCGTCGATGAGGATCGAGTCGACCTCGTCGACGATGGCGTAGAAGTGACCCCGCTGGACGAGGTCCTCCTTGCGCCATGCCATGTTGTCGCGCAGGTAGTCGAAGCCGAACTCGTTGTTCGTGCCGTACGTGATGTCGGCGTTGTACTGCTCGCGGCGCACGTCGGGCGTCTGGCCGGCCACGATCGTGCCGGTCGTCATGCCGAGCGCACGGTAGATGCGGCCCATCAGCTCGGACTGGTACGACGCCAGGAAGTCGTTGACCGTGATGACGTGCACGCCCTCGCCGGCGATGGCGTTGAGGTACACGGGGAACGAGCCCGTGAGCGTCTTGCCCTCACCGGTCTTCATCTCGGCGATGTTGCCGAGGTGCAGTGCCGCGCCGCCCATGATCTGCACGTCGTAGGCGCGCTGGCCGAGGGTCCGCTTGGCCGCCTCGCGCACCGCGGCGAACGCCTCGGGCATGAGGTGGTCGAGCGTCTCGCCGGCCTGGTAGCGGGCGCGCAGCTCGGCGGTCTCGCCGCGGAGCTCCTCGTCGGTGAGGTGCTCGTAGTCCTCTTCGAGGGCGCCGACGGCCTTGACGACCTGCTGGAGCCGGCGGAGGACGCGACCCTCACCGGCGCGAAGCAGTTTCTCGAGGGGGTTGGCCACGGAGTGTCTCCATCTTCAGGGAAGTCGGGTGCGGCGCGCTGGCGCCGCTGCCACCCGGACCCCCAGGGTCCAGGCATACCTGCCTATGTTATCCACCCGTGACCTTGGTGTGCGCTGGGTGCGGGTGCACGGGCCGGACGGGGTGAGACGATGCTGTTCCCGTGGATTCCCCCCGGATCCACCGACACGATGGAGTGTTCATGCGCGGGCTTCGCCGTCCGATCGTCGCCATGGTGGCGGCATCCCTTCTCGTCGTCCTGCAGGCCGTCGCGGATCCGACGGGGCTGCTCGCACTCGTCGGCTGGCCCGGCGGCGGGCTGCAGGCCGCGCTCGTGTGGCCGCTGGCGCCCTACGCGGTGTTCGTCCCGGTGCTGCTCGCGGTGGTGTGGTGGTCCGCGGTGCGCGCAGGCGAGCGGTTCTGGACGATGTTCGCGGGCGTCGTGCTGGCGGTCCTGCTCGCCCAGGCGGCGGCGGCCTTCGTGATGGTGTGGGATGCCGCCACCGCCGCGTGGGCGGCGGGCTATGTGACCGCCAAGGCGCTGCCGGCGGCGGCGATCGTCGCCGCCGCGACCCGATGGCTCGGCGGGGGCTCGACGCGGCCCGTCTTCGACCGCGGCGCCGTGTGGCCCGCGGCGATCGCCTTCGGCGCTCTGGCCCCGATCGCCGCCGGCTCGTGGTGGACGGGGGCGGGGTACGCCCCGCTCGTGCCCGTTCCCCGGCCCGAGCGCGGCTTCGTGAGCGTGGCGGTCGCGGTGGCGCTGATGATCGGTGCGGCGGCGCTGTGCCTGCGGTTCATGCGCCGCCGGGTGCCCGGGCTGCTCGGCGTCTGGCTCGGTGTGCTGGCCGGCGGCGCGATGTTCGGGATCGTGCAGGCGCTCGTCGCGTTCGTCGTCGACGACGGTCTCGCGGGAGACATGTGGCCGCTCATGGTCGCGTACGTGCATGTCGCCGACGGCCTGTCGTTCGCCGCGTGCCTCGGGTGGATCCCCGCGCTCCTCGCCGTCGTCCTCGACCGCGTGCGCCGGGCACGGCCGCAGGCCGAGGGGACGATGGATGCCGCCCCCGCACGCCGCCGCCGCGTCGGAGCGATCGCCGTGGCCGCCGTCGCGGTGGCCGCGCTGGTGTTCGTGCCCGTCGCCGTCACCGGCGGCGGAGTCGCCGAGGGCCGTGCGGCGGCGGAGGCGGAGGCATCCACTCCCGAAGGGTTCCTGCGCGCGGACGGCGACCGCATCACCGACGGCGAGGGTCACGACGTGCTGCTGCGCGGCGTGAACGTCAACCAGCTCGTCGACTTCTACCAGCCGCGCGCGGACGTGCCGGCGACGCGGCCGCTGACCGAGGACGACTTCGCCGGCATGGCCGCGTACGGGTTCGACGTCGTGCGCCTGGGCATCTCGTGGTCCACGCTCGAACCCACGCGTGGAGAGCTCGACGCCGGCTACCTCGAGCAGATCGACCAGGCGGTCGAGTGGGCCAAGGACCACGGCATCCGCACCGTCATCGATCTGCACCAGGACGGCTGGTCGAACGCCTCCACCGCCGAAGGGACGGTGTGCCGCCCCGGCACCGACCCGATGTGGGGGTACGACGGCGCCCCGGAGTGGGCCACGATCACCGACGGCGCGCCCCGGTGCGCCTTCACGGGGCGCGACATCTCCCCCGCCGGCGACCGCGCGTTCCAGCACTTCTGGTTCGACACCGACGGCATCCAGACCGCGCTCGTGCGCACGTGGGGCGAGCTCGCCGGCCGGTACGCCGACGAGCCGGCGGTCGCCGGCTTCGACCTCATGAACGAGCCCGGCTTCGGCGAGACCGCGCCGGTGACCACATCGCTGCTGCTCGGCCGCTACTACGACCGCGCGATCCAGGCGATCCGCGCGGCCGGCGCCCCGCAGATCGTGTTTATCGAGCCGAGCATCCTGTGGTCGGGGCTGGGCTTCGACAGCGGACCCGCGCTCGCCTTCACGGACGACGCGAACATCGTCTTCTCGCCGCACCTGTACGCCGAGTCGATCACGATGGACCACTCGCTCGGCCTGCCGACCATCGTCGGCATCGCACGGCAGCTCGACCTCGCGGATCGCGTGGCTGACGCGTACGGCGTGCCGCTGTGGTCGGGCGAGTACGGCTACTGGGGTGACGAAGAGTCGATCGCGGACCGCATCGGCCGCTATGCCGACGCGGAGGACGCGCACCTGCTGGGCAGCGCGTACTGGGTGTGGAAGCAGTCGTGCGGCGATCCCCAGAACGGAATCGGCGAGGTGGGGCTCGGGCTGGTCCCCGAGGACTGCGCGACCGGCGAGGACGGCCCGCGCAACGTGCCGCTGCTCGACACGCTGAGCCGTGCGTACCCGCAGGCCTCTCCCGGCCGGCTGACGGGACTCGAGGCCGACGGCGCCACGATCGCGATGACGGGGACGGTCGACGGCGAGACGTGCGGGCTCGACGTCTGGGTCCCGGGCGATGCCGAACCGGATCCCGTCACCGACGGACTGACGCGCATCGAGATCGACGAGGTCGACGGCGGCTGGCGCGTGACCGCGTGCGCCGAGGGCGACTACTCGCTCACGAACGGCTGAGTCCCGCCGGAGTTCGTGAGCCACCGGGCGGCGGCATCCCTCGCTGTATTCCGGGTATGTATATACTCGGTCACTACATACTGGGTATACCCCGACGGAGAGGTACGACATGGTGGTCTGGCGTCGATGGATCTTCCCGATCCTGATGGTGATCGTGGTGGGGGCAGTGGCCATCGCCCTCGTGAAGATCGCGTTCTTCCCCGATCAGGCGCCCGCCGCCGCGGTGGAGCCGAACGCGCAGATCGCCGATCCCGTCGTCGCCGTCGAACGCGGCGAGGTCGTCAACGCGCTGAGCCTCACCGGCACGATCGCGCGGGACGCCGCCTATCCGGTCCGCTCGGGTGTCGACGGTCTCGTCACCTCGGTCGACGTCGGCGAGGGCCAGTCCGTCGCGGCCGGGCAGAAGCTGTTCACGATCAAGCAGGCCGACCCCGTCAAGAACATCGACGTCGTCGCACCGGAGGCCGGCGACGTCACCGAGCTCTCGGTCGTCAACGGCCAGCCGGCGAGCATCGGCGGCGAACTCGTGAAGCTCACGCCGGCGCGCTACCACGTGCAGGCCACTGTCGAGCCGGTGCAGCTGTACCGCCTGCTCAACGCGCCGACCGAGGCCGCCGTCACGATCCAGGGCGGGCCCGCGCCGTTCACGTGCACGGGCCTGAAGGTCGCCGTCGCGGAGGACGGCACGACGACGGTCACGTGCGCCGTGCCGGCCGACCAGACCGTGTTCGCCGGCCTGCAGGCACAGCTCGACATCGACCTGGGCACCGTGTCGGACGTGCTCGTGGTGCCGACCACCGCCGTCAAGGGCGGCTCGGGCACCGGCGTCGTGTGGGTGGATGCGGGCACCGGCGAGCTCGAGGAGCGCGACGTGACGCTCGGCGTCAGCGACGGGACGACGGTCGAGGTCACCGCGGGCGTCGAGGAGGGCGAGCAGGTGCGCCAGTACGTGCCGGGCCTCGCCGCCGGCAACGAGCCGCAGTGCTACGACGACGGCATGGGCGGCCAGTACTGCGAGCCGGCCGGGTGGAACTGGTGAGCCTCGTCCGCCTCGAAGGGGTCGCGAAGCACGTCATCCTGCCGGACGACTCGCGGCTCGACATCCTGCGCGACATCGAGCTCGCCATCGCTGCGGGCGACCACGTCGCGATCGTCGGGCGCAGCGGCTCGGGCAAGTCGACGCTGCTGAACCTCATGGGCATGCTCGACCGCCCGTCCGAGGGCGCCGTGTGGTTCCGCGGCGAGCCCGTGCGCAAGATGCGCAAGGGCAAGCTCGACAAGCTGCGAGGCCGCAACGTCGGGTTCGTGTTCCAGCAGTTCAACCTGCTGGCCGGCCGCACCGCGCTGGAGAACGTCGCGATGCCGCTGGGCTACGCGTCCGGCCGCGCGTTCTGGAACCGCCGTCGCACCGCCACGGCCATGCTCGAGCGCGTCGGCCTCGGCCATCGCATCGAATCCACGCCCGAGCAGCTGTCGGGCGGCGAGCAGCAGCGCGTCGCCATCGCGCGGGCGCTCGTGCGACGACCCGCCCTGATCCTCGCCGACGAGCCCACCGGCGCCCTCGACGTCGAGACCGGCGGCAGCGTCATGGCGCTCCTCGACGAGATCGCGTCCGAGGCCGACGCCGCACTCGTCACGATCACGCACGACCTCCATGTCGCCGCCCGCGCGCGGCGTCACTATCGCCTGGAGGCAGGGGTCCTCACGCCGTTCGACCTGTCCGCCCCCGCCGCAGGCGCCGCGGCGGCGGCGGCCTACGACCGCATCGACCTCGCCCCCGAGCTCGCCGAGAGCGTCTCCGCGGGACCCGTGGATGCCGCCATCTCCGCCGAACCGCCGGCCGAGGAACCCGCCACCGGCGCCGACCCCGGCGACACCCCGGTCGGCGAGATGCCGCGGGATGCGGCATCCCTCTCCCCGACCGAGGACGAGACCGTCGAGGTGGCCTCGTGACCGGGCTGATCGGCGCGCTCGGCGAGGCGTGGTCCGAGCTGCGCCACCACAAGCTGCGCGTGCTGCTGAGCCTCATCGGCATCGCGGTGTCGGTGGGCGCGCTCACCGCCGTGGTCGCGCTGAGCGAGTACCAGCAGCAGCAGATGGCCGAGCAATCCGACCAGAGCGGCGGCCGCCCGGCGACCGTGTCGATCTCGGCCATGACCACCGACGGCACCCCGATGGACTGGCAGGCCTTCGACGCGCACGTGAACGCCGTGGCGGAGCGCTACACGTTCTCGTACCTCACCCGCATCGTCAACCCCGTGACCGCGCAGGTGCAGACCCCCGAGCAGGTGCAGACGCTCAACATGCGGCTCGTCGACCCGGCGTACCCGGTCATCCACCGCACCCCGCTGCTGGAGGGCCGCTGGTTCGAAGAGGCCGACGCCGAGCTGCTCGCCCCGCCCGTCGTGATCACCGAGGCGCTGTGGGACGTCTACGGGCGTCCCGACCTCGCCAGGGGGTTCGCGATCACCCTCATCGGTGACGTCGCGGGCTCGTACCCCGTGATCGGTGTGACGCCGCGCGTGTACGACGGCGACAACGAGAAGCTCGCCACCATGCTGTACGACTCGTACGCGGCCCGTGTGGACGCGCTGCCCGCCGACACCTCGGTGTCGTGGGAGGTATGGGTGCCCGAGGACGGGGTCGCCGACATCGGTCCGGTCCTCGCCATGGACCTGCGGGCGGGCGTCGACAAGAGCGTCGACGTGACGGTGTCGCGCACCGACTGGGCGTCCCGCCCGGACGCACAGAGCTCGGCCGCCATGTTCGAGCTCATCACCGGCGCCATCGCCGGCCTCGTGCTGCTGCTCGGAGGCCTCGGCCTCGTCAACATCCAGCTCGTGGCGATGCGCCAGCGCATCCGCGAGATCGGGGTGCGGCGCAGCTTCGGCGCGACCGGCGGCCGCATCTTCACGTCGGTGCTGCTGGAGAGCGTCGTCGCGACCGCGGTGGCGGGCGTCATCGGCATCGCGCTGGCCGTCGCGATCCTCAAGGCGCCGTTCGTGCTCGACATGTTCCAGGGGATGCAGGACATCCCGCCGTTCCCCATGCGCGCCGCAGTCACCGGACTGATCGCCGCGGTCGCGATCGGCGCGGCCGCCGGCTTCATCCCCGCACTCATGGCTGTGAGGTCCAACGTCATCGACGCACTTCGTTTCTGAACACCGTCTGCGCTTCAGCCCGAGCGCAGCAGTCCTCCGTCCCGAAGGAGTTCCCATGTCCGTCCGCCAGAGCCTGCTGGCCATCCTCGATCAAGGCCCCTGCTACGGGTATCAGCTGCGCGCCGAGTTCGACCGGCGCACCGGATCCACGTGGCCGCTCAACGTCGGCCAGATCTACAACACGCTCGACCGTCTGGAACGGGACGGCCTCGTCGAGAAGGGAGACCTCGACGACCAGGGTCACGTGTACTGGCAGATCACCGACGCCGGCGCCGCCGCAGTGCGCTCATGGCTCGACTCGCCCGTCGAGCGCGGCCACGGCACCCGCGACGAGCTCGCGATCAAGCTGGCCGTCGCCGCGACCCTGCCCGGGGTCGAGGTGGCCGACATCATCCAGACGCAGCGGCGCTCCTCGCTCGCCCAGCTGCAGGCGCTCAATCGCGCGAAGTACGCGGGCGAGAACCCTGACGGCCCCGAGGAGCTGGCGTGGTCGCTCGTCGTGGACTCGATGATCTTCGCCGCCGAGGCGGAGGTGCGCTGGCTCGACCACTCCGAGCAGCGCCTCGCGATGCATCCGGACCACGCCATGGCGCTCGCGCTGTCGACCGACAAGCCCAAACGCGGGCGCCCTGCCCTTCGACAGGCTCAGGGGCCGGCAGCTGAGCCTGTCGAAGCGCCGGAGTCCGTGCGATGACCGAGACCGTGCTGCGCCTCATCGGGGTGACGCAGCAGTACGGTGTCGGCGCGACCGCCGTCTCGGCGCTGTCGGGCGTCGACCTCGAGGTGCACCGTGGCGAGCTCGTCGCGGTGATGGGGCCCTCGGGGTCGGGCAAGTCCACGCTGCTCGCGATCGCCGGCGGCCTCGCGATCCCCACGACCGGCGAGGTCGTGGTCGAAGGCGCCTACCTCAGCGAGCAGTCCCCCCGCGAACTGGCACGGCTGCGGCGGCGTTCGCTCGGCTTCGTGTTCCAGGACTTCAACCTCATCCCCACGCTGACCGCCCTGGAGAACGTCACTCTGCCCCTCGAGCTCGACGGGTTCCGCGCACGTGCCGCCCGACGCGCCGGTCTCGACGCCCTCGCCTCGGTGGGCCTCGAAGACAAGGCGCCGTCGTACCCCGACGACCTCTCCGGCGGTCAGCAGCAGCGGGTGGCGATCGCGCGCGCCGTCGTCGGCGGGCGCCGGCTGATCCTCGCCGACGAGCCCACCGGCGCCCTCGATTCGGTCACCGGCGAGCTCGTGCTGAAGATGCTGAGGGCGAGAGTGGATGCCGGGGCCGCCGGCATCCTCGTCACCCACGAGGCCCGCCACGCCGCTTTCGCCGACCGCATCGTGTTCCTCCGCGACGGCCGCATGGTCGACCAGACGCGCCGCGACGGCGCCGAGACCCTGCTCGCCGGAACGCGATGACCGGAGTGCTCGATGCGCCCGTCGCCGACCTGGTGGCGGAACCGCGGGATGCCGCGACCCGCGGTCGTTCGTCGGCGTGGGCGCGCTGGCGCGTGGCGGTGCGTCTCGCCCGACGGCAGGTGTGGCGGGCGAAAGGAGCGAGCGCACTCGTGATGGCGCTCGTGGCGCTGCCGGTCGCGGGCCTCAGCGGCGCCGCGATCGTGTGGCAGAGCAACGAGCCCACGCCGGAGCAGCGCGCCGCCCTCGAGCTCGGGGGCAACGCCGCGTGGATCGAGGCGCTCGACAACGCCGACCCGACCCGCTGGCAGTCCGTCGATCAGCCGTGGGACAACGACGTCGTGCGGGCGGACGGCGGCCGCGCGATCGCGCAGGGCGGCCCCGTGCCCGACGACCCGGCCGGGCTCCTTCCGCCGGGCACCGAGCTGTTCACCGTCGTGGAGGGCTCCCTCGGTGTCGAGACGGCCACCGGCGAGGGATGGCTCTCCGCCGTGTCGGGCGACGTGTGGCGCACCGAGTTCGACGGCAGGTACCGCGTGCTCGACGGCGCGACGCCGTCCGGCCGCGACGAGGCGATGGCGAGCCCCGGAGCGCTGGAGCGTCTCGGTGTGCACATCGGCGACCGCGTGCAGCTGATCGGCGCGGACCGCGCGCTCACGATCACCGGCACGCTGCGGTCGGCGCGCGACGAGGCATCCGTGCCGGTCCTCTACGTCGCCGAGGCCGACGTCGCCCTCGTGGGCGACGGGTACACCCGGTGGTACACGCCGCAGTGGCAACCGGACCTCGACGGCCTCGCCGACCTCAACCACGCCGGATTCGTCGCGTTCGCGCACGACCTCGTGGTGGATCCGCCGCCGGGTGCCCGGCTGTCGCCGTACGGCACCGGGCGCATGGACATCGGGACGGTGCTGCTCGTGGGCACGCTCATCGCCGTCTTCAGCGGATACGTCGTCGTGCTGCTGGCCGGAGCCGCCTTCTCGGTGGGCGCGCGCCGTCAGCAGCGGGCCCTCGCCATGGCCGCGAGCGTAGGAGCCGCGCGCGGCGACGTGTTCCGGATCGTGCTGCTGCAGGGCACGGTGCTCGGAGCCCTCGGCGCGCTCGTCGGGACGCTCGCCGGCGCGGCGGCGGGCGGTGTGTTCCTCGCCGCCACCGACCGCGGCGCTCAGGACGGCTTCTGGGGCAACTTCGGATTCCGCGTGCCGTGGGCGCTGCTCGCGGCGATCGCGGTCTTCGCGGTCCTGGTCGGCACGCTGTCGGCCATCGTGCCCGCGCATCGTGCGACGGCCGGAGACGTCCTCGGCGCGCTGCGGGGCGCGCGCCGACCGGCGGTCCTGCGCCCGCGGCGGCCGATCGCGGGGCTGGTGGTCCTGGCGACAGGACTCGCGGCCACGGTGGCCGGTGCCCTCGTGATGGCGGAACAGCTCGCCGCAGAGCCGACCAACGCCGACCGCCCGCTGTTCTACGCGGCGGTGTGGGCCGTGGTGCTCGGCCCGTTCGTCTTCCAGGTGGGGCTGCTGATCCCGTCGCACTGGGTGCTCGTCCAGCTCTCGCGCCCGCTGTCGCGGCTCGGGCTCGCACCACGGATCGCGAGCCGGGATGCCGCCGCCACCCCGTCGCGGGTGGTGCCCGCGTTCGCCGTGATCGGCGCGTGCGTCTTCGCGGCGTCCGTCGCCGTGTCGGCCACCGCGCTGACCTCCGCCGGCAACGCCCGGCAGCACTACTACTCCGCGCCGCTCGGCGCCGTCGCGCTCGGCATGTGGCAGGACGGCGACGAGGCTTCGGACGCGCTCCTCGCGGCGGCAGAGGACGTCATCGCCGCTACCGCGCCGTCCGCCACCGCCCTCGCATCGACGCAGCTGACGTCGACCGTCGACGGCGCCACCGATCCCGGGGTCCGGATCTTCGCCGCCGCCCGCCAGCGCTACACCGGCTGCGTCGGCTCGGCCTGCCTGCAGCCCTACGACGCGGCATCCGGCGTGGTCTACGTGGTCGAGCCCGACGACGTGGCCACGCTGCTCGGCACGGACCCCGGCGCTGCGGCCCTGCGCACGCTGGCCTCGGGCGGCGCGATCCTCACGCAGAAGGACTACGCCGCCGCGGACGCGCAGGTCGTGATCACCGAATGGGACGCCCGAGGCTACGACGAGCTGATGTCGAGCAGCGACCGCGACGCCGCGGTACGGCCCGCGGCGTCGCACGAGCTCGATGCCGCGCTCGTCGACGTCGGACGTCAGCAGCCGTTCGAGATCCTCATCGCCCCCGCGACGGCGGCCGGTCTCGGCATGCAGGTCGTGCCGTCGCAGCTCATCGCAACCTACGACGCCCCGCTCGACGTCGCGACGATCGAGCGCATCAGCGCGCAGACACGCGACCTGCGCGTCGGGCCGAGCGCCGGCGTCTGGGCGACCGTCGAGCTCGGACCCGCCCCGGCGGACCCGTGGCTGTGGCTCATCGTGGGGATCGCGGTCGCCCTCGTCGCGGGCGCGAGCGCCGTCGCCCTCGGCCTCGCACGACTCGAGCGACGCCCGGACGACGCCACCCTCGCCGCGATCGGCGGCGGTCCGATGATGCGACGCAGCATCAACGCGTGGCAGGCGGCCGTCATCTCGGCGATCGGCACGGTGCTCGGCACCGCGGCGGGGTACGTGTCGATGTGGGGCTTCGCGACAGCCAACGCCGGGTTCTTCGACGTCGCCGACATGCCCTGGCCCTGGCTGGCGCTGCTGGCGCTGGGCCTGCCCGCTGCGATCGTGCTCGCCGCGTGGCTGGTGCCGCCCCGGCATCCCGACCTCACCCGCCGCACGGTCATCACGTGACCGCCGCGGGACGGAGCCGGTGGCCCGAGATCGCCCGGCACACGGCATCCTGTCGCCTCACAGGCGGACCCCGCTACGCTTAACTGTGCACACGAACGCCGACCAGATCGAAGACGAGGCTCAGACCGAGCCCGCAGCGATGACCTTCTCCGACCTCGGGCTCAGCGCGCCCGTCCTCAAGGCGCTGAAGGACATCGGCTACGAGACGCCTTCGGCGATCCAGGCGGCGACCATCCCCACGCTGCTCGCCGGGCGCGACGTCGTCGGCATGGCGCAGACCGGAACCGGCAAGACCGCCGCGTTCGCGCTGCCTATCATCGATCGGCTCGACCTGTCGCAGAAGACCCCGCAGGCGCTCGTGCTGGCCCCGACGCGTGAGCTCGCGCTGCAGGTCTGCGAGGCGTTCGAGAAGTACGCGGCCCACCTGAAGGACGTGCACATCCTTCCCGTCTACGGCGGGCAGGGCTACGGCGTGCAGCTGTCGGCGCTGCGTCGCGGCGTGCACATCGTCGTCGGCACCCCCGGTCGCATCATCGACCACCTCGAGAAGGGCACGCTCGACCTCTCGGAGCTGCAGTACCTCGTGCTCGACGAGGCCGACGAGATGCTCAAGATGGGCTTCGCCGAGGACGTCGAGACGATCCTCGCCGACACCCCCGACACCAAGCAGGTCGCCCTGTTCTCGGCGACCATGCCGGCGACGATCCGCCGCATGTCGAAGCAGTACCTCAACGATCCCGAAGAGATCACGGTCAAGGCGAAGACGCAGACCTCGTCCAACATCTCGCAGCGCTACCTCATCAGCGCCTGGCAGCAGAAGATGGACGCCCTCACGCGCATCCTCGAGGTCGAGAACTTCGACGGCATGATCGTCTTCGGCCGCACCCGCAGCGTCACCGAGGAGATCGCCGAGAAGCTGCGCGCCCGCGGCTACTCCGCTGCCGCCATCAACGGCGACATCGCCCAGCCGCAGCGCGAGAAGACGGTCAACCAGCTGAAGTCGGGCAAGCTCGACATCCTCGTCGCGACCGACGTCGCCGCGCGCGGGCTCGACGTCGAGCGCGTCTCGCACGTCGTCAACTACGACATCCCGACCGACGCGGAGTCGTACGTGCACCGCATCGGCCGCACCGGCCGTGCCGGCCGCACCGGCGACGCCATCAGCTTCGTGACGCCCCGCGAGCGCGGGCTCGTGAAGATGATCGAGCGCGCCACCCGCCAGGAGCTGACCGAGATGTCGCTGCCGAGCGTCGACGAGGTCAACGTGACCCGTCTGTCGCGCTTCGACGACGGCATCACGGCTGCTCTCGACGAGACGGCGCGCATCGACGCCTTCCGCGACATCGTCGCCCACTACGTGCGCAACCACGATGTGCCCGAGGCAGACGTGGCGGCAGCCCTCGCCGTGGTCGCGCAGGGCGACACCCCGCTGCTGCTCGAGCCGGACCCGGAGCCTGCTCCGCGCCGCGAGCGGACCGACCGGCCCGACCGGGGCGACCGTCCGGACCGCGCCGGCTACGGCGACCGCGGGGACCGCCCCGAGCGCCGCACGCCGCGCGAGGGCTTCGCGACGTACCGCATCAACGTCGGCAAGCGTCAGCGCGTCGAGCCCCGCCAGATCGTCGGCGCGCTGGCGAACGAGGGCGGCCTGCGCCGCGACGACTTCGGCGCGATCAAGATCATGCCCGACTTCTCGCTCGTCGAGCTGCCGTCCGACCTGCCGCACGGCACGCTCGACCGACTCGCCGACACCCGCATCTCGGGCCAGCTCATCGAGCTGCGGCCCGACAGCGGACGCCCGCAGCGTCGCACGGATGCCACGTCCCGTGGCCGCCGCGACGACCGCGGCTCGGGCGGCTACGGCGACCGCGGCGGCTACGGCGACCGCGGCAGCCGCGGCTCGTACCGCGACTCGGGCGACCGCAAGCCGCGTCACAAGCGCGACGCCGACTGACGCGTTCGCCCCTCACCCGTTGGGGTTTGGGGCGCATGGACTCCCTTGGGGCGCACGACGTGCGCCCCAAGGGAGTTTCGCGCCCCAAACCGGGTTGCCGGCGTGGGCCGGAGCTCGTCGCGTGCGGGATGCGGCGCCGGCGACCCCGGGTGGCGGCATCCCTCCCCCGCACGGCGCGGATCCGGACGCTCTGGGCGAACAATCCACCGCAACGGGGGTCCGCCTCAGCCCGCTCACAGCCGCGCCCATAGGATCGATACATGGCCGGATTCTGGGGCAGACGCAAGCGCGAGCAGGAAGAGCTGACCGCACAGGACGCGGATCTCGCGCGCCGTGCGCAGCAGGCGCTGGTGGCCGCCGACGAGCGGATCCGCCTGACCACCGACGAGCTCGCGTTCGCCGACGCCGAGCTCGGCCCCGGCGCCACGAAGGACCTCCGCGAGGCGCTGGACTCGGTGCGCACGCACCTGCAGGAGGCGTTCCAGCTGCACCAGCTGAACCACGACGACATCCCTGACACGCCCGAAGAGCTGCGCACCCGCAACGCGCGCATCGTCCAGCTGTGCGAGTGGGCGGAGGACCTCCTCGACGACCGCACCGAGGCGCTCGCGGCCCCGATCGAGCGTGCACGCCGCGCTCCCGAGATCATCGCGAAGATCCGGGCGGATGCCGCACGCCTGCGTCTCGCGCTGCCCGACGCCCGGGCGACCGTCGACCGCCTGTCGGCCCGCTACGCGACGGGCGCGCTGGCCCAGATCTCCGCGAACCCGGCCGAGGCGGAGCAGCTCCTGGGCTTCGCCGAGCACAGCGCCGGCGTCGCCGAACGCCGCCGCGAGGCCGGCCAGCGCGAGCAGGCGAGCATGGCGCTGGAAGCCTCCATCGAGTCGGTGCGCCGCGCCGAGAAGCTGATCGACGCCGTCGAGACCTTCGAGGTCGAGGCGCTGCGCGCCGAGTCGACCCTCGCGGCGATCGTCGAGGACTCGCGCGACGACCTCGTCCTCGCGCTCAAGGAGCCCGCGTCGCCCGCCGTGGGCGCGGCGATCGACGAGCTCCAGGCGGCGCTGGCGGCACTCCCCGCCGGCGGCGTCAACACCGACCCGTTCGAACAGCTGACGCGCCTGCGCGAGGCCAACACGGGGCTCGACGCGGCGATCGCGGCCGCCCGCGAACGCGCGGCACGGCCGATCCCCCCGCTGGAGCACGTGCGCCACGCGATCGACGACGCAGACCGGCAGCTCGCCGTCACGCGCGACGTCATCGCGGGGCACCGCGGCTGGATCGGCGCCGATGCCCGCACGCGCCTCGCCGAGGCCGAGCGCGTCCGCGCGGACCTCGACCGCTACCTCGGCACGTCGGCCTCCGCCGTCACCTCCATCGACGACGACCACCGCGAGGAGGCGTTCGCGATGTCTCGGCGCGCGGCGTTCCTCGCGAGCGAGGCGCTGCAGCTCGCCCAGCGCGACATCGACAACGCGCGGCCGCAGCCCGACCAGTGGGGCGGGCCCGGCTACGGCCAGCGCGGCGGCTACGGCGGCCGCGGCAACGGCGGCTCCGACGTCATGGGCGGCATCCTCGGCGGTCTCGTCATCGGCAGCCTGCTCGACGGCTTCTTCGACTGACGGCCGGCGCGGGCCGCCGGCATCCATGCACCCTCATGATGCCTCGGCCCTGCGCGGCGCGCTGGACCGAGGCATCCTCGTTGCGGCGGGTCAGCCGAAGAGGATCGTCGTGCACAGGAGCAGGATCGACACGCCGAGGAGCACCGCGCGCAGCGGGATGATCGACTCCCAGCGCGGCTTTCGTCAGCACCTTGTTGATGGGCGCCGAGATGCGGGCGAAGAGCGTGAGCCACACCAGGAGCAGCAGCAGCGAGACGAGCGACATGACACCCGTCGCCACGGTGCCCCAGAAGAGCGAGAGGCCGGCAGTCGCCGCGGTCAGCACGGTACCGGAGATGCCGACGATCGGCAGGCGGCGGTCGCCGTAGTAGTGGCCGCGGCCGAGCACCTGTACGAGGCTGCGGTCGTCGATCTCGGCGTAGACGGGGCGCTGCACGACGGCCGCCACGACGTCCGTGCCGTAGATGACCGCGAGGGCGAGGATCGCGAGGGTGGCGGTGATGCCGATGATGAGGTCCATGTCTGTCTCCAGGTGTTATCACTGCTAACAGTTAGCGGTGCTAACATAGCCACATGGCACGCACCGCGCAAGAGGCAGAGCGATTCCGCGACCGCGAGGCGCGCATCGTCGAGACGGCCCGCGACATCGCGGAGCAGGACGGCTGGCCGGCGGTCACGGTGCGCCGGCTCTCGGACGCCGTCGGGGTGAGCCAGCCGATCCTGTACCGGCACTTCCCCGCAGGGCGCGACGAGATCGTGGCGCGCGTCGTGATCCAGGGCTACGCCGACCTCGCCGACGTCATGCGCTCCCCGGCGGTCGACGACGATCCCGCCGAGGCGCTCCCCCGCCTGATCTCGGGATACCTGCGCTTCGCGCAGGCGCACCCCGCGGTGTACGAGGCGATGTCGACCGCCCGCACCAGCGTCGCGTTCGCGTCGACCGACACCCCCGCGACCCTGCGCGAGGGATTCGCCCTGCTCGAACGGGCGGTCGGCGGTGCGGACGAGCGCGACCGGGCCCTGCGGGCCGAGCTCCTGTGGAGCCTCCTCCACGGCGCCAGCCAGTTCGCCGCGGCCGACCGCCTCGACCCCGCACTCGACGATGTGCGCGAGAGCGCGATCGCGGGGCTGTTCCTGCGACGCTGACGGGCCGCCGGCATCCACCTCTCGCGAAAGAATGCCGCCGCCGGTGTCAGCGCGGATTCACTGCTCGCGGATGACGAGGTCGACGGCCGGGCGGCGGGTGACGGCTGCCACGACGACGCTGAAGGCCAGGGCGATGACGATCATCACGACGAAGCTCGCGACCCACCCGTCCGTCGCGTCGTGCAGCAGGCCGATGAGGAGCGACCCGATGCCGGCGACGGCGAAGCCGGCACCCTGAGCGACCGCCGACACGACGCCCGCCGATGCCGGATCAGCCGACAGGCTCACGATGAGACTGATGCCGAGGGCGAACGCGGCGCTCTGGAACACGCCGAGCAGGCCGACGACGTACACGTACTGCGCGGATTCGGCGACGAGGAGCCAGGCGTAGCCGACGGCGACGAAGACGCCGATCGCCGGACCGAACCAGGCGAGCACCCGCGGGCGCCGGGCAAGGATCGGGGTGACGAGCGTCGGCACGAGTCCGATGAGGCTGAACCAGGCGAGCAGCGCCCCCGCCGTCGCGGTCGACGCGCCCCGGTCGATGACGAGTCTCGGCAGCCACGCGGTCACCGCGAAGTACAGCAACGCCTGCAGCGCGAACACCGCGGTGACGAGCGCGATCGTCCGCCCGTCACCGCGACCGATCCTCAGACGCGGTCGCGCCGCGGCCCCGGAGAGCCGGGTGGAACCCCGCGCGGCGGCGGCGGCCATCGCGAGCGCCGCCGCGGCGGCCAGGGCGGCCCACGCTCCGAGCGCGAGGCGCGCGTCGTCGCCGAACCACGCGTAGAGCGGAGCCGTGATTCCCGCGCCCGCCGCAGCCCCCGCCCCGAACGACATCGTGCTGACGCCGACCCAGAGTCCGCTCGCGGCGAGCGACTTGAGGTACTGCGGCACCAGCGTGCTCGCGGCCATGATGGCCGCACCGGCCACGACCGTGCCGACCAGGAGCGGCGCCGCACCGATCACGCGCAGCGACAGCGCGGCGGCGAGCGCGATCATCGTCGCGGTCAGCGCCCACGCGACGCCCAGGCGGCGTGCCAGCCACGGCCCGAGCGGTGCGCTCGCGCCGAGCGCGATCACGGGCAATGTCACGAGCACCGAGGCGGCGAGCGGGTCGAGCGAGAACTGCGCCGACACCTCGTCGAGGAGGGCCGCGACGGAGGTGATCGCGGGACGCAGGTTCACACCGACGAGGACGACCGCCGTGAGACCGAGAGCGCGCGCGGCGCGCGAGGACGCGGCATCCCCTGCTCCCGACGGAACCGCTCGTACCGGAGCGACCGGAGCGTCGCCCACGACGAGCACCCGCACGCTCAGAGCCCGAGCACCTGCAGGCCGTCGGCGACCACGCGGCCGTCGTGCAGCACGGTGCGGTCATCGCTGCGGTCCATGACGGCGCTCGTCGGCGTCTCGCCCTCGACGAGGACGAGATCGGCGCGGTCGCCGGGCTGGACGCCCGGGCGGTCGCCGACGCCGGCGACGCGGGGCGAGGAGTGGCTCATGATCGACGCGCCGCCCATCGTGGCGACGGCCAGCGCGAGCTCGATGTGGTCGTCGCGGCGGAAGCCGTTGACGAACGCGAGCTGCCACGTGCGGTCGAGCATGTCGCAGTTGCCATAGGGGCTCCAGTAGTCGCGCTGGCCGTCTTCGCCGAGGCCCACGCGCACGCCGGCGGCGGAGAGGTCGAGCAGTCGCAGGTGGTTGCTCGTCGACGGCGCGATGGTCGCCATCGCGATGTCGAGCTCGGCGAACTCGTCGATGAGGCGTCGGCTCACGGCCTCCGACACGGCGCCGAGGTCGTACGCGTGCGACATCGTGACCTTGCCCTGCATGCCGAGGGCGCGCGTGCGCTCGAGCACGAGCTCGGTGCTGAAGACGCCGAGCGCGCCGGGCTCGTGGAGGTGGATGTCGATCTCGACCTGATACTTCTCGGCCAGGGCGAACACGATGTCGAGATGCCTCACGGGGTCGCGGTCGAGCTGGCTGGGGTCGATGCCGCCCATGACGTCGGCGCCCTGCTTGAGCGACTCCTCGAGATACTCGACCGTCCCCTCTTCGCGGAGGATGCCGGCCTGCGGGAACGTCATGACCTGCACGTCGGCGTGGTCGCGGAACTTCTCCTTGGCAGCCATCACCGAGTCGAACTTCTCGAGCTTGCAGTCGACGTCGACCTGCGCGTAGGTGCGCACGCGGGTCGTGCCCTTCGCGATCATCTGCTCCAGCGTGCCGGCGACGATGTCGGCGTGCGGCACGTCGGTGCCACGCCAGTTGTTCCGGTCGTTGAGCATCATGCCCCACACGCCCGGGGCACCGGTGTGCGGACGGAACGGCAGCCCGATGCGCGACGAGTCGAGGTGCACGTGCACGTCGCTGAACGACGGCAGGGCGAGACGCCCCCGCCCGTCGACGTCGGCGCCCCCTGCCACGGCAGCCGGGTCGTGCGGCCGGATCTCGGCGATGCGGTCGCCCTCGATCACGATGTCAGAGGCGTCGCCGCCCCACGGTCGCACGTTCCGAATCAGCACGTCTGGTTCCTTTCGACGGGGGCGGATGCCGCACTCCGGTGTGGCGCGACCTCTTGATGGTATACCAAACCGATCAGACGATCGATAGAGTGGCATGGATCACGCTCGACCGTCCCTGCTGGGATACCACCGGAGTCACACGCATGCGCACCCTCCTCACCGCCGATCACGTCCTCGCCTTCGACGGCACGAGTCACACCGAGCTGCGCGACGGCGCCGTGCTCGTCGAGGACGACCGCATCGCATGGGTCGGGGCGGCGGCATCCCTCCCCACAGCGACCGTCGCAGAGATCGACGAGCGCATCGACCTGGGGGCCGCCCTGCTCATGCCGGGCCTCATCGACCTGGACGCCCTCACGGACGTCGACCACCTGCTGCTGGACTCGTGGAGCGACGCCGCGCACGCGACGCGGCTGACGTGGTCGGACGACTACTTCGACCGGCGTCGGCACGTGTTCACCGAGGCCGAGCGTCGCCGTGTGCGCGAGGTCGCCCTCGTGCAGCTGGCGCTCCACGGCATCACGAGCTACATGCCGATCGCGTCCGAGGTGCACTCGGAGTGGGCGGAGTCGGCCGACGACTTCTTCGCGATGGCGGAGTTCTCGCGCACCCTCGGCCTGCGGGCATTCCTCGGCCCGTCCTACCGTTCGGGCGTCGGCGTCGTCACCGCCGACGGCCGCCGCGACGTCCGCTTAAACGAGCAGGCCGGGCGTGACGGCCTCGACGACGCGATCCGGTTCGTCGACGGCATCCGGGCACTCGGCGACCCGCTCCTCACAGGTGTGTTCCTCCCCTGCCGCATCGAGACCCTCACCCCCGAGCTGATGGAGGCGACCGCACGCGCTGCGGGCGAGCGCGGAGCGCTCGTCCGCATCCACGCACTGCAGGGCGCATTCGAGCGCAGCTACATCCAGGCGACGTACGGCCGCACCCCGCTGGAGCACCTCGCCGCCCACGGGCTGCTCCACGACCGCGTGATCGTGCCGCACGGCACGGTGATCGACATCGATCCGCGCGTGCACGGAGAGGACCGCGGCGACCTCGCACGGATCGCCGCCGCCGGGGTCGCCATCGTGCACTGCCCGCTCACGAACGCGCGCTACGGCTCGGAGCTCGTCACGCTCTCGCGGTACCGCGAGGCCGGCGTCTCGTTCGCGCTCGGCACCGACTCCTTCCCGCCCGACCTGATCCGCGGCATCGACACCGGGGTCTCCGCCGCCAAGGTGCAGCATGGCGACACCGCCGCGGGCGACGTCGCCGCGTACGTGGATGCCGCCACCCTCGGCGGCGCGGCGGCCCTGCACCGCCCCGACCTCGGCCGCATCGCGGCGGGCGCGACCGCAGACCTCACGGCGTTCCGTCTCGACGACGTGCGCATGGGGGCGATCGACGATCCGCTGCGCACGCTCGTGCTCGCGGGCACGGCGCGCGACGCGTGCCTGACGATGGTGGCGGGCCGCGTCGTCATGCGCGACGGCCGGATCCCGGGCGTCGACCTGGCCGAGGTGCGGCGCGACATGCAGGCGCTCTTCGAGACGATGCGCGACGCATACGGCGAGCGCGACCGCTACCGTGGCACCGCGGGTGACCTGTTCCCGCCGGTGTATCCCGTCGCCGACGCCGCCGCCTTCGAGGAGCACGCATGACCGCCCACGCCGATGCCGCGCCGGCCGATCCCGACGAGGGCGCCGAGGCGCTGGCCGACAGCGTCTATGGCGCGCTGCTGCGCGACATCGTGTCGGACGAGCTGCGACCGGGGACGTGGCTCAAGGAACGGGATCTCTCGGAGCGCTACGGCGTCTCGCGGGTCCCCGTGCGGCAGGCGCTGCACCGGCTGGAGTCCGAGGGGTTCGTCCAGGCGTCGCCGCGGCGCGGCGCGGTGGTCTCGCCGGTGACGACCGCCGACATCGAGGAGCTCTTCGACGCACGACTGTGCATCGAGCCGTTCGCCGCGCGCCAGGCGGCGCTGCGTGCGGCCGGCGGTGCGCCCGTCGACCGGCTGACCGACGTGCTGGCGGCGTCCGAGGCGAGCTTCGCCGAGGGCGATGACCGCGACGGCATCGCCCTCAACCTGCGCTTCCACGCCGAGGTGCTGGAGCTCTCGGGCAACTCGCTCCTCGCCCGGAGCCTGCAGCCCATGCTCGGGCGCATGGAGTGGATCTTCCGCCGCACCAGTCAGACCGGCGAACCCGATCAGCTGCGCGAGCATCGCGCGCTCCACGACGCCATCGCCTCCGGGAACGGCGAACTCGCCGCGGCGATCGCCTACGCGCACATCGAACGAGGCCGGCGCCCCGCCCTCGAGGCGCTCGCGCCGCTGCTCCTGCCCTGAGGGCGGCTGCTCCCCCGACACACGCGTCGGGCGAGGCCCGAAGGCCGCCCCCGACGGAACGTGGATCAGGAGGCGAGCTCTTCGGGCTGCGCCTGCGTGGTCAGCGAGATGACACCGTAGTCCCAGCCCTTGCGCCGGTAGACGACGCTCGGGTGGTCGGTGCGCACGTCGATGAACAGGAAGAAGTCGTGCCCCACCAGCTCCATGCGATCGACGGCCTCTTCGACCGCCATCCACTCGGGCTGGAACTCCTTCGTGCGGATGACGACGGGCGAGTACCCCTCTTCCTCCTCGTTGCCGGTGATGATCGGGATCTCGCCGGTCGCGACGGCACGGAGCACGTCGACGGATGCCGGCTGCAGATCGATCCCTTCGATCGCGCCACTGCCCTTCTCGAACTTGGCGCCGCGCGGGTGGTTGCGTGCGTCGACGCGCTTGTCCTTCGCGCGCCGCAGCTGTTCGCACAGCTTGTCGACCGCGAGGTCCAATGCGGTGAACTTGTCGCCGTCGGTGGCCTCGGCCCTGACGACCGGTCCCTTGCCGTCGACGGTGAGTTCGACGGTCTCATCCTCCACGCGCCCGTTGTGGTACGCGCGGTGGGTGACCTTGACCTCCACGCGTTGCGCACGCGGAGCGAGGGTCTCGATGCGGGTGGCCTTCTCTTCGACGACCGAGCGGAAGCGATCCGAAATACCCACTCCCACGCCGACGATGCTGGTTTCCATCCCCTGACCTCCTTGTTCCGGTCCACCCGGTCAAGGGCGGACCTTCAGTCGCCTTGTGCCCCCCACCGTAGTCGGGCGTTCGGGGTCTGTCACCTGTGAGTTTCGAACGTGTCCGGTCGGTGTTCACCGGGTCGTGCGAAGTTCCGCGGCGTGGCGGCGACGGTCACGGCGCCGATCACCTCGGCCCCCGCGGAGCGCAGCGCACGGGCCGCCTCGGCCAGCGTCGCACCCGTCGTGACGACGTCGTCCACCAGCAGCACGCGCACGCCGGGGGGCCCGCCGGGACGCACGGCCAGGCTCCCGTCGACGTTGCTGCGCCGGGCCTCGCGGCCGAGGCCCCGCTGGTCGCCGGTGCGGCGCGCGTGCCGCAGCAGCCGCGTCACAGGCCGCCCCGCACGGCGCAGCAGCAGGTCGGGCACACGGAAGCCGCGGCGCCGGTATGCGGCGCGCGACGTGGGAAGCGGCACCAGCGCGACGTCGGCGTCGACCCCGGTGCGTGCCACCGCCGCCCGCACCGCCGGCGCCAGGGAGCGTGCGAGCCCCGTCCGGCCGTCCTCCTTGATCGCCCGCAGCACACGGGCGGCCACACCCTCGAAGACCAGCCCGCTCCACACCGTGAGGCCGCCGCCGTCCGCGGGGATCACCTGCCGCCGCGGCGCCGGGGTGAGAGCCAGAACGCACCGCTCGCACAGCCCGACGTCCGGTTCGTCGCAGCCCGCGCACGAGACCGGCAGCAGGAGCGCCAGCGCATCCGCGCACGCGGCCCGGACGGCGAGGACGAGGGCATTCGGCATGCGCCCAGCCTGCGGCGAGGCGCGGCGGCATCCACTCGTCCGGTTCCGATCTGTGCAGGGATGCCGCCCACCGGTGCCTGGGGAGGAGTGGCTACTGCGGCGCGCCCTGCTGCGTCGCGAGCACGAGCACCCCGGTCGCCGTGGGCTGCCAGGCCGTGCCGCGCTTCACGAACAGCGTGCCGTCCTCGGCACGCAGCCGCAGGCTCGAGACGCCCGTGCCGCCCGCGATGCTCTGCATGCCGCTCGTCGCGGACGACGTGACCGTCGGGCCGCCGACCGGCTGTTCGACGACGATCGACGTGTCGTCGCCGGTCGCGAGCACGCCGATGCTGGCGTCGTCGATCCATGTGACGCCGCCCGCCGGACCGCCGACGATCGCCAGCGGGACCGCCTGGCCGAGCTTCACCGGCACGACGCCGTCGGCGTCACGCACGACGCCCGCCACCCACAGCACCGTGCGCCCGCCGGAGGTGACCGTGGCCGCGATGCGGGTGCCGTCGCGCGACAGCGCGATCGCGCTGATCGCTGTCGCGTCGGGCCACGCGTCGGCGATGTCGACGGCGTCCGCCGACTGCGGCGCGTACGCGCGCAGTGCAGCCGGCTGGTCCTCGGGCACGCTCCAGACGTACCCGAAGCCGTCGACCGTGGGGTCGACGAGCCCGGCGCGCGTGTCGAGGATCTCGGCGTCGGTCGACGTCGACGTCAGCCGCGCCACCTGGCCCCCGGGCAGCTTCGCGGCCGCGAAGTCGCGTTCGGGCCCGACCTGCACCGCTGTCGGCGCGGCGGCGGCGACCGCGGGAGAGAGCCCCGGGATCTGGTCGATCTCGTCGCCGGAGAGGAACCCGAAGCCGTCCTCGGTGAGCACGAGCGGCGCGGCCGGGACGCGCGTCGACCGCACCGCGACCGGCGAGGCCTCCACCGGCGTGGACCCGACCCGCATGACGACGTCCGAGACTCCGGCCGCGCGCAGGCTCTCGTTCAGCTGCGTCACCATGCGGTCGAGGGCCGTCGGACTCGCGCTGAGGAGCGAGTCGTCCTCGAAGTCCACGACCGCGGCACCGGTCTCGTCGACCGGCACCGAGGCGACCGCGGTCGCCCCGTCGGGGAACGCGGTCTTCACCGACTCGGCGAGCCATTCGTTGGGCGCCTGGTTGACGAGGCTGTCGGTGATCCAGGTCGCCGCCTTGACCACCGGGAACCAGCGGACGTCGGGCACGAGGTACTGCCACGTCGGGTCGAAGTACATCAGCGGGTACTTGTGGAAGACCTGGGGGAACTGGCCTTCGTCGAGCCAGATCCCGTCGGGGGCCTCGGTGATGCGCCATTCGCCGTCCGCCTGCTTCGCCAGGCGGAAGGACTGGGAGTTCGACGACAGCTCTGCGCGCCGGTACGAGCCGATGTCGTCGACGTCGGCCACCATCTCGTACGAGAACGTCACGGCGCCCTCGTCGGCGTCGGACTCGCTGTAGGCGCGCTCCGCACGCTCGTCGATCCTCACCGTCGCCCGGGGATCCCACACCTCCTGCAGGTCGGGTGCGAGGAACTCCTTCGCGACCGCCCACGTGCCGTTCACGCCCGGACCCGACCCGGCGTCGATGAAGCCTTCGACGATCTGCTCGGGTGTGGCGCCCGGCTGCGGCCGGTTCGGGATGAACGTCACATTCTGCGAGCCGCCGGTGTCCTCGCCGGTCGCGAGGCCGTAGCGGATCGACCCGCTCTCGGGGAAGCCCGCGCATCCGGTGACGAGCACCGCGCACAGCGCGAGGACAAGAGCCAAGATGCCGCGGCTCCGCGTCATGACGCACCTCCTCGGCCACCGGCATCCGGATCTCCCATGCCAGGACGGTCCAGCTCGATCGGCTCGGTCATGCCCAGCTCCTCCAGCCCGCCGCCGGAGTCGTCGCCCGGGTCGACGGCGATGGGCGGCTGGCCGGTCAGCGTGGCCGTGGCCTGTCGAGGCAGCGTGAGCACGAAGTTCGTCCCCCGTCCGACCTCCGACCACACCGCGAGCTCGCCGCCGTGCAGCTTCGCGTCGCCGAGGGCGATCGACAGGCCGAGGCCTGTGCCGCCGATCGTGCGCTTGCGCGACGGGTCGGCCCGCCAGAACCGGTCGAACACATGCTCGACGTCCTCGGGCTTCATGCCCATGCCGTAGTCGCGCACCCCGATCGCGACCGCCTGCTGGTTGCTGTCGACGGTCACCACGATGGGCCGCGCCTCGCCGTGCTCGATGGCGTTGCCGAGCAGGTTGCGTACGATGCGGCGCACGCGACGGGGGTCCATGTCGACCGGAGAGTAGCCGCCGGGAGCGACCAGGCGCACGTCCGAGCCGTGCTGCTCGGCGAGCTGCTGCATCGAGCCGATGACGTCCTCGGCGAGGTGCGCGAGGCTCGTGGGCTCGAGCTCGAGCTGCACCGAGCCGGCGTCGTAGCGGCTGATCTCGAGCAGGTCGGTCAGCAGCACCTCGAACCGCTGCACCTGCGCGTTGAGCAGCTCGGCGGCACGCGCCGTCGCGGGGTCGAAGTCCTCGCGCTGGTCGTTGATCATGTCGGCGGCGAGGCGGATCGTGGTCAGCGGCGTGCGCAGCTCGTGCGACACGTCCGACACGAAGCGCTGCTGCACGAGCGACAGATCGGCGAGCTCCTTGATCTGCGACTCCATGCTGTCGGCCATCGCGTTGAACGACCGGCCGAGCGTCGCGAGCTCGTCCTCGCCGTGCACCTCCAGCCGCACGTCGAGCTGCCCGGCCGCCAATCGTGCACTCGTATCGGCGGCCTCGCTGATCGGCGTGGTGACCGAGCGGAGCACGAACCACGCGATGCCGCTGATCAGCAGCACCAGCCCGATGCCCACGATCCAGAGCGTGCCCTGCACGAAGCCGAGCGTCTGCGGCGCGTTGGCGAGGTCGTAGGCGAGATACAGCTCGTACGACGCGACGCCCTCGATGTTCAGCTGCTGCCCGACCATGATGCCCGGGGTGGTCCCGCCGTCGTCCTCGGGCAGCGCGATCGGCTGCCAGATCTGCCGCTGCGGGTTGTTGCGCACCTGCTCGCGCATCGCCGGGGTGAGGAGCGGATCGATCACTCCCTCGGCCGTCGAGAAGTCCTGCGGTGCGTTGGCCACCGGCGGGCCGATGCGGTAGGCCGCGATCATCTGGGCCGAGGACTGGTCGCGCAGCGCGGTGAAGGCGAGCGTCATGACGCTCTGCATCTGCACCGCCTCGGACTGCACCGCGGCGTCGAGGGTGCGCTGCGCGGCGGTGCGCGCCTGCTCGGCATCGGCGAGCACCTGGTCCTGCCGCGACGTGTAGAGGTCGTTCTGGATCTGCAGGGCCATCCACACGCAGGCCACGACGACGGCGAGCACCGTGAGGCCGATCGTCACGAGGAGCGTCCGGAAGCGCAGCGAGCGCCGCCACAGGGCGGCGATGTTGCCCGGCCACGCACGCCACAGCCGCCAGCCGGTGAGGGGCGTGCGTGTCGCCGCGACCCCCGTGATCGGGGCTGTCATGGTCCGCTCAGACGACGGCGCCGGCGCGGTACCCCACGCCGCGCACCGTCGTCACGATCTTGGGATTGTCGGGGTCCTTCTCGACCTTGGCGCGCAGGCGCTGCACGTGCACGTTCACCAGACGCGTGTCGGCCTTGTAGTGGTAGCCCCACACCTGCTCGAGCAGCATCTCGCGTGAGAACACCTGCTGCGGCTTGGATGCCAGGGCCACCAGCAGCTCGAACTCCAGGGGCGTCAGCGCGATGGGCGCGTCACCGCGGCGCACCTCGTGCGCGGCGACGTCGACCGTGAGGTCGCCGATGCGCAGGGTATCGCCCGCCGGCTGCGACGCGGGGCGCAGGCGCGTGCGGATGCGCGCGACGAGCTCCTTCGGGTTGAAGGGCTTCACGATGTAGTCGTCGGCGCCGGATTCGAGTCCCTTGACCACGTCGGCGGTGTCGGTGCGCGCGGTGAGCATGATGATCGGGATGCCGGACTCGGCGCGGATGCGCGTGCAGATCTCGATGCCGTCCATGCCCGGGAGCATGAGGTCGAGCAGGATCAGGTCGGGCCGCTCCGAGCGCCAGGCGTCGACGGCCTGAGCGCCGTCCGCGCAGAAGACCGTCTCGAATCCCTCGGTGCGCAGCACGATGCCGATCATCTCGGCCAGGGCGGTGTCGTCGTCGACCACCAGGATGCGTGAAGTCATCGCGCGCGTTCGTTCCTTCTCTCCAGGCACGGGCAGAGCCATCGCCTTCCCCATGCGCTCCCCACAGAGTAGTCGACGCACCCTGGAGACCGGCCGAACCGCGCGCGAGCGGCCGGGATGCGGCATCCGCCGATGTGGAACGATGGGATCCGAGCGACCCGCACCGCCGCGCACGACGCCGCGGCGGCCGACGGAAGGGGACTGCGTGACCGCGTATCCGGCCTGGACGCCGGCATCCCGTCCGGGGATCATCCCGCTGCACCCGCTGACATTCGGCACGATCCTCGGCCGCTCGTTCTCGGCGCTGCGGCAGAACCCGCGCGTGCTGCTGGGATTCGCCCTCGTCGTGCAGACGGTCGCGTACCTGGTCGTCATCGCCGCGGTGCTCGCGGTGATGTGGGCCTCGTTCTCGCGCCTGGACACGCTCACCGAGGGAACCGAGGAGTACGACACGGTGCTGGCGGGCTCGATCGGGCTCGTCGCGGTGACCGGATTCGTCCTGGGGCTCGCGGCCGGAGCCCTGAGCGTCATCGTGCAGGGCATCGTCGTGCTCGAGGTGACGCACGCGGCCGTCGCCGAGAAGCTCACGCTCGGCGCGCTGTGGCGCCAGCTCAAGCCTGCCGCCTGGCGTCTCATCGGGTACTCGCTGCTCGTGGTCCTCGTCGTGACGGCGATCGTGGCCCTCGTGGTGCTCGGCGTCGTGGGCGTGGCGGTGGTCGCACCGCCCGCTGCGATCGCACTGTCGATCCTCATCGTGGTCGCCGCCATCCCGCTGACGTGGTGGCTCATGATCAAGCTGCTGCTCGCGCCCTCGGCGATCATCGTGGAGCACGCGACGATCCTGCAGGCGCTGTCGCGCTCGTGGACCCTCACGCGCGGCCGGTTCTGGCCGGCGCTCGGTGTCATCCTCGTGATCAGCGTGATCTTCGGCGCGGTCGCACAGGTGGTCAGCCTGCCGTTCAGCTTCCTGTCGGCGGGCCTCACGACGATCATCGCGCCGACGGGCGCGGCCGAGCCCACCGCCGTCATCGGCGTGCTGGTGACCGTGCTCCTCGCGCAGATGGTGACGCTGCTGCTGCAGTCCGTCGCCGTCGTGGTGCAGTCGACGGCCACCGCCCTCATCTACATCGACTGCCGCATGCGCCGGGAGGGCCTGGACCTCGACCTCCTCGCGTACGTGGAGCGACGGGATGCCGGAGCCACCGCGCTCGCGGACCCGTACCGCGAGCACGTCGGCCGTGCGATCGCGCCGCGCGGCTGGCCCGGCGCTCCCGCCGGATACGCCGCATATCCCCCGGCACCGGGATACCCGGCGTACGGCGCCTACCCGGGTGAGCCGGTGTACTCCGCACCCGGCGCGTACCCGGCTCAGCCCGGCGCATACCCGCTGCAGCCCGGCGTGCCGGGCGCCTCTCCTGCGGCCGCGCCCGGTGCGTATCCGGTGGTGCCCCAGCCCCCGGCCGTGGCACCCCACTCCGAGGTCGCGCAGCCCGCGACCCCCGCGGCCGGTCCGGACGCGCCCGCCGAGGGCGAGGCATCCGCTCCCCCGTCCGCGACGAACTGGGCCGCACCGGGGGCGCCGCAGGACGCCGACCGCGAGTCGCCGTGGTCCTGAACCCCGTCCTGCGTGCCGTCGTGGCGGCGGCGGACGACGTGCCGCCGCTCACGCCTGACGGCGACGAGGCGCGCCGCTGGGCCGAGGACGAGCTGTCGAAGCCGGCGTACGACATCGCGGAGCCGACGCCGTTCGACCGGATCGCGCGCGCGGTCGGCGACTTCATCGCATCGCTGTTCGATCCGCAGGTGTCGGGAGGCTGGGGGTCGGTCCTCGCCATCGTCGCGACCGTGGCCGTCGTGGTCGTCATCGTGACGGCGTTCGTGGTGTGGGGCGTGCCGCGGGTGTCGCGTCGCGCCGCCGCGCGGCCGCCGATGCTGTTCGGGGAGGCGGAGCACCGCTCAGCCGCCGCGTTGCGCGCGGCCGCGGCCGAGCGTGCGCAGGCGTCGGACTGGGAGGCGGCCATCGTGCTGCGCTTCCGCGCGCTGGCCAGAGGATGCTTCGAGCGCGGCGTCGTGGACCCGCCGCCGGGCGCCACCGTCCACGGGTTCGCACGGGCCGCCGCGCGCGTGTTCCCCGCACTCGGAGCCCGTCTCGAAGAGGCCGCCGCCGCGTTCGACGACGTGCGCTATCTGCGCCGCCCCGGCACTGCCGAGCTCTACCGCCTCGTCACCGGGGTCGACGACGATCTGGCGGTCGCGCATCCCCTCGCGGAGGTGCCCGCATGACCGCCGTCTCCCCCGTGCCCGCGACGACCGCTCCCGCACCGACGCCCCGGCGTCGCCGCGTGGCCGCCTGGTTCGCGATCGGCGTCGCCCTGCTGGTCGTCGGCGGCATCGGCGGCGCGATCACGGCTGCCAACCAGTGGGCCGCCCGCGACGCCCTCGACCCCGACTCGGCAGGGCCGGCGGGCACGCGTGCGCTGGCCGAGGTGCTGCGCGCCCACGGTGTCGACGTCGAGGTGACCCGCAGCCGTGCCGACGCCCTCGCGGCGCTCGAGCGCGGATCGGCGACGCTCGTGCTGCCGGACTCCCCCGCGCTGTCGGACGACGCCGTGGCGCAGCTGGCGGACGCCGCCGACGACGTCGTGCTGATCGAGCCGCGCTCCCGCACGCTGGACCTGCTGCTGCCGGGTTCGTCCGCGGCGGGCTTCGCCCCCGGGGATGCCGTCGCCCCCGCGTGCGACCTGCCCGAGGCGGCGCGATCGGGCGCCGTCGCCCCCGGCGCCCTGTACGCCCCCGGTTCCGGCACGACCGCCTGCTACCCCGTGGACGACGGCTTCGGACTCCTCGTCCAGGACGACGGCGACCGCCGCGTCTCCGCCGTCGACGGCGGCGTGCTGTTCACGAACGAGCACCTCGCCGACGACGGGAACGCGGCCCTCGCAGCGAACCTGATGGGACGGCATCCCCTCGTCGTCTGGTACGTGCCGAGCGCCGCCGATACGGACCTCACCGACACCGACCCGTCTCTCGGCGAGCTCACCCCGCCCTGGGTGAGCCCCGTCATCGTGCTGCTGCTGGTCGCCGGCGTGGCCGCCGGGATCTGGCGCGGCCGCCGGTTCGGCCCGCTCGTGGCCGAGCGGCTGCCGGTGACCGTGCGGGCATCCGAGACCACCGAGGGCCGTGCCCGGCTCTATGCCCGCGCGCACGACCCGCTGCACGCGGCCGACCGGCTGCGCATCGGCACGCTGCGGCGGCTCGCGGCGCTCCTCGGCCTCGGCGCCCACGCCGCCGCCGGGGACGTCGCCGACGCCGCTGCGGGGCGCATCGGCTGGGACCGCGCGGCGGTGCGCGGCATCCTGCTCGACGACATCCCCCGCAGCGACGCCGAACTCGTCGCCCTGAGCACCCGCCTGCGAGACCTGGAGGAGGCCGTGCACGCGGCCGTCCGCCCCGAGAGGAGCACCCGATGACGGACACCCCCGACACCCCGACGCCCGACGGCGCGACCGCCGACGCCCCGGCGTCCGGCGAGCCCGCCGCGCTGCCCTATGCGGAGGCGCTCACGACCGGCGGCGCGCCCGCGGCACCGGACGATGCAGCGCTGCGCGAGGCGATGAACCGGGTGCGGATCGAGGTCGGCAAGGCGGTGGTCGGCCAGGACGGCACCGTCACGGGCCTGCTCATCGCGCTGCTCGCACGCGGCCACGTGCTGCTGGAGGGCGTGCCGGGCGTCGCCAAGACGCTCCTCGTGCGCGCGTTCTCGACAGCGCTCGGGCTCGACACCAAGCGCATCCAGTTCACGCCCGACCTCATGCCGGGCGACGTCTCGGGATCGCTCGTCTACGACGCGCGCACCGGCGAGTTCGAGTTCCGCGAGGGCCCGGTCTTCACGAACGTCGTGCTCGCCGACGAGATCAACCGCACGCCGCCGAAGACGCAGGCGGCGCTCCTGGAGGCCATGGAGGAGCGCCAGGTGTCGACGGACGGCGTCACGCGGCCGCTGCCCGACCCGTTCCTCGTCGCCGCCACGCAGAACCCGATCGAGCACGAGGGCACCTACACGCTGCCCGAGGCGCAGCTCGACCGGTTCCTGCTGAAGCTCATCGTCGAGGTGCCCGCACGCGAGGCCGAGCTGGCCGTGCTGCGCCGTCACGCGGGCGGCTTCGACCCCCGCGACCTGGCGGCGGCCGGGCTCCGGCGCGCCGCCACGGCCGACGAGATCCGTGCCGCGCAGCGCGCCGCCGCATCCGTCACCGTCTCGGACGACGTGCTCGGCTACGTCGTCGACCTCGCCCAGGCCACCCGTCACAGCCCCTCGGTGCAGCTCGGAGTCAGCCCCCGCGCGGCCACCGCGCTGCTGGCGGCGGCGAAGGCGTGGGCGTGGCTCGGCGGCTACCCGGCCATCACGCCCGACCACGTGCAGACGATGCTCGTGCCGACGTGGCGCCACCGCATCCGGCTGCGGCCCGACGCCGAGCTCGAGGGCGTGTCGGTCGACGCCGTGCTCGGCTCGGTGCTGCAGCAGACCCGCGTCCCCATCTGATCGCATGTACCTCACCGGTCGCCTCCCGCTCCTCGTCGCCCTCGGCGCGGTGCCCGTCGTGCTGCTCTCGCTCGCCGGCGTCGACGCGTGGCTCGCCGCCGCCGGCTGGGTGGTGCTGTGCGCCGCTGCCGCCCTCGGCGACGCGGCCGCCGCGGCCGATCCGCGTCTCGTGACGGTGAAGCGCCGGATGCCGCACCGCGTGCTGCTCGGCCAGCCCGTGCTGTCTGAGCTCGTACTGCGCAACGGCGGGTCCCGCACGATCCGCGGTCGCGTGCGCGACGCCTGGCAGCCGACCGCGGGCGCCCCCGCCGCGCGTCAGGTGATCGACCTCCCGGCCGGTGAGGCGCGGGCGCTCGGCATCCCGCTCCTCCCCCGCCGCCGGGGCGAGCTGCGGTCCGCGTTCGTGGTGGTGCGCTCGGACGGGCCACTGCGCCTGGCCGGCCGTCAGACGCGCATCGACGCACCCGGCGCGCTCCGCGTCCTTCCGCCCTTCACGGCGCGCCATCACCTGCCCTCGCGCCTGGCGCGGCTGCGCGAGCTCGACGGGAGCACGAGCGTGCAGGTGCGCGGCCAGGGCACCGAGTTCGACAGCCTGCGCGAGTACGTGCGCGGCGACGACGTGCGCTCGATCGACTGGCGGGCGACCGCACGCTCGACCACCACGATGCTGCGGACCTGGCGTCCCGAGCGCGACCGCCATGTCGTGATCGTGATCGACACGGGCCGCACGGCTGCCGCACGCGTCGGCGACGGAGTGCGGATGGATGCCGCGATGGAGGCGGCTCTGCTGCTCGCGGCGCTGGCCGGCCGGGCCGGCGACCACGTGCACCTGCTCATGTTCGATCGCGTGATCCGCGCCCGGGTGACGCGCGTGGACGGGCCGGGGCTGCTCCCCGCCCTCGTGGACGCGATGGCGTCCGTCGAACCGCAGCTCATCGACACCGATTGGGACGCCGCGTTCGCGCAGGTGCGCGCCCTCACGTCACGGCCGTCGCTGGTCGTGCTGCTCACGGCACAGGATGCCGCCGAGGCGGCCCGCGGGTTCCTCGGATCGCTCCCGGCGCTGGCGCGATCCGCCCACGTGCTCGTGGGCACCGTCACCGACGACGCCGAGCCCCTGCCCGACCGCCCCGACGCCGCGGACGTCTACCGCGCCGCCGCGGTCGAGCACGCCAGTCAGGACGCCGCGGTGGTCTCCGCCGCGATCGGCCGTGCCGGCGGCGAGGCCATCGCCGACACCCCCGACGGCCTGCCCCCGCGCATCGCGGACCGGTACCTGGCCCTCAAGGCCGCCGGGCGGCTGTGAGGGCGAGGTAGCGGTCCGCGCCCTCTCGGCGCGTGGGCCCCAGCGGCCGCGGCATCCCCTCGTCCGATCCGTCCGGGAACGACGAAGCCGGCCCGCACGCGAGGTGCGGACCGGCTTCGGGTGGCGGCTTACTTGTCGGTGGCCGGCAGCTTGTCGTGCGTGTTCAGCACCCGGAAGATGACCGCGGCGACCGCGCCGCCGATGATCGGGGCGATGAAGTACAGCCAGTAGGCGCTCCAGTCGAAGTGGCCCGTGATCGACAGGCCGAGCGCGACGGCCGGGTTGAAGCCGCCGCCGGAGATCCCGCCGAGGCCCACGGCGCCCACGAACACGGTGGAGCCGATCGCGAGACCGTAGAACGAGTTGTTGGGGTGGTCCTTCGAGGTGGCGACGTTGAGGACGACGTACACGAGCACCAGCGTCCACAGCGCCTCGACGAGGAAGGCGGGGCCGACCTCGATCTTCTGCGGCTCGTCCGAGGCGGGCCACAGCGCGAAGCTCACCGCGGCGGCCAGCGCCGCGCCGACCAGCTGCGCCACGATGTAGGCGATGAGGTCGACGACGCCGATCGCGCCGCGCAGCCATACACCCACCGAGACGGCGGGGTTCAGGTGGGCGCCCGAGATGTGTCCCGTGGCGAAGACCATGATCATCAGCGCGAAGCCGATGGCGAGGGGGGCGAGGTCGCTCCCGCTCGTGACCGCGCCGATGATGGCGAAGACGAAGATGAATGTGCCGACCAGCTCGGCGACTGCACTGCGAAGCGTGCCCGTCATGAGGCTCTCCTCCTTTGAGAACGAGACACGACGGTCGCGCGCCCCGAGGTAACCCGACAGTAGCGGACCATCAGCACATTCCCAGGTAACGCACGCCGTTCCGACCGCAGCCCGACAGCCGCTGGTTACCGGCGCCGCAGGCGATCCACTACCGTCGTTCCGGGGTCCCCCGAACCTCCCCACCCGGAATGGAGCGCCGTATGAGCGATTCGCAGACCACGCCGTCCACCGCAACGGCGCTCGTCGCCGAGGCGCTCGGCACCTTCCTGCTGGTGATCGGGGTGATCGGCACGGCATTGTTCGCCGCCGGGTTCGGCGAGGGCACGGACGCCGCGAACAAGGGCGTCGGCTTCCTCGGGGTCGCCCTCGCGGTGGGGCTCGCGGTCATCGCGGGCGTCTACGCCTTCGGTCCGATCTCGGGCGGGCACTTCAACCCCGCCGTCACGCTCGGCCTCGCGGCCGCAGGACGGTTCCCCTGGTCCAAGACGATCGGCTACATCGTCGCCCAGGTCATCGGCGGCGCCGTGGCCACGACTGTCATCGTGCTGATCGGCCTGTACGGACCCGACTCGTGGCTCGCGGCGGCGCAGGACGCCGGTTTCGCCAGCAACGGCTGGGACGACCTCTCCCCCGCCGGGTTCGGCATCGGCGGCGCGATCGTCTCCGAGGTCGTCTTCACGGCGCTGTTCGTGCTGGTGATCCTCGGCGTCACCCACCCCACGCGCGGCAACCCCGCGCTGGCGGGCATCGCGATCGGCCTGGCGCTGACGCTCATCCACCTCGTGACCATCCCCATCGACAACACGTCCGTCAACCCCGCGCGCTCGATCGCGACCGCGATCTACGGCGGGCCCGAGGCGCTGGCGCAGCTGTGGGTGTTCATCGTGTTCCCCATCGTGGGCGCACTGCTGGCCGGCATCGCCTACCGTGCCCTCTTCGAGCCCCGGGTCGGAGCGGCGCAGGCAGTCCCCGAGGGTAACTGAAGCTCCCGCGCCGGACGTCGAACGGCCCGCCCCTCATCGGGGCGGGCCGTTCGTCGTTCACGAGGGGTGCCGCGACTCAGGCCAGGTCGAACCGGTCGAGCTCGGTCACCTTGCCCCACGCGGCGGCGAAGTCGCGCACGAACTTCTCGGTGGCGTCGTCGGAGGCGTACACCTCGGCGAGCGCGCGCAGCTCGGAGTTCGAGCCGAACAGCAGGTCGGCGCGCGTGCCGATGCCGACCGTCGCGCCCGAGCCGTCCTTCGTGCCGCGGAACGCGTGCGAGCCCGGGTCGACGGGCTTCCAGGTGGTGCCGAGGTCGAGGAGGTTCACGAAAACGTCGTTCGACAGCACGCCCACCCGCTCGGTGAAGACACCGTGGCGGGAGCCGTCCCAGTTCGCGCCGAGGGCGCGCAGGCCGCCGACGAGGACCGTCATCTCGGGCGCCGACAGCGTCAGCAGGTTCGCCTTGTCGACGATCAGGTACTCGGCCGGGAGCTCCGCGAGCGGACCGTAGTAGTTGCGGAAGCCGTCGGCCACCGGCTCCAGGTAGGCGAACGAGGCGGCATCGGTCTGCTCGGCCGAAGCGTCGGTGCGGCCCGCGTGGAACGGCACCTCGACGTCGATGCCGGCATCCCTGGCGGCCTGCTCGACCGCCGCGTTGCCTGCGAGCACGATGAGGTCGGCCAGCGACACCTGCTTGCCGTCGGTGCGACCGTCGTTGAACGACGCCTGCACGCCCTCGAGCTCACCCAGCACCTTGGCCAGCTGCGGCGGGTTGTTGACCGCCCAGTCCTTCTGCGGCGCGAGCCGGATGCGCGCGCCGTTGACGCCGCCGCGCTTGTCGCTGCCGCGGAACGACGAGGCTGCGGCCCACGTGGTGGCCACGAGCTCCGACACCGTGAGGCCGGTGCCGAGGATCTGCGCCTTGAGCGCCGCCGCGTCGGCCGCGTCGATCAGCTCGTGGTCGACCGCGGGCACGCGGTCCTGCCAGATGAGCGGCTCGGCCGGCACCTCGCTGCCGAGGTAGCGGTCGATGGGGCCCATGTCGCGGTGCGTGAGCTTGAACCAGGCGCGCGCGAACGCGTCGGCGAACGCGTCGGGGTCCTCGGCGAACCTCTTCGAGATCGGCCCGTAGACCGGGTCGAAGCGCAGCGCCAGATCGGTCGTGAGCATGCGCGGCTCGCGACGCCCGTCCGAGTGCGCGAGGGGGACCATCTCGGCGCCGCCGCCGTTCTTCGGACGCCACTGGTGCGCCCCCGCGGGACTCTGGAACAGCTCCCACTCGTACGCGAACAGGATGTGGAAGAACTCGTCGTCCCAGCGGGTCGGGTGGTACGTCCACGTCACCTCGAGGCCCGACGTGATGGTGTCGTCGCCCTTGCCCGAGGCGTGCGAGCTCGACCAGCCGAGTCCCTGCTGCTCCAGTCCCGCGGCCTCGGGGTCGTCTCCGACGTGTGCGTCGGATGCCGCGCCGTGCGTCTTGCCGAACGTGTGACCGCCCGCGATGAGGGCCACGGTCTCCTCGTCGTTCATCGCCATGCGCGAGAACGTCTCGCGGATGTCGTGGGCGGCCAGCAGCGGGTCGGGGTCGCCGTTCGGCCCCTCGGGGTTGACGTAGATGAGGCCCATCTGCACCGCCGCGAGCGGCTTCTGGAGCTCGCGGTCGCCGGAGTAGCGCTCGTCGGCGAGCCACGTCGTCTCAGGGCCCCAGTACACGTCGTCGTCCGGCTCCCACACGTCGGCACGGCCGCCCGCGAAGCCGAAGGTCTTGAACCCCATCGACTCGAGCGCCACGTTGCCGGCGAGGATCATGAGGTCCGCCCACGACAGCGACTGGCCGTACTTCTTCTTGACCGGCCACAGCAGTCGGCGCGCCTTGTCGAGGTTGACGTTGTCGGGCCAGCTGTTCAGCGGAGCGAACCGCTGCTGCCCCGCTCCGCCGCCGCCGCGCCCGTCGGTGACGCGGTAGGTGCCGGCCGAGTGCCACGCCATGCGCACGACGAGCGGGCCGTAGTGGCCGAAGTCGGCGGGCCACCAGTCCTGCGACGTGGTGAGGGTCTCCGCGATGTCGTGCTTGACCGCGGCCAGGTCGAGCGCCTCGAACGCGGTCTTGTAGTCGAAGCCTTCGCCGAGCGGGTTCGCGACGGCGGGGTTCTTCGCCAGCACCTTCAGGTTCAGCCGGTTCGGCCACCACACGCGGTTGGCGGAGCCCGCCGTCGGGTGCGGCTGCGCGCCGTGAACGACCGGGCAGCCGGCAGCCTCGGGGGTGTCGGTGACGGTGACGGCGTGGTCGGGCTCGGTCGCGCGGATGGCGCCTCCGGCTCCGGTGGCCAGTTCGACGTGATCGGTCATGGTGTTCCTTCCTGATCGGCGGTTTCTGGGGGGTGGACGAGGGGTCGGGATGCCGCACCGCACGCGCGGCGGGCAGCACCGATCACCGCCCGGAGCAGGGCTCCGGTCGGGGTGGGCGGGCGAGGCTAGGCGGGCTGGGCCTCGGCGACCGCGGCGCATGCGGGGCACAGGCCCCAGAACGTGACCTCGGCGGTCTGCACGGCGTAGCCGTGGGTGTCGGACGGGGTCAGGCAGGGCGCCTCCCCCACGACGCAGTCCACGTCCTGGACGGCTCCGCAGCGGGAGCACACGAGGTGGTGATGGTTGTCGCCGACGCGCAGCTCGAAGAGCCCGGGACGCCCGGCGGGCTCGATGCGGCGCACCAGCCCGGCGTCGACGAAGTCGCCCAGCACGTTGTACATGGACTGCATGCTCGTGCCGGGGATGGTGAGGGCCACGACCGCGAGCAGCTCGTCAGCGCTCGCGTGCGGCCGCCCGACGAGCGCGTCGAGCACGGCGCGGCGGGAGTCCGTGACGCGCAGCCCCGCCTCGCGCAGCCGCGCGGCGGTGTCGACGGGCGTGTCGACGTGGTGGTGCGTGTCCATGCCCCGAGCCTAGCGTTCTTTTGATGAACTCAAAACAACACGCCGCGGCATCCCGAATCCGGGCGGTCAGCCCGCGACGAGAGTGGGCGTGCCCGCCTCGAACTCGGTGAGATCGCCGGTCTCGCCGGCGCGCGCCGCGCGGCGGCCGACCACCAGCATGTACACGAGGAAGAGCGCCAGGGCGGCAGCGCCGATGCCGATCTTCACCGGCCACGGCCACGGCTGTCGCGTCACGAACCCCTCGATGAGCCCCGAGACGCCGAGCGCGATGACCAGGCCGATCGCGATCGTGGCGAGGGAGCGCCCGGCCGCGGCGAGCGCGGCACCGCGCGAGCGCGGACCGGGAGCGACCCACGCCCAGAAGATGTGGAGGCCCGCCGCGCCCGCCACGAAGATGCTGGTGAGCTCGAGCAGCCCGTGCGGGAGGATGAACAGCACGAACACGTCCGCACGGTCGAACGCGGCGAGGACGGCGGCAGCCGTGCCGACGCCGACGGCGTTCTGCACGAGCACCATGAGCGGCCAGATCCCGGTGATGCCGAACAGCACGCACTGCGCCGCGATCCACGCGTTGTTGGTCCAGACCGTGCCGGCGAACACGGCCGCGGGGTTCTCGCTGTAGTAGTCCGTGAACCGGTTCTCGGCATAGTCCTGCAGCTGTGCGCGACTGCCGAGGCTCGCCACCAGCGCAGGGTCGCCCGACACCCACAGCGCGACCGTCGTGACGACGATGACGAAGCCGACCGCGATCGCGAGGGTCGTCCATCGGACCCGGTACAGCGCCGCCGGCAGCTGCAGCGCGAAGAACCGCGGGATCTGCCGCATCACGTTGTCGGGGGTGCCGGTCAGTCGCAGCCGGGCGCGCGCCAGCATCGTCGAGATGTGGTCGCTCTGCGCGCTCCGACCGGCCGATGTCTTCGCATCGGCGAGATCGGCGGATGCCGCACGGTAGCGGGTGACCAGCTCATCGACCTCGGAGCCTGACAGCCGGCGGGTCCTGCTGAGCGCATCCAGGCGCGCCCACTCCTCGCGGCGGGCGGCCGTGAGGGCGTCGAGGTCCATGCGCTTTACTGTAGCCATGCCCGCCGAGCGTCCCGCCATCGTCGACATCCACCAGGACGAGGTGCTGACGGGCGAGGCGGTCGCTCTGGACGTGCAGCCGGTCGGCTTCTTCCTGCGCGCGCTCGGCGTGATCATCGACATGCTGCTCGGCTTCGGCGCCCTGCTGCTGTTCGCGCTGGGTGCCGGCTGGCTGGTGACGAACGGGGCGCTCGACGGCGCCGTCGTCCCGATCCTCACGATCGTCATGCTCGTGCTCGTCATGGTCGTCATCCCGACCGTCGTCGAGACCGCGAGCCACGGCCGCAGCCTCGGTCGCCTGGCCGTCGGTGCCCGCATCGTGCGCAGCGACGGCGGTGCCGCCGGATTCCGGCAGGCGTTCATCCGCGCGCTCACGGGGGTCTTCGAGCTGTGGTTCACCCTGGGCGCGATCGCGGCACTCGTCGGCGCGTTCACGCCGCGCTCGCAGCGCCTGGGCGATCTGCTGGCAGGCACCTACTCCGAGCGCACCCGCACGCCGCGGCTGCCCGACACGGGTCTGGGCATCCCGCCCGCGCTCGCGGAGTGGGCGGGGGTCGCCGATGTCGCACGGCTGCCCGAGCCGCTCTCCCGCCGTCTGGCGCAGTTCGCCCGCGCGGCGACGAGCATGGAGCCGACGGCACGCGCCCGGACGGCGGCATCCCTCGCCCGCGAGACGGCCGAGTACGTGTCGCCGGTGCCGGCCGTCGACCCCGAGACGTTCCTCATCGGCGTCGTCGCGCTGCGCCGCGGACGCGAGCTGCGCGCGCTGCAGCTCGAGACCGCACGCGCGGACGCACTGACGGCGCCGGTGTCGGCGCCGCCGCGCGGCTTCCCGGAGCGCTGACGCGCCGCCGGGTCAGTACCGGTAGTGGTCGAGCTTGTACGGCCCCTCGACCGGGACGCCGATGTAGGCGGCCTGATCGTCCGACAGCGTCGTCAGCTGCACGCCGAGCGCATCGAGGTGCAGGCGGGCGACCTTCTCGTCGAGGTGCTTGGGGAGCACGTATACCGCGGTCGGGTACTCGTCGCGCTTCGTGTACAGCTCGATCTGCGCGAGCACCTGGTTGGTGAACGAGGCGCTCATCACGAACGACGGGTGCCCCGTCGCGTTGCCGAGGTTCAGCAGCCGGCCTTCGCTGAGGACGAGCACGCTGCGACCCGTCGGCAGGCGCCATTCGTGCACCTGCGGCTTGATCTCGATCTTCTCGACGCCCTCGAGCGACTCCAGACCCGCCATGTCGATCTCGTTGTCGAAGTGGCCGACGTTGCCGACGATCGCGAGGTGCTTGAGCTTGAGCAGGTCGTCGACCGTCACGACGTCCTTGTTGCCGGTGCCCGTGATCACGATGTCGACGAGTCCCGCGACGTCGTCCAGACGCGCGACCTGGTAGCCGTCCATCGCGGCCTGCAGCGCGCAGATCGGGTCGACCTCGCTGACGATCACGCGGGCACCCTGGCCGCGCAGGGCTTCTGCCGCGCCCTTGCCGACGTCGCCGTAGCCGCACACGAACGCGACCTTGCCGCCCATCAGGACGTCGGTCGCGCGGTTGATGCCGTCGGGCAGCGAGTGACGGATGCCGTACTTGTTGTCGAACTTGGACTTGGTGACCGAGTCGTTGACGTTGATCGCCGGGAACAGCAGCTCGCCGGCCGCCGCGAGCTCGTACAGGCGGTGCACGCCGGTCGTGGTCTCCTCGGTCACGCCGAGGAGGTCGGCGGCCATGCGGGTGAAGCGCTGAGGGTCGCGCGCCAGGCTCGCGCGCAGCGTGTCGAGCACGATGCGGTACTCCGCGGAGTCGTCCGCCGTGGCGTCCGGGACGGCACCCGCCTTCTCGAACTCGACGCCCTTGTGGACGAGCAGGGTCGCGTCACCGCCGTCGTCGAGGATCATGTTCGGGCCGTCGAAGCCCTCCGCCGTCCAGTCGAAGATGCGGTCTGCGAGGCGCCAGTACTCCTCCAGCGTCTCGCCCTTCCACGCGAACACCGGCACGCCGGCCGGCGCATCGACCGTGCCGGTCGGGCCGACGACAACGGCTGCGGCGGCCTCGTCCTGCGTCGAGAAGATGTTGCAGCTGGCCCAGCGGACCTGCGCGCCGAGCGCGACGAGCGTCTCGATGAGCACCGCGGTCTGCACCGTCATGTGCAGCGATCCGGCGATGCGCGCGCCCTTCAGCGGCTGCGACGCGCCGAACTCCTCGCGCAGCGCCATGAGCCCGGGCATCTCGTTCTCGGCGAGGCGCAGCTGATGGCGTCCGGCTTCGGCGAGCGAGAGGTCGGCGACCTCGTACTCGAACCCCTCGACGGGCTCGGAGACCGAGGCGGATGCGGGCGCGGCGACGGCGGTGTGGGTCGACATCCGCCCATTGTCCCATGCCCGCGTTCACGGCGGAGCCCCGTGTCCCGGCGTCGCGGTGGCAGGGCGTCGGGGTGTCAGGTGCGCAGCGTCTCGTGGCGCACGACCACCCAGCCGCGGGGCACCGACAGCCGCTCGGTGTGCTGCGCGCACAGGTCGTGTGCGTGCGGGTCGCCCGCCGCTCCGAGCGGCCCGATGGCCGCCATCTGGTCGGCGTAGTCGTACGTGAGGGTCGACACCGCCTCACGGGCGCAGCCGACCTTGGAGCAGACTCTCTGGCGCATCACGGTGACGCTACCGCGAACCGGCGACAGGGGCCGCGCGCCGCGCCGCCCGCTTCCGCCCGCGACACGGCCGTCCGGCCACCTCCCGGCCTAGGATGGACGCATGGCGTGGCGTCGGACCCGGACCAGCGAACGCGCGGCGGTGCGCCGCCCCGCGCGGCACGGCCGCCACGGCCGCGAAGGCCGCAGCTCGGTCGTCCGGCCGCCCCTCCCCCCGCTCGACACCCGCGTCGACCGCTTCGACCTGTCCGTCGGCACGGCCGCGGAGTTCCTGCGCTCGGCATGGTCCGAGCTGCGCGACGTGCGGTTCGAGGTGGCCGACATGCCGGCCGCGACCGACGACGACGGCATCCCGCGCTGGACGGTGCTGCGCGACGAGCGCCGCATCATCCTCTACCGGCTGCCGATCGAGCGCCTGAGCCACCTGCACCGCGACGACGAGCTGCACCACCGCATGCTCGTCGAGGGATCCGTGTTCCGCGCCGCGGCCGAGTACCTCGATCGCGACCCGTGGGACCTCGGTCCCGAGCGCTTCCGCTACTTCTGACGCGTCCGCCGTCACGCCGCTACGGGTAGACGACGATCTCGTGCGCCGCGACGTCCGCGGGCCACACCGGGATGCCGGCGAGCGCGCCGTCGCCGGTGAGCGACAGCCCTGCGCGCACCGGGTCGGCGGGGTCGATCACATAGACCTTGCGCGGTGAGAGCCTCACCGTCGTCGATCCGCCCGCAGGCACGGTGAGGTCGACCTGGAACCCGCCGCCCTGGGCCGCGACGTTCACGTCCGCCGGTTCGGTGCCGGGATTCACGACGGTGAGCGTCGGGACGGGTCCGCCGGGTGTGACGAACAGCGTGGATGCCGCCACCTCCGGCGACGGCGTGTACCAGGCGAAGTCGTCGCCCTCGTCGAACCCCGTGGTCTGCCACACGGCGGCGACGACGGGCGTCTGCGCCTCGACCGTCACGGTGTACGAGCCCGCGGCCAGGCCGTCGAGCTCCAGCTCCAGCGGCTGACCCGCTTCGAGCGTGACGTCCTGCGCGGCACGGGCGGGCTCGGTGCGGCCGGCGGCGGTCACGGTCACGCGGGCCGTGGTCGCGACCGACGGCGACAGCATCCGGAGCATCGTGGCACCCTCGGAGCCGTCCTGGGCGGGCGCGCGCGTGACGGCGACCCCCGCGATGACCTGCATTGCCGCGGGCGCGGCGATGGGGGCCACCTGATCGACGCCGCCAGGAGTGAGGGTCCGGGTGATGCTCGCCTGCAGCGACGCGTGGACGGGCGCCCCGACCGCAGAGACGCGCACGACGGGGTTCTCCTCGCCGAGGGCGATGCCCGCGAGCGGCACCACGCGCTGCGTGCCGGGCGCCACCACGAGGTCGGCGCCGCCGGGCGGGGTCTGCGCACCCGCGACCCCGTACACCGTGAGCTGCACGGTCGCGGCGACCGTGCCGGGGTTCGACAGCAGCACGAGGTCCGCCGCGCCGGTCGCGCCGGATCCGCCGACGAGCCAGGACTCCAGCAGCGGGGGGCGGCAGGCCGACGCCGCGAAGCCTGCGAGGTCGTCCGCGCGCGCGGTCGCAGCCCCCGCAGCCGCGACGTCGACGGCCGCGCCGTCCTCGGGCGGCGCGGTGAAGCTCAGCGGCCCCTCGCCGACGGCGTCGTTGCGCAAGGTCTGCTGCTGCGCGTCGGCGGCCCCCTCCTGCACGCCCGTGAGCACCGTCTGCCGCGCGGCGAGCGCGAGCGACGAGGCATCCTCGGAGTTGCGCCCGATCGACAGCAGCCCGCCGTCGCACGTGATGACGGACGCGGCGGGCGCCGGCGTCGCCGCGATCCGCACCGGCTCGCGGACGAGGGTCGGCCACGGCACGGAGACGGCGGTGACGACCGCGACGACGGCGCCGACCGACACGGCGGTGCCGATCAGCAGGCGGGCGCTGGTGGTCGCCCAGCGGAACACACGGCGGTCGCTCATCGGCCCTCCTGCCAGTGGGGTCCCACGATGCGCGGCGTGCGTCGGGCCGCCCGTCGGGTCGCGGCGGTGGGCACGGCGAGCAGCAGCGCGATGCCGAACACGGCGATCTGCGCGAATCCGATCCATCGCCCCGTCACGATCTCCGACGCTGACTCGTCCGACCTCGGGGCGACCTCGTCGACCACGCGCCACAGCTCGCCCTTGGCCGTGTCGCCCACGACGACGAGCGTGTCTCGCTGGCTCAGCGCCGTGGTGGCCGACAGCCGCACCGTGCGAGCCGCGTCGGACTCCGGCGCGGCGGCGGGCGCGAGCAGGATGAAGCCGATGCCCTCGCGGGCGAGTTCGGCCACGATGTCGTCGGCGGACGGCGTGACGAGATCGGCGGCCAGCGCGGCGACCTGCTCGTCCTGCGGCGTCGGGTGCGTGCGGGTGGACTGCAGTGTCGTCTGGCCACCGAGGGTCTCGCTTCCGCCCCACACGATCTGCGCGGCCACGCCGGCGTCGGGCTGAGGCGTGAGCACGATCGTGCCGACATCGGGGCTCTCGCGCCCTTCGGCGGCCACGAATGCGGGCAGGGTGCTCGCGGGCCCGTTCGCGATGGTCGCGGCGCCCCGGGTGAAAGCGGTGAGCGACGGCATCGCGAGCGTCACCGCACCGGCGAGGACGAGCGCCGCAGCCACGCCCCGCACGAACGCGACACGGGGCGCCAGCCCGGCGTCGAGAGACACCAGCGCGCCGCCGAGCGCACCGAGCCACGCGAGACTCAGGCCGGTGCCCGGCCAGAGCGGCACCGACACCGACTGCGTGAAGGCCACCGAGAAGCCGACGGCCGCGAACGCGGTGCCGAGGCCGAGCGCCGTCACGGCGAGCAGCACGGTGCCGACGGCCCAGCGCTGGGTCAGCGGGGCGAGCAGGGCGAGGAGCGCGAGCGGCACGCTCAGCAGCGGCACCCACCAGGTCGGCCCGTCCGGCAGCAGAGTCGTCCAGCCCGCCAGGTCGGAGGTCGGGATGCCGGCGGCCAGCAGCGCGCGTCCCGCGGCGTCGGCCGCGACCTGCGGTCCCGCCCACGGCACGCCGGGATCGGCGAGGAGTCCCCACACCCGCGCGTTCGCGAGCGCGTTCCACACGAGCGGCACGGCGAGCACGAGCGACGGCACGACCAGCCAGATCAGGCGAGTCACTCCTCGGCCCGACCGTACGACGATCGCGAGCACGATCATGCCCACCCACACCACGGCCAGCGCCGGCGCGAGCGATGGCGCCGTGGCGAGCACTCCGGCGAGGAGGATCGAGGCGGCGCCGGCGCCCGCCCACGAGCGGTGCGCGACCGACCCGGCGAAGAACAGCCAGGGCAGCAGCAGATGCAGGATGACGCCGGTCGGGCGGCCCTGAGTGAGCGCCACGAGGAGCGTCGGCGACAGCGCCCACACGGCACCGCCCAGCATGCGCAGCCCCGAGCGCTCGGTCACGCGTGTCGCGGCGAACCATCCGCCGAGCGCCGCGAGGGGCAGCGCGACGACCCACAGCAGCACAAGGGCGCGCGAGGGCGCCCACGGCGAGAGCGAACCGATCACCGCGACGACGGCCGCGAACGGGTCGGCCGGTCCGACTGTGTCGAGCCCGAGGATGCGCTGCCCGTAGGTCGCGTCGTTCCACAGCTGACCGACGGTGGTGGCCAGCGGCTGCAGGGCGCCGCCGCCGAGCACCGGCCAGGCCAGCAGCGCGGGGAAGGCCGCGATCGAGGCCGCCAGCGCAGCCAGCACGAGCCACGCTCCGCCGCCCGAGAAGAAGCGCAGGTCGCGGCGTCGCACACCGCCGAGCGCGACCTCGGGGTCGTCGTCCAGACGCTCACGCAGTTCGGCACGGGTCGTGCGCAGGGGCGCGATCTGCGCCCACGATCCCGTGCCGTCGTGGTCGCCCTTCGTCCTCGCCAGGCGTCGACGGGCCCGCCACACCGGGGCGATCGCGACGAGCACGACGGCGGCCGCCGCCCACTCCGACGGGATGCGCCCTGGCTGCTTGCGGACGAGGTCGACGACGGTGCGCCACAGCGCGAGAGGAAGCAGCGACAGCCAGTGCACGGGCACCGCGAACGCGGGCGCGTAGACGAGCCGGCGATGCAGATGGGCGACGCGTTCGGCGTATTCGGCGCGGCGGCGGCGCTGTGCCGTCAGCGGGATGGGGATGCCGGCGACGCCGTCTCCGGCGACGGCGACGCGTGCTCCCGGGACGAGCGAGACACGAGCGCCGGCGAGCCGGGCCCGCACCCCGAGGTCCAGTCCTTCGTCGGCACCCGCGAGGCCGGCGTCGAGTCCGCCGAGCGAGTCCCAGGCGTCGGTGCGGATCAGGATGCCGCGCACGTCGGCCCCGAGCACGTCCTCGTGCGCGTCGTGCTGCCCCTGGTCGAGCTCGCCGTCGGCGAGGCCGATGCTCCGTCCGAACCGCGTCATGCTGACGCCGAGCGAGACGATGTCGGCGCGGTCGTCCCAGCGCACGAGCTTCGGCGCCACGAAGGCGACGGACGGCGACAGCTCGAGGGCGCCGATCAGCTGCGCGAGCGCGTCGGGTTCGGGGGCGGTGTCCTGAGCCAGGAGCCACCGGGCGTCGGCGCCGTCGTCGGCACCGTCGAACCCGAGTGCGGCGGCCGTGGCATAGCTCGTGGAAGCGGGTGCCGTCACCACGGATGTCGCGGAGGAGGCGGCGACGATCTCCTGGAGGTGGTCGTCGCCGCCGCACACGACGATCGTCAGCGCGTCGACGGGACGCGCCTGGTCGTCGAGCGCGGCGAGCGTGCGCCGCAGGTGGAACGCGGCCGGGGTGCGACCGTCGGGACGCACGACGAGGAGGGCGTGAACTCGAGCGGGCATGTCCTGGTCAGCCTAGGCGCGCACGTCCGTCACCCCTGTTGAACGCGCCGGGGGCGACGAACGCGCCGGGTCGGCCGGAGGAGTCCGGCCGACCGGCGCTGTTCAGCTCGCGCGGCGCTTGAGCTTGCGCCGCTCGCGTTCGCTGAGGCCACCCCAGATGCCGAATCGCTCGTCGTTCTGCAGCGCGTATTCGAGGCATTCGCCCCGGACATCGCACGACCCGCAGATGCGCTTCGCATCTCGCGTGGAGCCGCCCTTCTCGGGGAAGAACGCCTCCGGGTCGGTCTGCGAACACAATGCATCGGTCTGCCAGGCGAGCGGTTTGTCTTCTTCCGCATCGATATTGCGGCGAACCCCCGGTACCCCCAGTTGAACCGGATCGACGAACCAGTCGTCGGGAACGCCGGAACGGAATTGCGAAGCCGTCATGTCGTTCTCACCCCCGTGATCCTGCTCCACGCTGGTGCGTGTACGGATAATTACACCCGTGTAGTTCACCGAGGTCAAGTCGCAGATACTAAATCCTCAACCGGCTCTTGAACCTTCACGACGCGCCGACGGCGTGTCGCACTGTGATAACAGTCCGGGGGTTCGAGCCGCCGACGGTCGTCAGCGGCCCGGCTGGGCGATGAAGACCTCTCCGCTGCCGGCCACCAGCACGCTTCCCTCGTCGGGCGTGACGAGGACGGCACCGCCCGGCACGAGTCCGGCCTCGACCCGGGATGCCGCGCCCGCGACGACAGGCGCACCGGAGGTCGCCAGCGCGATCGCCGGACCGTCGAGCGGCACGGTCGCCCCGGCGGCAGCGGGCGTCACGGCGTACAGAGCGAAGTCCGCGATCGGCACGTCATAGGCGCGGACGCCGTCGCCGAGGTCGCGCGGACGGATCACCGGCGGCAGGCCGGGCTCGGGGTCGAGCACGCTCACGAGCTCGGTCGCGTCCACGTGCTTGGGCGTGAGCCCGCCGCGCAGCACGTTGTCGCTCGCCGCCATCAGCTCGACGCCGAGCCCTTCCAGGTACGCGTGCAGCACGCCGGCCGGCACGAACAGCCCCTCGCCGCGTCGCAGCGTCACGAGGTTCATGAGCAGCGCGACGACGATGCCCGGATCGCCCGGGAACACCGCCTCCAGCGTGCGGACGAGCTCGAGCTCGGCGGCGAACTCGTCGGACTCTCCCGACACGGCCGCGGCGATGACGTCGCGCGCGACGTCATCGCCGTCCGACAGCAGCCAGCCGATCACCGCCGAGAGAGAGGCAGCATCGCCCGCCAGGCGATCCGCCAGCGGCGCGGCGCCATCGCCCAGTCCGGCGATGAGCCGGCGCGACGCGTCGAGGTCGCGCAGCCCGGCGAGCGCGCGGAACTCGTCGCTCAGCGCCACGATGAGCTCCGGCTTGTGGTTGTCGTCGCGGTAGGTGCGGTCTGCGGCGTCGCGCGCCAGGCCCGCGGCCTCCTCACGGGCGAACCCCGCTTCGGCCTGTGCCTTGGACGGGTGCGCCTGGATCGACAGCGCGGATGCCGCGGCCAGCAGCTTCAGCAGGTAGGGCAGAGGGGCCGGGATGCCGGCATCCCGGCCCTCCGCGGCGATCCACGCGTCCAGCGTGCGGCCGTCCGGCGTGACCGCAGGGTCTCCCGGGTGATCCCCGAACCACACCTCCGCCTCGGCGCGGCCGGACGGCGCGCGGCCCTCCAGCTCGGCGATGAGCGTGGTGGATCCCCACGCGTAGTCGCGGGGGTCGTTCGCCAGGGGGATCAGCATCGGGCCAGCCTACCGACGGGTCCTCGCGCACCTCTGCCGGATGGCGCGCCGGGGCCCGCGCAGACGCCAGGTCGCGCGCAGGGTCGTCGCGGTACCCTGAGTGCGATGGCCGTCTACTCGAAGCACCCGGCGTCGGCTCCGCCGAGCCCGCCGATCCGTGAGAAGACGGGCCACCTCATGCTGCGCGCGTGGTGCATCTTCGTCCTGTTCATGGCCTTCTCGGGCACCGCATGGATCAACGCGTTCGGCGAACTCGCGACCGCCGTCGTCACGATCGGCGGCGGCGTGCTCACCGTCATCCTGTGGATCACGCTGCGACCGCCCGTGCAGTACCGTCGCCTCCCCTGGTTCGCGCTCGGCTACGTCGCGTGGGCGACCCTGTCGCTGCTGTGGTCCGCGTGGCCGCAGACGACGGCGATCACGCTGCTGCTGCTGTACATCACGACCACCCAGGCCCTCTTCATCGGCAGCGTGCTCACGTGGCGCGAGCTCGTGCGGGCGATCGCGTCCGCCCTCAAGTGGGTGATGGCGCTGTCGCTGCTGTTCGAGCTGTGGGTGTCGGTCGTCGTCGGGCAGCCGATCCTCCCCGGCTTCGTCGTGGGCAAGGCCGACGACCCCATCGAGTACTGGTCCCGCGACAACCTCTTCGACGGCGGACGCCTGCAGGGAATCATGGGCAACGCCAACCTGCTCGGCCCGGTCGCGCTGCTCGCCATCATCGTGTTCGCGATCCGGCTCGCCTCCGGCGCACCCCGGCGGGTGCTGCTGTGGGGCTGGATCGTGCTGTCTGCCTACCTGTTCGTGCGCTCCTCGTCCGCCACCGCGTACGTCGCCGCGGCGGCCGTCGTCGTCGTGCTGATCACGGTGCTGCTCATGCGCCGAGCCGAGAAGCCGGGAGGGCGCACCAAGTACTACGTCGCGTACGCGCTCGTCGGCGTGGGCGGGGCCGTCGCGCTGTGGCTGCTGCGCGACGCCATCTTCACCGCGCTCGGCCGCAGTGCCGACCTCACCGGTCGGGAGGGCATCTGGGAGCAGGTGCTCGCGCGCGCCTCCGAGCGCCCGTGGGTGGGATGGGGGTTCGCCACCCCCTGGATGACGGCCGACCCCGCCTTCGACGTCCACATCACCGACCACGGTGTGCTCGTGATGCAGGCCCACAACATGTGGATCGACGTCTCGATGCAGCTCGGGATCATCGGCGTCGTGCTGCTCGCGCTGGTCTACCTGGCATTCGTGTGGCGGTCGTGGTTCTTCGCCGTCGATCGGCCGCGCTGGGACCAGCGCGCCGACCGCCCCTACTCGCCCTTGACGCTGCTGCCCACCCTCGTCGGCGCGATCCTCCTCGTGCAGGGCCTCGCCGAGTCGGGCCCGCTGCTGCTGTGGGGCTGGATGCTGGTCGCCCTGTTCGGCGCCAAGATCAAGCAGTCGCCGCACGTGGGGGTCGGGCCCGCCGAACAGAGCGCCGCGATCGAGCGCGGCGAAGCCGTCGGCGCCGACACCCCGGACCCGGCCGCCGTCGGTGAGGCTCCGCTCCCGCCGCGGCAGGCGGGACGCGGCGCGTGACCGACACGCCGCACGCCGGGGCCGGCTGGTTCAGCACCCTGCTGGGATCGGCATCCTTCGCCCGTGCGTACACGCTCACCGTCTTCAGCGCGGTCTTCTCGGCGTTCGCCATCGAACGGATCGCGGGCCACGTCACCTACGTCACGATCATCGCGTCGCTGTGCCTCCTCGGGATCGCCGTCATGGTCGTGCGGCGCCGCGAGATCTCGCTCCTGCGCCTCGTGCCGACCAGCGTGATCGTGTTCATCGGCTGGGCGTTCGCGAGCGTCTTCTGGAGCAGCGACTTCGGCAAGTCGTTCTGGAGCTGGGTGTCGCTCCTGGGTGTCGCGTTCCTCGCCGTCGTGATCGGGCACGTGCGCGACACGCTGCAGACGGTGCGTGCCCTGGGCGATGTGCTGCGCGTGCTGCTGGCGGCGTCGCTGGTCGTCGAGGTGCTGTCCGGCATCCTGCTCGACATCCCGTTCACGTTCCTCGGGGTGCAGGGCGACATCGCCGAGTTCGGGCCCATCCAGGGCATCTTCGGCACGCGGAACCTGCTCGGCTTCGTGGCGGTCATCGCCCTCATCACATTCCTCATCGAATACCGCACCCAGTCCGTGCGCCCCGGAGTCTCGGTCGCCTCGGTGGTGCTCGCCGGCGGGCTCGCGGTGCTCAGCGACTCCCCCACGGTGGTCGTCCTCGCCCTCGGCGTCGGGCTCGCCGTCGGGGCCCTCGTCCTCGTTCGGCACGCGGCACCCGAACGGCGTGCGGCGCTGCAGCTCTCGCTCGGCGCGCTCGTGGTCATCGGGGTGTTCGTCGGCTATGCGGCGCGGCATCCCATCATCGCCCTCCTCGGTGCGGGCTCGGACTTCTCGATGCGCGTCGACCTGTGGAACCAGATGGTCGACCTCGTACGCTTCCGCCCCGTGCAGGGCTGGGGATGGTTCGGTCCGTGGGATCTGCACGAATTCCCCTTCAACGCGGTCAACGCTCTGCTCGGCGAGCAGCACGCGACGGGGCTCAACGCCTTCTTCGACGTCACACTGCAGCTGGGCTGGGTCGGCCTGGTGCTCTTCATCGCACTGGGCGCGCTCGCGCTCGCGCGGTCGTGGCTCGTGGCCGGCGAGCGCCGTTCCGTCGTGTACGCCTGGACGCCGCTCGTCCTCGTCGCGCTGCTCATCGACTCGATGTTCGAGAGCTTCACGCTCACCGGCCTGGGCTGGCTCATGCTCGTGCTGTGCACCGTCCGCGCCGGACAGTCGCGGTCGTGGCGGGAACGCCTCGACAGCGGAGTGGATGCCGGCGGCCCCGCCTCCGCCGAAGATCAAGGGCTCCCCCACGCCCAGGGGGACTCCCGCACCCAGGGATAGCCGATCCCCGCAGGGTAGGCTTCTGGTCGGCCCGACGTCTCGGCGCCTGCCCCTTCTTCCGGAGATCAGCCCGTGAGCCTTGTTCCGTCCGCCGCGCAGTTCGACCCCCAGTCCGCGACGATCGCCATCGTCACCTACAACCGGTCGAACCTGCTGACGCGCCTGCTCACGAGCATCGGCGAGATGGACCCGAAGCCGGGCCGCATCGTCATCATCGACAACGCCTCGACGGACGACACCGGCGACGTCGTCGAGTCGTTCCGCGACGCCCTCTCGCCGGCCGAGATCGTCTACCGCCGCATGGAGACCAACACCGGCGGCTCGGGCGGCTTCAGCGAGGGCATGCGGGTCGCGTACGAGCTCGGCTCCGAATGGATCTGGCTGATGGACGACGACGTCGAGGTCCTCCCCGACGGGCTCGCCAAGATGGGCAAGTGGGCGCCCCGCTTCAAGAGCATCCAGGGACGCCGGTACGACTACGACGGCAGCGCGTTCTACTGGCAGTACCGCGTGGCCGAGCCGCTCGGCATCCCGATCCCCTTCGCGCCGGCCGAGTTCGACGCGTCCGGCTACAAGCCCATGAACTCGGGATGCTTCGAGGGCATGTTCATCCACCGCGACATCGTGCAGCAGATCGGCCTCCCCGACCCGCGGTTCTTCATCTACTGGGACGACCAGATGTACGGCTGGCTCGCCTCGCGCAAGACGCAGTCGGTCATCGTCGACGAGTTCGTCCTGCGCCGCACCCGCGAGATCAAGCAGTGGGACATGGGCATCCGCCACATGAACGCGTCCAGCAACGCGTACCGCTACTACATCATGCGCAACCGGGCATACATCAAGAAGTACTACCGCGCGCTCGGCGTGTACCGCCCGGTGCCGTTCGGCCTGGGAACGACGCTGACGTTCGGCAAGGAGCTCATCCGGCTGCTCTTCGTGGAGCGCACCGTGCGGGGCACCTCGAACCTCTTCCGCGGACTCCGCGACGGGCGCAAGATCGCGAAGGACGTCTCGTGGCAGCCGATGCCGCCCCTGGAGGCTGCGGCCGCAGCCGCCTGAGTGTGGTGGCGCTGCGCCGGCGCTGTGATCAGTCCCCGACGGGATAGTCGGCGTTGTAGCGGTCCAGCACCTCGCCGATCGGCGCGTCCATCGCGAGGCGGTGCTTGTCGAGGTACAGCCCGCGCGTGCAGAACCGACGCAGGTCGCGCTCGTTGTGCGACACGAAGAACAGCGTGCGCCCTTCCGCCAGCAGCTCGTCGATGCGTGCGTAGCACTTCTCGCGGAACGCCTTGTCGCCCACCGCCAGCACCTCGTCCACGAGCAGGACCGGCTCTTCGAGCTGCGACACGACCGAGAACGCCAGGCGCACCTTCATGCCGTTGCTGAGGTGCTTGTACGGCGTATCGAGGAAGTCGCCGAGTTCGGCGAAGTCGATGATCCCGTCGAACCGGCGCGCGATCTCCGCCTTGCCCATACCGTGGAGTCCCGCGATCAGCCGGACGTTCTCACGCACCGTGAGGTCGCCGACGAAGCCGCCCGTGATCTCGATGAGGGGGGCGACGCCCCCGTTGACCGTGACGCGCCCCTCGTCTGCCAGCAGCACTCCGGCGACGAGCTTCAGGAGCGTCGACTTTCCCTGGCCGTTGCGCCCGACGACGCCGATGGAGTCCCCCGGCCTCACATCGAAGCTGACGTCGCGCAGCGCCCAGAATTCGCCCGGCTTCGACCGGCGCGAGGAGTCGGCGAAGAGATCCTTGATGCTGCGCCGTCCGCGCCGGTTGCGGCGGAATCGCACGCCGAGGCCCTCGACCTCGATCGCCAGGTCGGCCGTCGTCATCACAGCTCCTTCAGAACGGGCCGCTCGAGCCGCCGGAATACGAACGCGCCGAGCGCGAGGATCAGCAGCGACATGACCGCGCCGACACCGATCACCCACGGATCCCACTCCCCCGGGAAGAACCCGACGCGGTAGAGGGCGAAGATGCCCGCGAGCGGGTTGAACGCCGCGAGCGTCTCGAACACGCCGGGGAGGTCCTCGACGCCGTAGATCACGGGAGAGGCGTAGAACAGGGCGCGCAGGATGAGCCGGGTGGTGCGCTCCAGGTCGCCCCACAGCACGCACAGCGGCGCGACCAGCAGCCCGAGTCCGACAAGCAGCACGGTCTGCAGGACGATGGCGACGGGGATCCACAGGAGACCCCAGTTCAGCTGTGCAGGCTCGGTCGTGAACTGCGAGATGACGACGAACAGGGCGAGCACCGGCAACGAGCACAGGAACTCGACGCCCTTGCTCAGCACGATGCGATTCACCCAGATCGATCTCGGGATCGCGGTGGAGCGGACCAGGCGCGCATCCTTGCTGAAGGCCCGGGTGAAGTCCGACACCGATGTGTTGAACCAGACCCACGGCAGCAGCGCCGTGATGAGGAAGACGATGTATGGCTCGTAGCCGACCGTTCGATGGAAGATCATCGTGAACACGAACCAGTAGATCGCGGTCATGACGAGCGGGTCGAGCACCGACCAGAGGTAGCCGAGCGCACTCGTCGCGTACCGGACCCTGAGGTCACGGGCCGACAGCAGCCACAGCGAATGCAGGTAGCGCCGGGGCGATCCGGGGGCGCCGACGGCGGCAAGGGTCACGGCATGAGTCTAGTTCGGTGACTTCGTCGCTCTGCGCCGGGGACTTCACGCGGCAGCCAATAGCATTGGCGGACGCGCCTCGGCCACGAAGATCCCGGGGCGTCCTGGAAGTCGCCATGCCACGTCCCTCTGCTGATACGGCTCACGCCGGCACCACCGGTGGCGGTCGAACCCGAGCCGACGGCATCATCCGTGCCCTCGCCGGGGCCGTCGTGCCCGTGCTGGTGCTGGCCGTCTGGGCCGCGACGATGGTGGCGGCCGGCGTCCCGGCGCTCGACCTCGCGCGGTACGCCGGCTACCTCGCCTTCGGCGTCGTCGCGCCGGGATTCGTGCTGCACCGTGCCCTGCGCGGGCCGCAGCGCAGCTGGCTCGCGGAGGTCGTCTACGGCAGCGCGACAGCCGTCCTCGCGGGGATAGCCGTCTGGGCCGCGGCGAGCGTGCTCGGGCTGCGCGAATGGCTCTGGGCCTGGCCAGTGGCAGCGGGGGCGCTGATCGTCGTCCCCGCGGTCAGGCGGCGCGTCTTCGCCCGCCCCTCCGGCACGCTCGGCCCTCTCGCCTCCGTGGGGATCGCAGCCGCCGCGGTGGCGACGGTGCTCACTCAGCGCGTGTTCTTCGCATCCGCGCCCTATCCCCCCAGCGATCGGCCGTACTACGCCGATCTGCTGTGGCACATGAGCCTCGCCTCGGAGGCCATGCGGTCCTTCCCGCTGCAGACGCCGCAGGTCGCGACGAGCGGTCCCATCCGCTATCACTGGTTCACCCACGCCGACATCGCCCTGACGTCGATGATGTCGGGGGTCGACGTGCCGGCGCTCGTCCTCCGGCTGTGGCCGGTCGCACTGACGCTGCTCGTGATCGGCATCGTCGCCGTCCTCGCCGTCGATCTGTCCGGTCGCCGGACCGCCGGCGCGCTCGCCGCCTTGATCACGGCCGCCCCGGTGATCCTGACCCCGTGGATGTCGCAGCTCGCGTACCAGGACCTCTTCCGCGCGATCTCGCCGACGCAGATCTACTCATACGTCCCCCTCCTGATGGCGTTGTCGGCAGTGGCGTCGCTCGTCCGCGCCGCTCCCGCGCGCGCGGCGGGACCGATCGTCCTCCTCGTCGTGTCCGTGATGGTGGGGGCGGGCGCCAAACCCACCGTGCTCCCGCTGCTGGCCGCAGCCGGAGTGGTCGGCCTCGTGGCCGCCGTCGTGCTGCGGCAGCGGTGGCTGCCCTTCGGTCTCCTCCTGGCGGTGATCGTGCCCGCCTATGTCGTCTCGGCGTCGTGGACGTCCGGCAGTCAGACCGGCAGTCGTCCGTCCTTGTTCGCGCTCGCCACCCTCGCCGGATTCGTGCGCGAACGGCTGCCCGCGGACGCCCTGAGCAGCGATGGCCTGATCATCCCCGGGATGTTCGACGGCGCGCGGCTGACGGCCGCGGTGATCCTGACAGCCTGCATCATCGTCCTGCGCCCATTGCTGGGTCTCGCGCCGCTGTTCCAGCGCGAGCTGCGGGCCGACAGTGTGGCCTGGAGCCTGTCGGGCGTGTGCGGGGCCGGGGTCGCGGGCGGACTTCTGATCGGGCATCCCGGCTACAGCCAGCTGTACTTCGTGCAGGCGGCGGCACCTGTCGGCGCGGTCATGGGGGCCTGGTGGATCACGGCGGCCGTCGGCACCGACACCCGGCGGCGCACTGTGGCCGTCGCCGCGGCGCTCGTGGGAGCCGCGACCGCGGTCGCCGTCGTCGCGCTGTGGCCGGCGGAGTGGACGACGAGCGGCGCGACCGTCGATTCGCTCGCCGTCACCGCGCTGGCCTTGGTCGCCGCAGGCCTCGTGCTCACCGTCGCAGCCATCGCGAGGCGGACACGGCCGGTCGCGAAGCTCGCCGGCGTCGCTGTGCTGGGGGCGCTCGTGGGGACGATCGTCGTCTCAGCAGGATTCGGCTGGACCACCGCCGGAGCGAACGCGGCGGCGGATGCGCGCGTGCGGGACGAATATGAAGCGGCCTCGTGGATCGCGCACAACACGGCCCCGGATGCGCTGCTTGCCGTGAACGACCACTGCGTCGGGGCCGAGTCCGCCGACTGCGACGCCCGCGTCTTCTGGGTGTCAGGCCTCGGTGGCCGCCGGGTGCTGATCGAGGGCTGGGCGTACGACGGACTGTCGGCGAACGCCTACCCGGTCGGCGCCGTGCACCCGCCTTATGACGCCGAGCTCCTCACGTTCAACCAGTCCCTGTTCGAGGCACCCACCGCCGAGTCGATGCGGCAGGCGGCCGAACGCGGCCTCGACTACCTCGTCGCCACGTCCGGGGAGACCGAGGTCTCGCCGGGCCTCCGGGAGTTCGCTGACCCCGTCTTCCAGAACGACTCGGTGACGATCTACCGGCTCCGCTGACCGATCGCGCGAGTCGGACCAGCCCGCGTGCGGGCTCGGCGACGGAACCAGGCATCGTCGCGGGGTTTGTAGCATGGACTGACTCTCTCCCGCCGTCCGGCGAACGCGGTGTCCTTCACTCGCCCGACCGGCCCTCCCCGACCCGGACTCTCTTTTGGCCTCTGCTCCCGTGACGGCGAAGCCGTCGACCTCCACCCGATCGGCCGCTCCCGTCGTGCGCGCCGAGATCCAGGCGCTGCGGGCGGTCGCGGTACTCGGCGTGCTGCTGTTCCACCTGTGGCCCCAGCGGCTGCCCGGCGGATACGTCGGCGTCGACGTCTTCTTCGTCGTGTCGGGCTTCCTCATCACCGCCCACCTGATCCGTGAGCGCACAGCCTCCGGCCACATCTCGCTCTCGCGTTTCTGGGCTCGACGCGTGCGACGCCTGCTGCCGGGATCTCTCCTCGTCCTCGCCGCGACAGCGTTGGGTGTGTGGGCCTTCGTGCCGGAGTCGCGGTGGGCCCAGTTCGGCGGCGAGATCGTCGCATCGGTCCTGTATGTCGAGAACTGGGCGCTGGCCGCGCAGTCGGTCGACTACATGGCGCTGTCGAACGTGAAGTCGCCGGTCCAGCACTTCTGGAGCCTCGGCGTCGAAGAGCAGTTCTATCTGCTCTGGCCGCTCCTGATCATCCTCGCCTTCGTGCTTGCGACCCGCTGGCGACGCGTAGCGCGGACCGCGGTCCCGCTTGTGCTCGGCCTCGTCGTCGTGGCGAGCCTGACACTGTCGATCGTGCAGACCGCGGCCGACCCTTCGGTGGCGTACTTCTCGACGTTCACGCGCGGCTGGGAGTTCGGTCTCGGAGCCCTGCTGGCTCTCCTCATCGGCAAGGTCGCCGAGCCGATCCCGGAGCGGCTCGCACCGGTGGTCTCGTGGCTGGGCTTCGCCTTCATCGCCGTCTCGATGATCCTGTACACCGGCACGACGCCCTTCCCGTCGTTCACGGCGCTGCTTCCCGTCGTGGGTGCGCTGGCGGTGATCGCGGCGGGCACGCCCGCGCGGCGCGGCAGTCCCGCGCCGTTGTTCCGGCTTCGCCCTGTGCAGTTCGTCGGCGACGTGTCGTACGGCGCATACCTCTGGCACTGGCCACTCATCGTGCTGTTCCCCTATGCGTTCGGTTTCCAGATCGGCACGGTCGTCGCGATCGCATTGCTCGCGGTGTCACTCGTCCTCGGTTGGGCCTCCAAGCGTTTCGTGGAAGATCCGATCCGTACGGCGAAGCTCGTCGCCCGATCGCGGACGGCATGGACGTTCGCCGGTGCGGCCGCGGTGATGGCCCTGGTGATCGCGATCGCTGCGCCACTCGCGACACACGTGATCACGCCGCCGGCCCCGCCCACGGCCGACGGCGTCCCTGATTGCTACGCCGCCGCAGCGATGCTCGACGAGGACTGCGACCCCGTCGAGCAGGTTCCCCTCGTGGCGTCGCTCGCGTCGTTCTCGATCGATCTGCCGCCTCAGGAGTTCCGGGACTGTGAGCGTGCCACCACCGCCGGAGAGGCTCGGCGCTGCGACTTCGGGCCCATCCCCGCGACCGGCCCGCACGTCGCACTGATCGGGGACTCGCACGGCACGCGCATCGCAGAGCCTCTGCGCGACGCAGTGAGTGCGGAGGGAGGCACCCTCACGACGTACCTCGTCTCGGGCTGCGCGATGATGTCGCGCGAGCTGACGGGAAGCGCGTGGGGATTCGAGCAGGCGTATGCCGAACAGTGCCGCGATGTCACGACCAGCGTGCACGACGCCGTCGCCGCCGACCCCGACATCGACACCGTCGTGCTCACGAACCGCACGCGGCTCTACATGTCGGACGCCGCCGCCTTCCATCCTCTGACGACGGCGGAGATCGAGAGCTCCATCCAGGCGCTCCAGGCGGCGGGCAAGCGCGTGATCGTGCTGCGCGATCCGCCCGAGATGAGTGCCATCCCGCCGCAGGGTGGCCAGAGCGCCGCCGACTGCCTTGCTGCCGCACCGAACCCGTCTGCGTGCAGCCTCCCGCTGGGGGCTGCGGACTTCGCCGACCCGATGGTGGCGGCCGCGCGAGCGACGGGAGTCGACGTCATCGATCTCGATGACGCCTTCTGCGACAGCACGCGCTGCATGTCACGCATCGGCGGGGTCGTGGTCTACACCGACGACAACCACCTGACACGATCGTTCGCACTCAGCCTCGAAGGCCGCCTCGCCGAGGCGCTCCACGCCGACGGGGAGTGATCTCGGCCCGCCGGCGAGCGGCGGCTCAGGCCAGCTGGTTGCTCCACATCGACAGCGCGGATCCGATCGCCATGTGCATGTCGAGGTACTGATACGTGCCCAGGCGACCGCCGAACAGCACGTCCTGCTCGCCCTTCGCGAGCTCCCGGTACGACAGCAGACCAGCGCGATCATCGGCAGTGTTCACCGGGTAGTACGGCTCGTCGTCGCGAGACGCGAACCGCGAGAACTCCCGCATGATGACCGTCCTGTCGGTCGGGTACCGGTCAGCCCGCTCCGGGTGGAAGTGCTTGAACTCGTGGATGCGCGTGTACGGGACGCCCGCGTCCGCGTAGTTCATGACCGGCGTGCCCTGGAAGTCGCCCACCTCGAGCACCTCCTGCTCGAAGTCGAGCGTGCGCCACGACAACGCACCCTCCGCGTAGTCGAAATAGCGGTCGACGGGGCCGGTGTAGACGATGGGGACCTGGCCGACCGTCGCCTGCTTGTTCAGTGGCTGCGACGGGTCGAAGAAGTCGGTGTCGAGCTTGACCTCGATGTTGTCGTGATCGGCCATCCGCTCCAGCCACGCCGTGTACCCGTCGGTCGGCAGCCCTTCCCACGTGTCGTTGAAGTAGCGGTTGTCGTAGTTGTACCGCACCGGGAGCCTGCTGATCACCTCGGCCGGCAGGTCCTTCGGATCGGTCTGCCACTGCTTGCCCGTGTAGTCGCGGATGAACGCCTCGTAGAGCGGCCGCCCGATCAGCGAGATGCCCTTCTCTTCCAGGTTGGCGGCATCCTTCGCGTCATACTCCCCCGCGAGCTCATGAACCAGCGCACGGGCCTCGTCCGGCGAATAGGCAGCCTGGAAGAACTGGTTGATCGTGCCGAGGTTGATCGGCAGCGGATACACGACGCCCTTGTGGTTGGTGTACACGCGGTGCACGTAGTTCGTGAACGACGTGAAGCGGTTGACGTACTCCCAGACGCCCGGATTCGAGGTGTGGAACAGGTGCGCCCCGTACTGGTGGACCTCGATGCCCGTCGTCGGCTCAGCGGCGCTGTATGCATTGCCGCCGATGTGCGATCGGCGGTCGATCACCGTGACCTTGCGACCGGATGCCGCGGCCCGTTCCGCGATGGTGAGCCCGAAGAAGCCGGAACCGACGATGAGGAGATCCATGCGCTGCCTTAATGAGGTCGTTCGTCTCGAAGCGGCTGAGGCGCCGATCGGCGCAGCCAGACGGGAAATTCTAGCTGGCCAACCTGCCACCGCTCGTCGCGGACACTCAGACGGCCTGCGGTAGCCTGGGTTGGTCGCGCGGACTGTGTGCTCTGCCGTGCGTATCCCGGACGACAGGTGAGATACGAGTGAATGACACGCCCGACCCCGACGCGGAGGGGACCGAGATTCCTGAACCCGCGAAAGAGGCCGTGGGGGGTATGAGCGGTCCGGACGGCCCTCTGCTCCGTTTCGTGAAGGACCGCCGCGTCGCCTTCCTCATCGTCGGCGTGATCAACACGATCGTGGGCTTCGGATGGTTCGCGCTGTTCGAGTACACCGTCGGTCGCTGGCTCGGTCAGTACGGCTACATGGTCACCCTGGTGCTCGCCCACATCGCTGCGGTGCTGTGCGCCTTCGTGCTCTACCGGCGCTTCGTCTTCCGCGTCCGCGGCCACGTGTGGCTCGACCTCGCACGCTTCGAGTCGGTGTACCTCGTATCGCTGGGCATAAACGCGGTGCTGCTGCCCGTCCTCGTCGAGCTCTTCGACCTGCAGCCGATCGTCGCCCAGGCGCTCATCGTCTTCGTGACGACGCTCGTGAGCTACTTCGGCCACAGCCGCTTCTCGTTCCGCCGGAAGAAAGAGGTCGTATGACACGCGCGCAGCTCAGCGTCGTCATCCCCGCCTACAACAACGGTCGCACGATCGGCGAGACCATCGAGTCGATCCTGTCCCAGACCGGCGTCGATCTGGAACTCATCGTCGCGGACCACACGTCGTCGGACGACACGCGCGCCGTCGTCGAGGCCTTCCTCGACGATCCGCGTGTGACACTGCTCGACACGCCCGCGGGCGGAGGAGCTCCGCGCAACTGGAACCGCGTGACGGACGCGGCGCAGGCGCCGCTGCTCAAGCTCGTGTGCGGCGACGACGTGCTCCGTCCCGGCGTGCTCGCGCGTCAGGTGGAGATCCTCTCCGATCCGGCCGTGGCCATGACCGCCTGCCGACGCGACATCATCGACGCCGACGGCAAGGTCCTCATGAAGGCATGGGGGTTGCGCGGCATCGGCCAGCGGATCGCCGGGACGACGGCCGTCCGGAAGGCGGTCCGCGCGGGATCGAACCTGTTCGGCGAGCCCGCCTCCGTCATGATGCGAACCGAAGCCCTGCGCGACACAGGAGGCTGGTTCGGCGAGTTCCCGTACCTGATCGATCAGGCCAGCTACAGCCGCGTGCTCATGACCGGCGACTTCGCGCCCGACACCGAAGTCGGTGCGACTTTCCGTATGAGCACCAGTCAGTGGAGCGTCGCGCTCACGAAGGACCAGTCCGCACAGGCGCGGTCGTTCCACCATTGGCTCCACGACAACCACCCGGACGTGGTCACCGCCGCGGACGTACGTCAGGGCGATCTTCGAGCGACACTGATGGCCCGGGCGCGGCGCCTCAGCTACACCATCCTCAAGCGGAGAATGCGATGAGCGACGTCCCGACCGAGAGCTTCACCCATCGAATGTCGGTGGTCATCCCCGTCTACCAGGGCGAGCGGACCCTGCCGTCGGTGCTGGCCGAGATCGCCCCTCTCACCGAGGGGTTCGAGACCCCGGACGGCTATCGCGCGATCGTGCATGAGGTCGTACTGGCGTACGACCACGGCCCCGACCGTTCTGCCGAGCTGATCCGCAGGCTCGCCGACGAGTACTCGTACGTGAAGGCCGTCTGGCTCAGCCGCAACTTCGGCCAGCATGCCGCGACGCTCGCAGGGATCGCCTCCTCGGGCGGCGACTGGGTCGTCACGCTCGACGAGGACGGACAGCACGACCCCGCCGCGATCGGCTCGATGCTCGACACGGCGATGCGGGAGCGCGCCGACGTCGTCTACGCGGAGCCGACGAACAAGCCTCCGCACGGATACTTCCGCAACACCGCCTCGAAGGCCTCGAAGAGATTGCTGGAGACGCTCTTCGGCGGCGGAAAGGCATCGCACTTCAACAGCTACCGGCTCATCCTCGGTGAAGTCGGCCGCAGTGTGGCGGCATACTCCGGCACGGGCGTCTACTTGGACGTCGCGCTGTCGTGGGTGGCGGCGCACATCGTGACTTCGCCTGTCGAACTGCGTGAAGAAGGCGACCGCCGATCGGGCTATTCGTACCGCCGGCTGATGGCCCACTTCTGGCGGATGATCCTCACCTCGGGCACCCGAGGGCTGCGAATCGTGACGGCGACCGGCCTGCTGGTCGCGGCCGGCGGTGTGGTCTTCGCGATCTACCTGATCATCATGCGATTCACATCGGGCGACATCCCCGAGGGCTGGACATCGCAGATGGTGCTCACCGCGCTGTGCAGCGGCGCGATCCTCGTCGCACTCGGCGTGATCGCCGAGTACCTCGGTGTCGCAGTCAACATGGCGCTCGGCAAGCCGGCGTACCTCATCGTGCGCGATCCGTCCACGGGTCCTCTCGGCCAGCGGCTTCCGGAAAACCGTGACTAGATGGGTCATCGGCCGTGGCCTTCTCGGGTCGGCCGTGGCCCGCGCCCGTGAGGACATCGCCTTCCGCGCGGACGTCGACTGGAGCTCGCCCGAGAGAGCTGTGCACGACCTCCGCGCGGCGCTCGAGACTTTCGCGCGGGAGGCCGAGGGGTCGGCGTGCGAGATCTACTGGTGCGCCGGCCGCGGTGTCACGTCCACGCCACGCGAGAAGCTCGACGAGGAGGTGGCGGTCTTCCGCGCTTTTCTCGCCGATGTCGAGGCGGTGCTCGGCTCACGGGCCGACGACACCCGTCTCTTCCTCGCGTCCAGCGTCGGAGGAGCGTACGCGGGCAGTGATGCACCGCCGTTCACGGAAGCGACGCCGCCGCGTCCGCTCTCGGCGTACGGCGACGCAAAGCTCGAGATGGAGAGCGCCCTCGCCGCGCTGTCCCGACGCAGCGGCATCCGCTCGTTCATCGCGCGGATCACCAACCTCTACGGTCCCGGCCAGGATCTCGCCAAGGGGCAAGGGCTCATCTCCGTGCTCGTCGAGAGCTCCGTCACCGGCAGGCCGGTCGCGATCTACGTCCCGCTGGACACACTGCGCGACTACATCTACGTCGACGATTGTGCACGCGTGATCGACGCGGGGATGCTCCGGCTCTCGGCGCAGCCCGCCGGCACCTCCGTCGTGAAGATCGTCGGCTCCATGAACGCCCTCTCGATCGGCGCGATCATCGCCGAGCTCTCGCGGATCCGCCGCAAGCGAGTGCCGATCGTCATCGGACAGGGGAGTTCGGCTGGGCAGGCCTCAGACCTGCGCGTCCGCTCAGAAGTGTGGACGGACCTCGACGGACTCGTCTCGACCACGGTTCCCGCAGGACTCGGGACGCTGTACCGCGTCCACCTCGCAGCTCACATGGTCTCGGGCTGACGGTCGCCGCCTGCTCGCTGCCCGCGCCTGCGCACCACCCCGAACACGATCGTCCAGGCCACGGCGAGCAGACCCGCCAGGATCACCGACGTCAGCTCGATCCCCCAGCCCGGCGGCCGGAACGTGACCGTGACGACCTTGCCCACATCTTCGGCGGTCACGTCGACGGTCAACAGGAAGTCGCGTGCAGGGTCACCGAGCTCGGCACCGTCCACGGTGTAGCCCGGCCACGCGAGCCGACTGAAGATCACCTGACCGCCGGAGGCTGCCACCTCGTCGACGGTGAACCGGACGCTGGTGTCGTCGCGATCAAGGACCGTCACCGAAGTCCCCTCGCTCGCGCGTGCCACTCCCCCTGCCCGATCCACGGGCTCGTCCCGGTGCAGCACCCAGACGTACTCGGAGTCGGTCACCGTCCACCCCTCAGGAGCCTTCGGACGGTCTTCCAGCCCGTCGCCCTTGATGACGACGACCGTGTTCAGCGCCATGTCGTCGGCGAGCGGATGCTCGCGATCCTCGAACAGGGCATCGAGCGCCTCCGGGCAGGTCTTGCCGCGGATGTCGACGCAGAGTTCGGCGGCGTACGTCGTGAACGGCAGCACCGTGTACACGCTCGCCGCGTCCTTCTTCGTCAGGTACCAGAGGTTGGCCAGCAGGCTCTCGTCGTAGGCGTCCGGATGCTGCTGCAACGAGTACACGTCGCCGACGGTGAAGATGCCGTCGTCCATGTCGGATCCCACATCGTGCATGGCCGTGACCGACGAGGGCACGTTGAAGTTGCCGAGCGGACTGGACGGGTAGCGATAGATCTGCGGAACGAGCACCAACAGCGAGGCGACCAGCGTCCACGCGGCCGCGCGCATCCCCACGTCGCGTCCGCCTCGCGCACCCGCATAGCCCACGACGACGATCGCTGCGGACTGCACGAGGACACCGATGCACACCCACAGCCAGGACGACGGCTGGGCGGCCCATGAGAGCCACCCAGCCGCGATGGTCGCGCCGACGGCGATCAGCACGCGTCGCCTGCTCGGTCGGCTGTTCCAGCCGTTCGTCGCGACGACGGCGAACACCACCGCGACGCACAGCACGACGTAGGGCATCATGCGGGCCGGGTAACGCAGCGGTCCGAGCACACTCGGCCCGATGACGAACGCCGTCGTGATGACGAGCACGGCGAGCGGGATCGCGAGCTCGCGCAGCGAGCGCCGCCATCCTGTCGCGATCAGGATGAACACCGGCAGCAGCCACGTGACGTACTGCAGCGGCACGGGCACGAGGTCGCCCCAATAGCCCCGGACGGAACTGGTGCCGGTCGCGATCGGCGACGTGAGCAGGTCCCCCACATCCATGTTCAGGAACTGATCGTTCAGAATGGCCGATCCGGAGCGGACCGTCACCGGCGAGGTGAGCAGACCCGGCAGGTAGACGAAGACCGTCGCGAACCCGGCGAACGCGCCGAGCACGAGCACGCGCACGATCTCGGCGCGCGAGCGGCGGATGATCTTCTCGACGAGCACGACGATGAGGAGCACGGCAAGCTCGATCGCCCCGAAGACGTAGCCGAAGGCGATGAGCACATACGAGAGCGCGAAGAACGGCACCGGGCTCCGGCCCCGATCGACATGACGCTTGAGGGCCCACCACGTGAGCGCGAACAGGGCGACGTTCTGCAGGCCGGTCACCCAGGACGGGGCATCCATGAAGATCGTCTGTCCGCCTGCGGTCGCCGTGAACCCTGCCACCGCGGCCCACCACGGCGCTGCACCGTACTCGCGGGCGAGCAGGTAGGCGCCCGTGCACAGGAGCACCAGGAACAAGAGCTTCACGACGGTGACCGTCGCCGTGGCGCCGTCGAACACGTGGGTGAAGACGGCGATCACCCACACGACGGGGTTCCAGATGCCCCACTGGCCTTCGGCAAGGTAGTTGCCGCCCTGCCAGGCCCCCGGAGCGAGGATCGTGAGATCGCCGGCCAGGATACGCGTCCCCAAGCCGTACCACTGCCCGAACGCACCCAGCTGCGTGTCGTCCCAGAAGAAGAAGCGGGGCTCCCGGACGATGCGCGCGAGCGCCATCAGCAGCACTGCGGCGACGCTCAGCAGGTACCAGAGAAGCCCGCCTCGCAGGTGCAGTCCCAGGATGCGGCGGCTGGGGGATGCCGACTCCTCTGCCGGCGCGACCGAAGCGACTTCCTGGGTGACCACGGAGTCGAGGTTACCCAATCCCCCGTCCTCCCCCGCATTCCGGCGCGTCCTAGGCCCGCGTGCTAATCTCGCCGGGCCCGCCGACGCACCTGCGACGTCGTCTCCGGACGAACGAGGGCCGGACGACGACTGACGAACGAGAGATGACGTGACTGCTCGCACACGCCCCGCCGGACGCTATCGCGATGTCATCTGGTTCCCGGCGACGCTCGTCACCGTGACGATCGCGGCCGTGCTGCCGCTCCTGTGGAACGCGAAGCACTACTTCGTCGACGATTCGGTCAACGGCGCGTTCGGACAGTGGTTCCATCTCGGCTCCGAGATCCTGTCCGGACGCATCCCGGTGCTGGAACCCAGCGTGTGGTCGAGTGGCAACCTGTTCGCCGAGGGTCAGTGGGGATTCTTCAATCCTCTGATCATCCTCGTCAGCGTCGCCTCGGCCATCGCGCACGACGCGGCCGTCTTCACGACCATCGTCAAGCTGATCGCCATCCTGGTCGGCGCCGCGGGCACCTATGCGCTCGCCCGGGAGCTCGGGGCGGGGCCGCCCTTCGCGATGGTCGCCGCAACGGCGACGCCGTTCACGGGGTTCACAACGTTCTTCGATGCACCGTCATGGGTGACCGGGCTCTTCGCCTGGGCTCTGCTCCCGGCCTTCTGGACGGCGCTGCTGCGGTTCACGCGCGGGCGGGGCGGACCCCTGCTGCCCTTCGTCACCGGCTACCTCCTCGTGTCGATCGGCTACGTGCACGGCACCATCGCCCTGGCCCTCGTCATCGCCGCGACGCTGGTCACCCGGGTGGTCCGGCGAGACCTGCGTGCCGCGCGTCGTCTGCTGTTCCTGGGGATCGCGCTGGCCGCGGTGGCGCTGGCCGTCCACGTCACGAGCCTGCTGACCGCCTCCGTCACCAAGCGCGCCGGTGGTTCCCTGTACATGGACGGATTCATGACCCTGGACCTGTCGGGCATGGCGATGTCTCCGGTCTCGACCGCACTGCCGCAGGCCGCCGCGTGGTGGTGGGTAGGGCTGACCGCACCGGTCCCGATGGCGTTCCTCACGATCCTGGTGCCGCTGATGGCCTTCGTCCGCTGGCGGCGCCTGTTCCGCGTCTCGCCGCGCACTGTCGACATCGTCGTGCTCACCGGCGTGTTCCTCACCTTCATCATGCTGCCCACGGTGATCGGCCCGCTGCGCTACCCGACCCGCATGCTTCCGTATCTCGGGCTGTGCGTGATCGTGCTGCTCGCCGTCGGGCTGGACCGTGCACGCAGGGTGACCCGCGCCCGTACCGCGATCGCGATCGCGATCGTCGCGGCCGCGGCGTTCCTCGCGTGGGCGCAGACGCCGCAGCTCGGCAAGCGCTTCGTGGCCTCCGCCCTCATCACCGCGGCAGGGATCGGCGTCATCCTGCTGATGCCGCGCGTGCGCCGCCGGGCGCTCGGCGCAGGTGCGGTCGCACTGACCGTGCTCGCGGTCCTGGCCTTCGGCATGCAGCAGTACCTGTACCCCCGATCGGTGTGGGCCGATCAGCATGTGCCGACCCAGGTCGCACGGCTGCAGACGCAGCTCGCCGATGCCGTCGGCGACACGATCGTCGTCGGCGACCCCGTCCCCCTCGCCGATCAACCGGGGATCTGGGACGAGACGCTCTTCGCGAACTCCTGGTACGTCAATCCTTCACCGGTCGTGAACCGGTATCAGTTGCTCGGATTCAACGGTTTCAACGAGACGGTCTGCCTGGGATACTCCGGCGAGACCTGCCCGGAGCTCGCGGAGCGTCTGTTCGAGGTCCGCTCCGAGACGGGGCTCACCCTCGCCGACGAGCTGGCCGTGAGCTCGGTGCAGATCATCAAGTCCGACGACACGGAGCAGTACCTGGATGCCCCGCCCGACGGCTGGCATGTCGCCGACGACGGCACCTACACCCAGCTGTGGGTCCGCGACGATCCCGTGGCGCCCGCCGGCGGCGTGATCCTCGCCGAGCCCGACACGGCGGTGTCGGACGTCGAGACGACTCCCGAGTCGATCCGCCTGCACGTCCGCAACGACTCCGACGAGGCCGCTCGGATCGTCTTCAGCCGACTGGCGTGGCCCGGCTACACCGTCCAGGGCGCGACACAGGCGGCGTCGGCAGACGGATTCCTTCTGACGGTCACCGTCCCGGCGGGATATGACGGCGAGGTCACGGCGGCATTCCGGCCGCCGGGTCTGACTCTGTCCCTGCTGCTCATCGCCGCGTCCGCCACCGGGATCGTGGCCTGGACGATTGCGCTGGCCGTGATCCGTCGCCGTCGCGAGCGGGCCGAGCGCCCGGCGCACGCCGAGGAGGCCCTCCTCGGTTCTCGTTGACGCGGCCGCTCCCCGCCGCCGCAGACGGCGCCGGAGCGATCCGACCCGGGGTCCGGCCGCTCACCGTGCGACAGCGGGCGCGATCTCGGAGGCGAAAGCGGATGCGGAGATCGACAGGATGCGCGGCGACGGGGTCCCCGCGAGGCGGACGAGCTCGTCCCAAGAGCCGATCTTGCGGTATGAACCCGCGGCAGCCGCGTACACGACGGGCGACGACGCGGACTTGACGAAGACCGTCGCGACAGGCTGCTTCGCGTCGAGCCGCACGGTGGCGCATGATGCTCGCGAGAGCGGGACCGCGGTGAATCCCTGTGCTGCCGCCGGCGTTGCGGCCACGAGGACCCCTCCGGCCGCGAAGTACGTGGCCGAGGCGCACGTCACCCAGAGCGACAGGGCGGGGCCGGCGGTGAACTTCGCAGCCGTCGCGGCATCGATGCTGCTGTAGCGGGTGGACAGGCCGAGCTCCTGAGCGACAGCCATCGACGGGATGCGGTTGAAGGTCATCCCGTTCACCAGCATCAGGTCGGCGGACGAGGCCGTCTTGACGACCAGCCCATCGGCGATCGGGGCGCCGGTCGGGAACGCGGCGAGAGTCGTTCCCTGGACGGTCAGGATCGGGGGCGCGGTCCCGTTGTTGTAGAGGACGAGAGCATCCCACGCCAGCGCCGGTCGGGCCTTGCCGGCCTCGACGACGCTCACCGCTGCGGAACCGGACTTCTTGATCGCCAGCGTCGAGCCCACCTTCGTCGAAGACACCGCGAACTGCGCACACGTCGCGGACGAGGCATCCATGACAGCGAGGCCCTGTCGATCGGGCGCCGTGAGCGTGTACAGGGTTCCCTGGGCCGGGAAGTACGTGGTTCCGTCGCATCGCAAGGTCCGCGCGACCGTGCCCGACGCCTTGTACCGGGTGAGGTCCTTGGCCGCCACCACGGCGAGGTCGGCCGACGTGCGGCCGTACTCGACCACATCGTTCCAGGAGCCGACGGCGAGCAGTCTGTCGAAGTCGGCGGTGAGGTACACCGTCGGGCTGGATGCCGACTTCACGAGCTGAGCGGGCGCGAACTGCAACGGCGACTTCGTGAGCGCCGCATATCGCGTACCACTGAGCGCGGCCGCGTACGGTGTCGCACCCCTGGGAACGCCCGCGGCCGCCTTCACCGCCTGCTCGTTGTACAGCGGAGTCGCGCTGGTCGCGCTGTCGAACCGCCCCCAGAGGGAGCTGCCCCGTACCCGGAAGTACGAAGTGACCTCGGGTCCGGCTGCGACCCGGGAGAACGTCGAGCCGGTGACGTTGACGGGCGCCGAACACGAGCCGCCCCACGTCGTGACCTGCGTGCACGATGCGAGTCGATGTGTCGTACCGCCCTGGACGAGCGCGATGGTGCCGGTCGACGAGTTGCGGATGATCGCTCCCGTGGTGCCCCCGTCGGTGAACCCGGCGACGAAGGCGCTCCCCACGATGTAGGTCGGACCGAACGCGGCGTTGAGCTCGGCGTAGTCCGTCGCGTCGGCGATGTGCCACCGCGTGTTCCCGGACACCAGGTACACCGCGGGGTCGCTCTCCGTCCGGACGATGGTGACGGCCGCTGCCCTCGTGCTGCCGAACCAATCGGTGAAGTAGTTGTAGAAGTTGCGGTTGCCGTAGCTGGAGCAGCCGTCACCCGTGCCGTACCCGGCGCGCAGCGCCGCAGCGTTCGGCTGATACGGCGTGTAGTAGTACAGGTTCGCCGTGGCCTGATTGCGGATCAGGACCGCCCCGCTGCCGCAGGAGACGCTGGGATTGAAGCGGACGTTCCACGTGCGGCCGGGCGCGTACCACGTGAAGTACTGAGAGGTGCCCGGCGGGTTCGCGTAGCGCTTCATCTGCCACGCCGCGTAGTACACCTGATTGAAGAACCCGTAGTAGCGCGCGTCGCACGCGGCGGTATCTGGGCATCCCTGGCCCATCGCGCTCGTGTAGCGCCAATCGCTGGGCCACGTGTGGGTGACCAGCCCCTGCTCCTTCTGGAGCATGACAAGCAGCACGCGCGGGTTGATCCCGCAGGCTTGCGCCACGTTGTAGACGATGGATGCCGCACTCTCCCACGAGCGTCCGACGTAGGCTCTCCCGCACATCGCGTCGGCCGACCGGCTGGTGGTCGCCTGCCCGTAGGACTTCAGGCAGGTGTAGCCCGACTGGCACTGGGGCACCTTGCTGTTGAGGAACGCCTGGATCTCCGCGGCGCTCATCGTGTCCTTCGCGAAGAAGACGGCATCCTCGATGATGTTGCCGGCGTCGAAGCCGCTCAGCGTCATTGGACGGGGTGCGATCGTCGGCGTTGATGGGTCCGCCGCCGACGCACTCTCCACTGCCTGGACGGTCGTGAACCCGATGGTGATGGCCAGCACCAACGCAACGCGCGCCAACCACCGCTTTTGCCCCCGCATGAGGCATATGTTACGCAAGTGACTGGAGCGACGGAAGGGAGCGCCAGTCCCTCCTGGCCAAGTCGACGACGAGCGCCTGACAGAATAGAGGCGTGAAAGGCATCATCCTCGCTGGCGGATCCGGCACCCGACTCCACCCGATCACCCTGGGTGTGTCGAAGCAGCTGATCCCGGTCTACGACAAGCCGATGGTCTACTACCCGCTCGCGACGCTGATGCTTGCGGGGATCCAGGACATCCTGGTCATCACCACTCCGCACGACGCCGCACACTTCGAGCGACTGCTGGGCGACGGGTCGCAGTTCGGCATCTCGATCAGCTTCGCGCAGCAGCCGTCCCCCGATGGACTCGCGCAGGCCTTCACGATCGGTGCGGACTTCATCGGCGACGACTCCGTCGCCCTGGTCCTGGGCGACAACCTTCTCTACGGCCCGGGCCTCGGCACCCAGCTCAAGCGGTACAACGACGTGAAGGGCGGCGCGATCTTCGCCTACTGGGTGGCAGATCCCCAGGCGTACGGCGTCGTCGAGTTCGACGCGCAGGGCGTCGCCGTGTCACTGGAAGAGAAGCCTGTCTCGCCGCGCAGCAACTACGCCGTGCCCGGCCTCTACTTCTACGACAACGACGTCGTCGACATCGCGCGGAACCTGAAGCCGAGCGCGCGCGGCGAGTACGAGATCACGGACGTCAACCGCGAGTATCTGGAGCGTGGTGCGCTCCAGGTCGAGGTGCTGCCGCGCGGCACCGCGTGGCTCGACACCGGAACGTTCGACCAGATGACCGACGCGGCCGACTACGTCCGCACGATGGAGAGACGGACGGGCATGAAGATCGGCGTCCCCGAAGAGGTGGCGTGGCGACAGGGGTTCCTGACCGATGCCGAACTCGAAGAGCGGGCGAACCTGCTCACGAAGTCCGGCTACGGCACCTACTTGCTCGACACCCTCAAGAGAGGTCGATGATGGCTCGCCTGCTCGTCACCGGAGGAGCCGGCTTCATCGGCTCGAACTTCGTCCACCACGTCGTCGCGAACACCGACCACCACGTCACGGTCCTCGACAAGCTGACCTACGCGGGCAACCTCGCGTCGCTCGAGGGGCTTCCCGAAGATCGCGTCAGGTTCGTCCAGGGCGATATCTGTGACGCCGCGATCGTCGACGAGCTGTTCGACCAGGCGGACTCGGTCGTCCATTACGCCGCCGAGTCGCACAACGACAACTCGCTGAACGACCCTCGGCCGTTCCTGGACACCAACATCATCGGCACGTACGTGCTCCTCGAGGCCGCACGCCGCCACGAGACGCGGTACCACCACATCTCGACGGACGAGGTGTACGGCGACCTCGAACTCGACGATCCCGAGCGCTTCACCGAGCAGACGCCCTACAACCCGTCGAGCCCGTACTCCTCGACCAAGGCGGGGAGCGACCTGCTCGTGCGCGCGTGGGTGCGTTCGTTCGGTGTTCAGGCCACGATCTCGAACTGCTCGAACAACTACGGCCCGTACCAGCACGTCGAGAAGTTCATCCCGCGTCAGATCACCAACGTGATCCGCGGTATCCGCCCCAAGCTCTACGGGCGTGGCGAGAACGTCCGCGACTGGATCCACGCGGAGGACCACTCTTCGGCCGTGCTCGCGATCCTCGAGGGGGGTCGGATCGGAGAGACGTACCTGATCGGCGCCGACGGCGAGAAGAACAACAAGGACGTCGTCGCGATGATCCTGCGGCTCATGGGGCTTCCCGAGGATGCGTTCGACCACGTCACGGACCGGGCGGGGCACGACCTGCGGTACGCGATCGATTCGAGCAAGCTGCGCGAAGAGCTCGGCTGGGAGCCGCGTTTCGGAGACTTCGAGGCCGGACTCGCGGACACGATCCGGTGGTACCGCGATCACGAGTCCTGGTGGGCCGACGCGAAGGGCGCGACCGAGGCGTTCTACGCCTCGAAGGGACAGTGATGACGCGGTTCGGGGCGGAGCTGCGCGCCGTCGAGACGAGCATCCCCGGCTTGCTCCTGTGGGATCTCCCCGTGCACGGCGACAATCGCGGGTGGTTCAAGGAGAACTGGCAGCGCGAGAAGATGGTGTCCGCCGGGCTGCCCGACTTCGCGCCGGTGCAGAACAACATCTCGTTCAACGACGCGGTCGGGACGACGCGGGGTATCCACGCCGAGCCGTGGGACAAGTGGGTCTCGGTCGCTTCGGGGCGCATCTTCGGCGCCTGGGTGGACCTGCGGGAGGGCGAGAGCTTCGGCACCGTCTTCACCGCTGAGATCGATCCCTCACGGGCGGTGTTCATTCCGCGCGGGGTAGGCAACGCCTATCAGACGCTCGAACCCGACACCTCCTATGTCTACCTGGTGAACGATCACTGGTCGCCGACCGCGTCCTACACGTTCCTGAACCTGGCCGATGAGACGGCGGCGGTGCCCTGGCCCATCGATCTCTCGCGCGCCGAGATCTCGGACAAGGACCGCGGCCACCCGCGTCTGGCGGAGGTCGTCCCGATGCCGGCGCGCAAGACGCTCGTGCTCGGGGCCGGCGGGCAGCTCGGGTCGGCTCTGCGACGACGGTTCGGCGCAGATCCTTCGTTCGAGTTCACGACGCGCGCCGAGCTCGACATCACGTCGGACGACCTGCCCCTTCAGCGTCACTGGCGGGACTACGACGTCATCATCAACGCCGCCGCGTACACGGCCGTCGACGCCGCCGAGTCCCCGGAGGGCCGCGCTGCCGCCTGGGAGACGAACTCCACGTCGGTGGCCCGTCTGAGCGCGCTGTGCGCCTCGCAGGGCATCACCCTCGTGCAGATCTCGAGCGACTACGTGTTCGACGGACAGAAGCCGTCGCCTTATGTCGAGGACGACGCGGTGGCTCCTCTCGGGGTCTACGGGCAGACCAAGGCAGCCGGCGACGCCGCCGCCGGCATCGCTCCCCGCCACTATGTGGTGCGCACCTCGTGGGTCGTCGGCGACGGCAAGAACTTCGTGCGGACGATGATCGGCCTCGCCGAGCGCGGCATCGATCCTGCTGTCGTCGCCGACCAGTACGGCCGGCTCACTTTCGCGGACGACATCGTCCGCGGGATCGAACATCTGATCGCGGTGCAGGCGCCCTTCGGCGTCTACAACCTGACCTCGTCGGGTGACGTCGGCTCGTGGGCCGACATCGCGCGCTCCGTCTTCCGCCTGGTCGGCCACGACCCGGAGCGCGTCGGCTCGACGACGGCCGCCGCCTACGCGGCTTCTGCCGCCGCGCCCACTGCCCCGCGACCGCGGAACAGCATGCTCGACCTCGCGAAGATCGAGGCGACCGGATTCGCGCTGCCCGACTGGCAGACCGGACTCGAGCGGTACGTCGCGTCCCTCTAGACCGTCGATCGCGTCCCTGCCGTCCGCGTGGACTGCAGGGACGCGATCGCATCACCGCACCGGCTGCGGATACTCGATCTTCGGGTTGAAACCCACTCCTGCCAGCCACTTGCCCAGCAGGGCGCCGCGGAGTCGCCACGAGACGCGCCCGCGGTGCAGACTCACGAACAGGCGCGCGCCGAACTCGAAGTAGTACAGCAGCCCGCGATGGTGCAGCTGGTACGACGCCTCGTTGCGCACGCCGTAGGAGAACTTCCAGAGGCTCTTCGCATCGACCATCGCGAAGTTGACGCCACGGTTGTCCCCCATGTCGTGGATCACGACGGAGTCCATGACCTGAACGCCCGGGCACACCCGCGTGAGTCGCAGCGTGTACTCCCGATCGTCGAACCAGATGAAGTAATCGCGGTACGGAAGCCCATACCGGGCGATGGCCCACCGGGGAATGAGCACCGACACGAACGAGCAGGCGGTGACCATCACGTTCTTCTGGCCCTTGACCATGAGCCGCGCCCAGTCCCACGTCGGAACCGGGTTGTTCATCTCGCAGATGCTGCCGTCCGTGAACTCGACGACGGAACACGCGAAGGGCACATCGCCGCCGAGCTCGTCGACCGCTTCGTCGAACCCTCGGACGAGGTTCGCCAGCGCGGCGGGCTGGGGGTAGCAGTCGTCGTCCATGATCCAGACATGGTCGACGCCTGAGGCGTAGCCGCGCAGCATCCCCTCGGCGAACCCGCCGGCTCCCCCCGAGTTCCGGGTCATCGACACGACTTCGAGCGGCACCGTCGTCTGCAGGGCGGCGAGGTAGTCGGCCGTCCCGTCCGTCGACGCGTTGTCGATCACGAGCAGCCGCTCGACCGCGTGGGTCTGCGCCTCGATCGAGGCGATGACCGTCTTCAACTTCTCGAGGCGGTTGAACGTGACAACCACCGCGGCGACCGTCACCACGATCGCACCTCCTTCGCGAACCATTCGCTCGCCGATTCCTGTGCAAGCAGCTTCTTCTCGGCCTTTCGTTCGTCTCGCCACAGCTGTTGGCGCGCCGCTTCGTCGTCCGCGAGCGTCGCGACGACGCGGGCGAGGCCGCTGACCGCCTGATGGACGTTGCGGGAGACGAGCGCGCGCGGGGGCACGATGTCGGACTGTGCGCCGACGTCCGTCGAGACGACCGGCACACCGTGCGCGATCGCCTCGAGGGTGGTCAGCGTGAGACCCTCGTTGTGGGAAGGCACGACGAGCACGTGCGCCTCCTCGAGCGTCTGCGAGACGGGCACCGACGAATCCCGCCGGACGACGTCGGCGAGATCGGACGCGCGCAGCAGGTCGTCGACCCACGACGCCATCTCACCGTCGCCGTGCATGATGAATCGGATGTCGCGCCCGGAGCGGCGCAGCCGCCGCGCCATCGCGACGAACACCTCCGGTGCCTTCTGGCGCGCCATGCGGCCGACGAACGCGACGGTGAAGGGCTGATCGGGCGTTCGGGCGCGGAACGACGCGTCCTTCAACTCGACGGTCAGACCGCCGAGCGGCGCCATCACGACCTTCGCCTCGGGGATTCCTTGGATCTCGGTCATCCAGCGGCCGAGCGTGGGAGAGATGACGTGGTGGGTGGTGATCACCTCGTCGACCATCGCGCTGCTGAGGGGGTATCCGCCTCCGCGGTACTCGACGATATGGGTGGAGTCGATGATCGGGATGCCGGGGCGCGACCTTGCGATCCAGTGAAGACGGTCGTAGAGCCATTGGTTGTGGTGGACGACGACCCCGCGCACGTCGAAGGAACGGAGGATTCCGCGCAGCAGCTCCTCGACACCCGGGGTCTGGGAGTCGACCGTCGCCTCCGAGAACGGAATGACCAGCGCGCCGTCGAGCTCGGGACGCGCGATCCACGGCTGATGCGAATCCCGGTTCGTGAGCACGATGGGAAGGAAGCCGGCCTCGCGCACCAGACGGACCGTCTCGAACGCCCAGCGCTCGGCGCCGCCCAGCTCGAACCAGTGCAGACCCAGGAGGACTGCCCGAGGCGCGCCGTCGATCGGTGAGGGGGCGGGAAGAATCTGTGCGTCTTCGTGGCTGCCCCCTTTCCGGAACTCGTCTTCATAGTGACGACGGGGAGCCGGCGTGCGCAGCGCGCGGCGATGGCGGAGCAGCTCGATGTCGCGCAGCTCGTCGTACATCAGCGGCGTCCGCGCGCGGATCGCGCGCAGCGTCTGCCGGATGAGCCCAGGAGAGATGTCGCGGGGCGGGTCGAAATCGAGGACCGAATCACGGGAGACGTGGATGTGACGGATCGGGCTCGCCGCGAGCTGGAGGGACGGTGCCTCGCTCGGCCCCGGAATGCGATCCTCTGCGGCGACCGCGCTGACCGACGTCACCGTGAACTCACGAGAGCCGAACGCACGAGACAGACCGTCGAAGGTCGAATCGTCGCTGGTGCGCGGCAGCGACCCCCAGTCGCCCGTGTACCCATGGACCGTGAGTTCTCGCCCCGGAGCCATGAGCGCGTGGAAGTTCAACGCCCCGACGAGGAGGCGGCGCTCGCGGATGGAGAGGTCTTCGGGGAGCTGGGTCGACTCCGAGAGACGGAAGAGGGAGGGCTGGCCGAGGACGTTCTCAAGGGTCACTGTATTGGCGCGCTCTCTCGTCTGCGTTACTCGTCGGGAACCCGCCGAGCCTACCAGCGCTTGCCTCACAGCAACCCGGGAGCAACCCTCGCATTAGGATGTATGGGCCCCATCGGGCTCCATCCGCAATCGCCTCGAGGAGGGCAATGTCCCGCGCGTCGTCTGAGCTCGCGAGCCTGGAAGATCCCGGGCGCAGCATCGGCCTCTTCGATGTCTTCCGCCGCCGTTACCTGCTTTCGCTGATCGTCCGCAAAGAAGTCCAGATCCGGTACCGCGGCTCGGTCCTCGGCTGGATGTGGTCGTACGTCAAGCCGCTGGTGCAGTTCGTGGTGTTCTATGTCGCCATCGGCCTGTTCCTCGGGATGAACAGCAAGGTCGACTTCTTCCCGATCTATCTGCTGGCGGGCATCACCGTCGTGACGTTCTTCAACGAGGCGTTCTCGAATGGCACGCGATCGCTGATCGACAACGCTGCGCTCATCAAGAAGATCTATCTGCCCCGCGAGATGTTCCCGGTATCGAGCATGCTCATCGCGGCTGTCAACACGCTTCCGCAGATCATCGTCGTGGTCGTCATCGCTCTGTTCTTCGGCTGGGCGCCTTCCGCGCTGCAGATCGGCGCCGTTCTCCTTGCTCTCGTGATCGTCGCCGTGCTGTCCACGGGTCTGGGTCTGCTGTTCGGCGCCATCAACGTGACGTTCCGTGACGCGCAGAGCTTCGTGGAGATCATCGTGATGTGCGCGGTGTGGGCATCGCCGGTGATGTATCAGTGGGAGATGGTCGCCGACAAGGTGCCCGAATGGCTCTTCGTGGCGTACCGCCTGAACCCGATCACGGCGGCTGTCGAGCTGTTCCACTACGGAATCTGGTTCCCCTTGGGCCCGCGGGACGCGCAGCCCCTCCCCGATCTCGCGATGTACTCCGCACTCGCGCTCGTCATCTCACTCGTTCTTCTCATCGTCGGTCAGTCCGTGTTCCGCCGTCTGGAGGGTCGCTTTGCCCAGGACCTCTGATCCCGTGATCGCCCCGAGCGTGCTCGTCGAGGACATCCACAAGGACTTCAAGCTCCGCCACACGCACTCGATCAAGGAGACGGTGCTCGCCGCTGTGCGGCGGAAGCCGCTCACGACCGACTTCCACGCGCTGGACGGCGTGTCGTTCTCCATCGCGCCCGGCGAGGCGGTGGCGCTCCTCGGATTCAACGGCTCGGGCAAGTCCACGACCCTGAAGATGATCTCGGGCGTCCTTCGCCCGGACTCCGGTCGAGTCCGGACCCGAGGACGTGTCGCCGGGCTGATCGAGGTCGGGGCGGGCTTCCACCCGGACCTCTCCGGCCGCGAGAACATCTTCCTCAACGCCGCCATCCTGGGGATGAGCAAGAAGGAGACCGAGGACCGCTTCGCCGACATCGTCGCCTTCAGCGAGATCGAGCAGTTCATCGACACCGAGGTCAAGCACTACTCGTCCGGGATGTTCCTCCGGCTGGCCTTCTCCGTCGCCATCCACACCGAGGTCGACGTCCTGCTGATCGATGAGATCCTCTCCGTCGGAGACGAGCCCTTCCAGCGCAAGTGCCTGGCCCGGATCCGGGAGCTGCACGCGGACGGCAAGACGCTCGTGGTCGTGAGCCACGACCTCAACATGGTCTCCGGGCTCTGCGACCGGGCGATCGTGCTCCGTGGCGGGAAGGTCGCGTTCGACGGCGACAGCAAAGAGGCGGTCGCCTTCCTGCGCGCCTGAGCCTCACAGCTCGGCGTGCAGGGCCCAGACCTTGTCCGCGGCCTCGCGCCACGAGAACGCGCGCCCGCGGTCGCCGGAGAGGACGCCGAGCCGGTCCGCGGCGGCGGTCGACCCGAGAGCGGCGGCCAGCGCCGCGCCGAGACCTTCCGCGAGCTCTCCGTGGTCGGATGCCGCCACCAGGGCTCCCCCGTCGAACACGACCTCGTCGTGCACGGCGGACGACGCGGCGATCACCGGCACGCCGAGCGTGAGCGCGTCGACGACCCGCCAAGGGAAGGCGGCGCGGCGCGAGGGCGCGATGAGCGCGACGGCACCGCCGAGGACGGCTCCCCGGTCGGTGGCGCCGAGGGCGCCGCGCACATGGAGCCGACGCTCCGGGATGCCGGCGGCCGAGGCGAGGTCGGCGACGGCGGGCTCGTGCCCCTCTTCGACGTCGATCACGACGACGGGCAGGTCGACGGCGGACGCCGCGACCGCGGCGAATCCGGCATCCAGCCCTTCCGAGGCCGGCGGGCCGGCGGCGATGAGGAGGAACCCCTCGGGCAGGCCGAGCTCGCGACGTCGTCCGATCTCGTCCACCGGCACGGCGAAGCCGAGCGGCGCAGCGCCGGCGACCACGCGGATGCGGTCGCCGATGCCCGGTGCGATCTCCAGCAGCCGCACGGCCAGCGAGTGGGTCGGCACCACGACGGCGTCCGCGTGCTTGACGGCGCGTCGGAGCATCGCCTTGTGCCAGGCGGCGACGCCGCGCGGGAGTTCGGCGGACGACTCCCAGGGGCGCAGGTCCCACACGCTCACGACGGTCTGGTCGTGATCGTGCACACGGTCGTGACGCACGAGCGGGGCGAACAGCGACGGCGAGTGGATCATGCCCCCGCCGATGCCGGTGCCGACGCCGAGCTGCAGCGCCGCTGCGAGCTCGCGGCGCGCCAAGGCGGTGCGCCGCACGCCGGCCAGGCCCACCGACGCGAGCCCGGCGTCATCGCCACCGGCGGGCGCGATCGCCTCGACCTCGCAGCCGGCCGGAGCGCCCAGGACGAGAGCGCGGGCCAGCTCGCGAGAGGCCTCGGCGAGCGGGGGTTCGGTGGGGGCGACGAGCTGATCGAGCACGACGCGAAGCGTGGCGACCACGATCACTCTCCCGACGAGGTAGGAGTCGGCGGGTGCAGCTTCGACTGGATGAGCTCGGCGATGTAGGCGTAGTCCGGCGCGAATTCGTCGATGCCGCCGGCCGGCGTCAGCTCGATCGTCTGGACGGGCTGCTCCTTGGCCTTGAGTGCGAGGTCGGCGAGCGTCGGGATGAGCGACTGCGGCAGATCTGTCTCGACGAGGTCCGTCCCCGCGGCGACGACCTCGTTGAAGCGTGTCAGCACGACGTCCGGCTTGAACTGGGCGAGGATCGCCTCCTGCAGCTCGCGCTGGCGGCGCATGCGGTCGAAGTCGCTCGTCGTGTAGCGGGACCGCGCGTACCACTGCGCGGTGTCGCCGTCCATGTGCTGCTGGCCGGGTTCGATCCAGCCGATCGCCCAACTGTCGACGTCGTGCGGATCCACGCCCTCGGGCGGTCCGCCCTTGGGCAGGCGCTCGGTGACGTTGATGTCGACGCCGCCGAGGGCGTCCACGAGCGATGCGAAGCCGTGCATGTCGATGAACACGTAGTACGGGATCTTGACGCCGAGGATGCCCTCGGCCGCGTCCTTGGTCGCCTCGACACCGGGCGACGACGCCTCGGCGGCCGCGTTCGGGTACAGCTCCGCACCGTCCTGGCACACCTCCACCTCGGTGCGCAGCTGGTTGATCCCGCTCCCCCAGCCGCACGTCGCGTCGGCGTGGCCCTCGTGCCCGTTCGGATAGCGGTCCTTCATCGGCCCGTCGGCGAACGGGAAGTTCGGCATGTCGCGAGGGATGCCGGTGATCGTCGTCGCACCCGTCTCGGCGTTGATCGACACCACCGAGATGCTGTCGAACCTCATCGAGTCGCGACCCTCGCCGCTGTCTGCACCGAGCAGCAGGATGTTGTAATAGCCGTCGTCCGGGGGCACGACCGGTCCCGTGGCGCGGAAGATCCCGATGCCGCTGCGCACGGAGCCGACCGCGCTCTGCGCCCACGCGGCGGTGCCGCTGCTGACGACGAGGAGGGCGATCGCCACGAGGGCGATCCCGAGCCGCGCCCAGCGTCCGGTCCTGACGAGGCGCACGAGGCGCAGCGTGTCGATCGTCAGGACGATCCAGAGCACGGCGTAGGCGATGATCGCCCCCTGCGCGATCAGCAGGGGCACGGGGCGCAGCAGCCCCAGCCAGTCCGGCAGCCATGCGCCGGTGATGATGCTGAGACCTGCGGTCGGCGCGAGCAGGGCGAACAGCAGCGCGACGACGAGCGCCGTCCACATCACGAGCGTCGCGCCCAGCCCGAACTTGCCGAGCCGGCGGTTGCCGGCGACGGCCTGCGCCGACCCGGGGATGAGGAAGTTGAGCGCGACCAGCCACCAGCCGCGTCGCGTCATGAACGCCCGGGATGAGGCATCCGGATGCCGCAGCGGGCGCTCCTCGACGACCGGCGCCGCAGCGGGCCGGGTCGTCTGACGCGCGGGGGTGGCGATGCTCACAAGGACTCCTTGAGCCGCCGGTTCTTCAGCTCGACCTGGGCCTCGAGATCGCGCGCGTAGGCCTCTACCCGATCGGCGATCGCCGGGTCGGCCGCACCTAGGATGCGGGCGGCGAGCAGCCCGGCGTTCTTGGCGCCGTTGATCGAGACCGTGGCGACGGGGATGCCGGCAGGCATCTGCACGATGCTCAGCAGCGAGTCCATGCCGTCGAGCGTCGCGAGCTGCACCGGCACGCCGATGACCGGCAGCGCGGTGACCGAGGCCAGCATGCCGGGGAGGTGCGCCGCCCCGCCGGCGCCGGCGATGATGGCGCGCAGGCCGCGCCCGCGCGCCTCACGCCCGTAGCGCATGAGCTTGTCGGGGGTGCGGTGGGCCGACACGACCTCGACCTCGTGCGGGATCCCGAAGTCCGTGAGCGCCTGCGACGCGTCGCTCATCACCCGCCAGTCCGAGTCGGAGCCCATGACGACACCGACCAGCGGTGTCTCGGAGGAGTGCAGGGGGGATTCGAGCGCGCCGGTCACCCGTCAAGGGTAGGGGCGGACGCTGGAAATCCGCGCAACGGCGCGGCCCTTCGACAGGCTGAGGGACCTGGGCCCCGGGCGGCGTCAGTCCAGGAACACGGATGCCGCTGCACGTGCCTGGTACGCGACGTCGTCGAGGTCGTCCCCGACGACGTTGACGTGCCCGACCTTGCGTCCGGGCCGCGGCGCCTTGCCGTAGGTGTGGACCTTCGCCTGCGGGTGCTCGGCCATGGCGGCGGCGAAGCGGTCGTCGAGTCCGCCCTCGGCGGGGCCGCCCAGGATGTTGACCATCACCGACCAGTCGGCGACGGGATCGGTGTCGCCCAGGGGCAGGTCGAGCACGGCACGCAGGTGCTGCTCGAACTGGCCGGTGACGGCGCCGTCCTGGCTCCAGTGGCCGCTGTTGTGCGGCCGCATCGCGAGCTCGTTGACGAGCAGGCGCTCGTCGGTGGTCTGGAAGAGCTCGACCGCCAGCATCCCGGTCACGCCCAGGCCCTCGGCGATCGCGGTGCCGATCTGCGCGGCGACCTGGGGAAGCCGCTCGCCCGCGTGCGGTGCCGGGGCGATCACCTCGGCACACACGCCGTCGCGCTGCACGGTCTCGACGACCGGGTACGCACGCATCGCGCCCGACGGGCGACGCGCCACCTGCTGCGCCAGCTCCCGCGTGAAGTCGACGAGCTCCTCCACGAGGAGCGCACCCCCGTGGGCGTCCTCGGCGAGCGTCGCGAACCAGTCCTCGGCCTCGGTGCCCGCCGACACGACCCGCACGCCCTTGCCGTCGTAGCCGCCGCGGGGGGTCTTCACGACAGCACGGCCGCCGTGGTCGTCGATGAAGGCCTGCAGCTCGTCGGCATCGGTGACGGCCGCCCAGTCCGGCTGCGGCATCCCGAGCTCCTGCAGGCGCGCGCGCATGAGCAGCTTGTCCTGCGCGAAGCGCAGCGCGCCGGGGCCGGGGTGCACCGCGACGCCCGCCTCGACGAGGGTCGCCAGCACGTCCTGCGGCACGTGCTCGTGATCGAACGTGACCACGTCGACGTCGCGTGCGAACTCGAGCACCGTCGCGGCGTCGCGATAGTCGCCCACCGCTGTCGCGGCGAGGGATGCCGACATCCCCGCGTCCTCGGCGAGCACGCGGAGTTCCACTCCGAGCTCGACCGCCGGCGCGATCATCATGCGGGCCAGCTGCCCGCCCCCGACGACTCCGACTCGCAGCGTCATGCGACTCCCTCTCGACTGCCTTGTTCCATCATCCCGCACCCGCGGGACGCCGAACGACCTACGCGGGCGGGGTCGCGGGCGGCGTGGGCGGAACGGGCGGCGGCGGACCGGGCGGCAGCGGCTGCGCGTCGCGGTGCGCGAGGATCTGGTTGACCTCGACTTGATCGACGAGCGCCTCGTGGACGAGCTCGACCGAGGGGATGTTCGCGAGGCGCAGCGGCTCGTCGATGCCGTTGTTGAGCGTGATCGTGCCGGCACCCCACATGCGCTGCAGCAGTCCGCGCTTCACCTTCAGCGTGTAGCCGCGCACGTGTGCGAGTTCGCGCCGCCTGACCGAGAAGACACCGCGGCGCTCCAGCACACGGCGGGTCGTGATCGTGTACACGTGACCCCACCAGGCCAGGAACGGCAGCAGCACGAGCAGCAGCACGACCGCTCCGGCGACGGCGAGCAGCATCCAGTCGTGGAATCCGGCCGGGAGGTTGCCGTAGAAGTAGCCGCACGCCCCCGCTACGGCGATCAGCACGAGGGCCGACCAGAACAGGCGGCGTGCATGCCCGCGGAACTTCGCGACGAGCAGCTCGGGCGTGGGCGCTCCGGGCGCCGGCGTGAGCGGCCTGCCTCCGAGTCCCAACGGCTGCGTCATGGCTCCATTGTGGCGGGTGCAGCCGACAGGCCGCTGCGAACCCGCCGTGTCGCGTCAGGTGGCGCGACGCACGTGGACGACGTCGCCCGCCGACACGGCGCTCTCGAACTCGCCGTCCTGCACGACGACGAGGCGTCCGTCGGGGTCGATGCGCTGCGCACGGCCGCGCAGCGTCTCGCCGCCCGGCAGCGACACCGCGACGTCGGCGCCGAGGGTGCCGCACAGCGCCTCCACCTCGGCCAGCACGCCCGCCTCGGCCGCGTCGCCGTGCGCGGACGCGAGGGCGGTCAGCTGCTCCTCGAGCGCTCCGAGGTAGTCCGCGAGCAGGCGGTCCTCGTCGCACACCTGTCCCAGCGCCGCGAACGAGGTGGCGGTGTCCACGGGAAGATCGGCCGCCGGCATCCGCGTGTTCACTCCTGAGCCGATCACCACGGTGTCGGGCCGGGACGGGACGATCTCGGCGAGGATGCCGCACACCTTGCGGCCGTCGACGAGCACGTCGTTCGGCCACTTCAGCGTCGTCGAGTGCGCCGTGCGCGACAGCTGCGCGGCGACCGCGCGCGTCATCGCGGCGCCCGCGACGAGCGGGATCCAGCCCCGCGCGGCGGGAGGGATCGCGGCGGCGTCGACGACGACCGACACGGCCAGCGCGGACCCCGGAGGCGTCACCCACGTGCGGTCGAGGCGGCCGCGGCCCGCGCGCTGGTCGGTGGTGAGCAGCAGCGACAGGTGCGGCCACTCGTCCGGCGCGTCGGCGACGTGGCGGACGACGTCGGCATTGGTGGAGTCGGCGGTCGGGACGACCTGTACGCGCGGGCTCACCGCGGCGGCGAGGGGGTATCCCTCAGGCGGGAACGACATGGTGCTCACGCTACTCGCGCTGCCGGGCGTGCGGTGCCTCCCTACGGCCGGCGCCGGGACCGAGAGCCACAGTGGATGCCGCAACCCCTTGTGCGAACCCTCCAACGGATCACGCGAGCCCGCAGATAGGGTGGAATCCGTGACCGAGCAGCCCGACCTCTCGACGACCGCCGGCAAGATCGCCGACCTCCGCGCGCGCTACCAGGAGGCCGTCCTCGACCCCGAGGACGCCGCCAAGCAGAAGCAGCACGCGAAGGGGAAGGGCACCGCCCGCGAGCGCATCGAGCAGCTGCTCGACACCGGCAGCTTCGTCGAGCTCGACGAATACGTGCGTCACCGCACCACCGCCTTCGGCATGGACCGCTCACGTCCGTACGGCGACTCCGTCGTCACCGGCGTCGGCACCATCCACGGCCGCACCGTCGCGGTGTACTCGCAGGACTTCTCGACCTTCGGCGGATCGCTCGGCGAGGCCGCGGGCGACAAGATCATCAAGGTCATGGAGTTCGCCCTGCGCAGCGGCATCCCGATCATCGGCATCCTCGACTCGGGCGGCGCGCGCATCCAGGAGGGCGTGATCGCCCTCGGCAAGTACGGTGAGATCTTCCGCCTGAACACCGCGGCCTCAGGCGTCATCCCGCAGATCTCGATCATCATGGGACCGGCGGCGGGCGGCGCGGTGTACTCCCCCGCCCTCACCGACTTCGTCGTCATGGTCGACAAGACCAGCCAGATGTTCGTCACCGGCCCCGACGTCATCAAGACCGTCACCGGCGAGGACGTCGGCATGGAGGAGCTCGGCGGCGCCCACACGCACAACACCCGCTCGGGCGTCGCGCACTACCTCGCCGAGGACGAGGACGACGCGATCGACTACGTGCGCTCGATGCTCGGCTTCCTGCCCGACAACAACATGGCCGAACTGCCCGTCTACGAGAGCGGCTTCGAGTTCGAGACGACCGACGCCGACCGCGCGCTCAACACCGTCATCCCGGACTCGCCGAACCAGCCGTACGACATCCACCAGGTGATCCGCGGCATCGTCGACGCAGAGGACTTCCTCGAGGTGCAGCCGCTGTTCGCACCCAACATCGTGATCGGCTTCGGCCGCATCGAGGGCCGCTCGGTCGGCATCATCGCCAACCAGCCTTCGCAGATGGCCGGCACGCTCAACATCGAGGCGGGCGAGAAGGCCAGCCGCTTCGTGCGGTTCTGCGACGCGTTCTCGATCCCGATCGTCACGCTCGTCGACGTCCCCGGCTACCTCCCCGGCACCGACCAGGAGTGGACGGGCGTCATCCGACGCGGTGCGAAGCTGCTGTACGCCTACGCCGAGGCCACGGTGCCGCTGGTCACCGTCATCCTGCGCAAGGCCTACGGCGGGGCGTACATCGTCATGGGCTCCAAGCAGCTCGGTGCCGACATCAACCTCGCGTGGCCGACCGCCGAGATCGCCGTGATGGGCGGCCAGGGCGCCGTCAACATCCTGTACCGCGGCGAGATCAAGCGCGCCGAGGAGGCCGGCGAGGACGTGGCCGCCGTGCGCACGCGCCTGGCCAACGAGTACACCTACAACGTGGCATCCCCGTTCCTCGCCGCCGAGCGCGGCGAGCTCGACGGCATCATCGAGCCCGCCCAGACGCGCGTGTCGATCGCGAAGGCGCTCCGCGCGCTGCGCGGCAAGCGCGCGAGCCTGCCGCCCAAGAAGCACGGGAACATCCCGCTGTGAGCATCGCGGACGAGACGGGTGCCGGCGTCACGATCGACGTGCGCCGCGGCGACCCGACCGACGAGGAGCTCGCGGCGCTCATCGCCGTCGTCAGCCAGGCGTACTCCGGGGAGGCCTCCGAGGCCGTCGCCGAGGACCGACGCGTCCGCAGCGGGTGGGAGCTCTCCGCGCGAGCGATGCGGCAGCCGCTGCGCCGCGACCTCGGCTGGGGCAAGTTCGGCTGAGCCTGTCGAAGCCTGAGTCTGTCGAAGCCTGAGCCTGTCGAAGCCTGAGCCTGTCGAAGCCTGAGCCTGTCGAAGCCTGAGCCCGTGCTTCCGGGTCCCCGCCGGGTCGATTTCAGCGGACAGCTTTGTCCCCCGAAATACCTACAGACAGACCTCTTGCGGGCCGGAGATACTTGTATCGCTGGAACGCTTCTGCGTTCGGCCGATCCGAGTCCGCTCCGCGGACGCCCCGGATCCGGCCATGCGGACGGTTTTCGGGTAACCGTCCGCCAGGCGAGGGGCGGGCGGCTTCGCCGCCCCTCGCCTCCTCCGGACACGTTCCCCGCCTGGCGTCCCCTCCCCCTGCTGGGCGGGGGACGAAACCGCCCTCCTGCTGCGGCACCGGCACGTCGGGATGCCGCAGCTCCGGCATCCCCGTCAGCACCCTGCTCTCAGCGGCCGGGGTGCGGGATCTCGCGCCACAGGTCGACGGCGTCCTCGTCGCTCGGACCGCCCACCGACATCGACCGCCCCACGACGGTGACCGCGATCCGCTCGTCCGGCGACGTGCGGATGTACAGGCGGTCGGAGCTCGCCGAGCGCAGCGTCTCGGCCAACTGCGCCCGGATGATGCCCAGCGTCTCGTCGTCGACCCCGTCGAGGCCGCCCTCGTCCAGAACGGTGACATTGGCCCCGCGGCGGCGGGCGCGCTCCAGCTCGGCGCGCACGTCGTCGTCGAGGAGACGTGGGCCCCGCATCTCGTCGCGCAGCCGCCCCTCGGCCAGACGCGCCTCCAGACGATCGGCATCCGTCAGGTGCCCCGCGTGGGCGACGGTGCGCGTCAGCACCGGGCCGGCGACCGCCAGCGCCTTCTGCACCTGCACGCGCCGCTCACGCTGACGCACGACCTGCGAGGTCTGCCACGCCGACGCCGCGCGCTGCAGCCGGGTGAGGCGCGACGTATCGCGCGCGGCGCGGTCCATCGACAGCACCAGCAGCTGGGCGCACGTGACCCACACGATCGAGCCGACGAGGCCCAGCGACAGCGCCTGGAGGGGGCCCATCCACGCCATCGACGCGATCGTCAGCAGCAGGATGCCCGTCCATGCCGTCCACGGCCGGCGCCGCACCATCACGATCGTCATCAGGGCGCCGATGCCGCCGAGGTACCACGTCGCGAACGGCTCGGTGCGCGCATCGGGCCCCACCGCCAGCGAGATCGCGCTCGGCACGATGGCCGCACAGGCCAGTGCGAGGATCTGCGCGACGAGCGGCAGCGAGCGGGGACCGCGGATGCCGTCGATCGCCGTCTGGGCCTGGATGTCCGCGGATATGGCCGCCGCGGTGGTGGCGGCATCCTCCTGCGTGCTCTCGGCTGCCAGCACGTAGCCCGACGTGGGCTCCCAGAAGATGCAGAGCCATGTGGTCACGAGGTACAGCGCAAGCGAGGCGATGATGATCAGCGGCTGCTCGACGTCGGTGGTCCACCACAGGCCGCGCGCCGCCAGATAGGCCGTGAATGCGACCGCGAGCAGGATGAGGACGTTCTTGACGCTGATCACGCCGCGCCCTCCTGCCACGACAGGTGCACGGCCGTGCCATGCGACCCCGTCTCCAGATCCGCCTTGCCGCCGACGGCGGCCACGCGCGCCACGATCGACGCACGGATGCCCAGCCGGTCGTCGGGCACCGCTTCGAGGTCGAACCCTTCGCCGGCATCGTGCACGTCGACGCGCACACGACCGTCGGCGGCCGTCAGTGCGACCCCGAGGCCCGCGCCGCCCGCGTGCTGGAGCGCGTTCGCGATCGCCTGGGTGGCGGCCAGCGCCAGCGCCCGCGCCACTCGTCCGGGTAACGGCGGGCTGTCCGGCGCGATGTCGCGCTGCACGTCCACCTCGACGCCGAGCTCGCCGGCGGCGGCTTCGATGTCGTCGGCGAGCTGCCGCGCGTCGCGGGGCTCGTCCGTGCCCTCGTGGGCGTCCTGCTCGGTGTTGGCGAGCCGCGTGAGCGCCTCGCGCGCCATCGCTGCGGCGAGCGTCCGCTCCCGCGGCGTCGTCGCCCGCTCTGCGGCGATGAGCGCCGCCAGCACGCTGTCGTGCATGAGCGCCGCGACGGCCACGCGTTCCTGCTCCGCGGCGTCCGCCGCCGCGGCGCGCGCGTACGACGAGACGGCGCGTGCGCGCGTCTCGTCGACGTTCACCGCGACCGATCGGAACAGCCAGCCCAGCGTGAGGATGACCCCGCCGAGGATGAGCGCGAACGACACGTCGAGGCTCACCGCGATCCAGTAGTCGACCGCGAAGCCGCCCTGCACGAGGCGCACGAGGCCGAAGAGCACAGGGGCGAGGATCGTCCACCCGATCTGCAGCGGGAACGGGAAGGCCAGCACCGCGGCGAGCGTGGCGAGGTTGACGAGATACCAGATCCACGGCTCGTCGAGCGATTGCGGCGCGATCCCCTCCGTTGCGATCGGCCACGCGGCGAGCGCCAGCATGTACACGAGCGCGAAGGCCCCGGCGGCCAGGCGCACGCCCCGGCCGATGACGCACGCGAGGATCATGATGCTCAGCGAGCCGAAGACCGCGATCATGAGGGCTTCGTGCCAGCCCGGCCGTTCGTCCGACGGGCCGAGCGCGGTCAGGAACGCCTGGACGCCGACGATGAGCGATCCGAGACCGCCCGCCACGAGAGAGATGATGCGCTCGACGCGCGAGCGTGTGAAGGATCCGATGCCCGCCGTCGCCTCGCGCGAGTGCGGGATCTGGGCCCACGCGGTGTCGAGCACCGCGGTCTGCCCGTCAGCGGCCACGCGCGATGTCCCCCGAATCGGAAGCCGGCTCGTCGATGAGCCCGTCCTCCACGGCACGGTGGAGCAGGTCGATCTTGGTGGGTGCGGGCCGGCCCACCTCCACGTACTTCACGCGGATGCGCGTGATGTTCTCCTTGGCGGTCGAGTAGGCGATGCCCAGGCGATCGGCGACGGCCTTCAGCGGCAGCCCGGCGGCGTACAGGCGCAGCACCTCGCGCTCGCGCGCGGCCAGCTGCGCATCCGCGAAGTCGCGGTCGCCCTCGACGGCGCTCGCCCACTCGACGTTGTTGAGGGGCTCGCCGCGCGCGACGGTGCCGACGGCGGCGATCACGTCGCCGATGGGCGAGGACTTGCTGACGATGCCCGCGGCCCCTGCGGCGAGCGCCTCGCGCACAGCTGCCGGGCGGTCGGCGACGCTGTGGATGATGACGCTCGACCCGTCGCGCACCAGCCGCGTGACGTTCTCGGTCACGGTCGTGCCGTCGCCGAGCGTCAGATCGAGCACGACGACGTCGGCCGGAGCCTCGCGTGAGAACGCCCGCCAGTCGAGGTACTCGGTGACGGTGCTCCCCGAGAACGACACCTGCATGTCGGCGATCCGCGCGCACGCGGCTTCCAGCCCGAGCCGCACCGACTCGTGGTCGTCGATGAAGGCCACGCGCGTCATGCCGTCAGCCTAGCGAGCGCAGCGGCGGAGTCGCTCCCACCTTGTAGCCTGAATGGACGGAAAGGTACCCATGGCCCCCCACACTGCGACCATCGCCGGACGACCGGTCGGCCCTGATCATCCGCCGTTCGTGATCGCGGAGGTGTCGGGCAACCACAGCGGCAGTCTCGACAGGGCACTGGCGATCGTCGACGCCGCGGCCGAGGCGGGCGCCGACGCCGTCAAGTTCCAGACGTACACCGCCGACACGATCACCATCGACGCCGACAACCCCGCGTTCCGGGTGTCGGACGAGCACGGGCTGTGGGGCGGGCGGACGCTGTACGACCTGTACACGGAGGCCCACACCCCCTGGGAGTGGCACGCCGACCTGTTCGCACGCGCACGATCACACGGCCTCATCCCGTTCTCCAGCCCGTTCGATCCGACAGCGGTCGACCTCCTCGAATCCCTCGAAGCGCCGGTGTACAAGATCGCCTCGCTCGAGGTGGGCGACACCGGGCTGCTGCGCACCGTCGCGGCCACCGGCAAGCCGGTGATCCTGTCCAACGGCGCGACGAGCATGCTCGAAGTCACGCAGGCGATCCACACCCTTCGTGCTGCCGGCGCACGCGACATCGTTCTGCTGTCGTGCGTGTCGTCCTACCCCGCGGACCCGCGGGAGGCGAACGTCCGCAGCATCCCCACGCTGCGCGACGCACTCGACGTCCAGGTCGGCTTCTCAGACCACACTCCCGGCATCGGAGCCTCACTGGCCGCGGTCGCCCACGGCGCGACGGTCGTCGAGAAGCACCTCACGCTGTCGAGGGCCGACGGCGGCGTCGACGCCGCCTTCTCCCTCGAGCCGGCCGAATTCGCCCTGCTGACGCAGGAATCCCGGCGGGCATGGGAGGCGCTCGGCGACGCGACGCCGCGCCTGACGGCCGGCGAGGCAGAGAGCCGCCGGCTGCGCCGCTCGCTGTGGGTCGTCGCCGATGTCGTCGCCGGCGACGTGGTCGGCCCCGAGAACGTGCGGTCCATCCGTCCTGCCGGAGGCCTCGCACCGATCGACTGGGATGCCGTCGTCGGGCGCACCTTCCGCCAGGACGCCCGACGCGGAACCCCGCTCACGTGGGATCTGGTGTGAGCACGGACATCAGAGAGATCTGACCCAACGCTCCCAGCCTGCGGCACGGGCGTCCTCGTGCACGAACCCCGCGCTGCGGAACAGCGCCCGCGAGGCGTCGTTGGAGTCACGGAGCTCGGCGACCACCCGGTCGCCCCCGGCTCCCGCGACCTCGGCGATCGCGTGTTCGATCATTCGTCCGCCCACGCCACGCCCCCGCTCATGCGGGGCCACGGTGATCGATATCTCCCACGCGCCCGGCGACAGCTCGTCGAGCCGCACCGTACCCACCGGTCCGCGCCACGCGGCCACGAAAAGTCGTCGGTCGGGCCGCCTCAGCGTGGTGCGCAGCCACGCGACGTGTGCGCCCCACGGGATCGGTTCGGTGTTCCGGGACTGCGCACGGGTCGCGGGATCCTCGCGCCAGCCGTAGAGGCGCCCGGCGTCACGCAGCTCCGCAGGCCGGAGCTCCAGCGAGGCGGTCCGGCGATCTCGCGCGACGCCGTCCCACGCGTCGACGACGCGGGCGGCACCGTGACCGTCCACCATCCCGCGCGCCATCCTCGTGATCGCACGCCGGGCGTCGTCATCGACGAGAAGCGCCGCGAGAGCCGACGCATCCAGTGCATCCTTCGCCGGCATGAAGCCGAGTCCGATCGCCGCGCCCTCCGCGCACAGGGTGTCGTAGTGGTCGCGCTGGTTCTCGGCGACGCCGATGAGGGCCATCGGGACCGAGAGCGCCGCAAGCTCCCACACCGTCGTGCCGGCGGCGGTGATCACGACGTCCCAGCCGTCCACGAGCGCCGTCAGATCCGGGTCGTGCGGTACGCCCACGACGCCGGCATCTTCCGCCTCGGCACCGACCAGGCCGACGCGACGGACCCCGTCGACCGAGGCCGCGGATCGGGCTGCCGCAGGACCGTAGCCTGCGGCATCCGTTCCGCCCATCATCACCAGCACCGACAGACCCCGCTCGTCGGGTGCTGCGGCCGCACGGGTGGAATCGGCGGTCAGCCCGGAGCGCAGCGGCAGGAAGTCCGGCCCCAGACAGACGTCGGCGTCCCGGTACAGCCCATCGAACCACCGCAGCGCGCGGGGAGAGCCGTCGACGATGACGTCGGCAGCGCGACGGCCATGATCGGCGTCCGTCGCCGTCGACACGACGGGTCCGCCGACGCCGGCGGCCGCTGCGCGCACGTCATCGAACCCCTCGTAGCCATCGATGTGGACGACGCCGGCGCCGACCGAGCGCGCCAGCGCCAGCAGCTCGGGCGACGAGGCGGCGGGCGGCAGCATCGAGATCGCCGAGGCAGACAGCATCCGCATCGCGAGCGGAGCGGAGACATCCCCCGACACGAAGACCCGGCGGCCGCGCGCCGTCAGTTCTTCCGCGAGCGCAACCGCCCGCACGAAATGACCGATCCCGCCGCGTGCCGTCGCGTCACAGCGGACGAGGACGCTGCTCACCCCTCCTCGATCCGCTTCTGCTCGACGTCCGCGTTGATCGCCGCGATCTCCGGATGCGCCTGCAGGACGCGGACGACGTCATACCAGCGCGGCGAGGACGGAAGGAGGGGCACGAGCGCATCCAGCAGCGCAGCGTCCTGATCGACGTCGAGCGTCACCCGCAGGTGCGACGAGGCCGGGGCGACCACGATCCCGGCACGGGGCACCGCCGACTCCGCTGCGTACACGCGGCTCGTGACATGGACCCGATCGTGGCCCACAGCGACACGGTCGGTCTCAATGAGGACCTCTCGCGTGACCAGTTCGACGTCCAGCCCGCGAGGAAGGGTGCGCTCGAGCGTCGTCGCGACGTAACCCAGCCCCGGATCGCGGCGCCACAGTCCGACCACGTGATCGATGAGCACCGCGTCCAGCAGCGGACAGTCCGCCGTCAGCCGCACGATCGCATCGGCGCGGGTCTCGACGGCAGCGAGCACGAAGCGAGAGAGCACATCCGTCTCGCTGCCGCGCACGACATCCACTCCGAACTCATGGGCCCACGCGACGACCGCGTCATCTGCCGCGTCGGTCGAGGTGGCCACGACGACCTGGTCGACCTCCCGCGCGGTGCGCGCGGCGGAGACGACCCATTCCAGGACCGGGCGTCCGCCCAGGTCGCGCAGCACCTTGCCAGGCAGACGGGTCGAGCCCATTCGCGCCTGGACGACGGCGACCACGCGGGCCGTCACGCGCCGACCGCCTTCCTCACCGCGTCGATCACGCGGTCCACGTCGTCATCGCTGAGCGAGGCGTGCATGGGCAGCGAGATCTCCCGCCGGTACCACTCCTCCGCGACCGGGCACAGCCCACGACGGTAGCCGAGATCTTCGAAGACGGGATGCCAGTACACGGGTATGTAGTTCACCTGAACCCCGATCCCGTCGGCGCGCAGCGCCTCGAAGATGCGGCGCCGGTCCGTCGTCGGCACGCGCAAGGGATACAGGTGCCACATCGGATCGGCGCCCGGCGGGCTGGTGGGGAGCTCGATCTCGGGGATTCCGGCGAGGCCCTCGGCGTAGCGCGCGAACACGGCCCGGCGACGCGCCTTGAACGCGGCGAGTCGAAGCAGCTGGCTCGACCCGAGGGCTGCGAGTACGTCCGGCAGACGATAGTTGAGGCCGAACTCGGCGATCTCCTGGTGCCACGGCCCCTCGTCGGGCCAGCGCTGGCGGTCGCGGTCGCGCACGAGACCGTGATTACGAAACGACCGGGCGCGTTCCCACAGCGAGGCGTCCGACGTGACGACCGCTCCCCCTTCGGCAGTCGTCGCATTCTTGGTGGGGAAGAACGAGAACGTCGTGACGTCGGCCAGAGCGCCGACCGGAACGCCCTCGAGCGTGCTGCCGATCGAGTGCGCAGCATCCTCCAGGAACACCGCACCCGCACGGTGCGCCACCGCCGACAACCGCGCGGCATCGACCGGCACCCCGGCGTAGTCGACGCCGGCGACGACCGCGGTGCGGTCGGTCGTGGCGGCGTCGGCGGCCTCGGGATCGATGTTCCCGGTGCTCTCTTGCACGTCCGCGAAGACGATCCGCGCGCCCAGCAGCGCGGCCGTCGACGCCGTCGCAGCGAACGTCAACGGGGAGGTGACCACCTCTGTGCCGGGGGCCACGCCCGCCGCCCGGTAAGCGACGTGCAGCGCCGCAGTGCCGCTCGTGACGGCGACGGCCGCCAGATCCACGCCCGCGACACGGCTCACGTCCTGCTCGAAGCGCTCGACAGCCGGGCCGGTGGTGAGCCAGTCCGAGCGCAGCGCCGCGACGACGGCCTCGACGTCGGAGTCGTCGATCGACTGGCGACCGTACTGGATCATCCGGGTCACTCCGCGTTCAGGATCGTGCGAAGCTCGTCGACGCTCAGCCAACGGTCGTTGCGGTCCGAGCGGTAGCTCTCGCCCTCAGGGAACGGCGCACCGCCCTCGGGTGCCTGGTACCCCCACCCGCTCAGGTGCGGCTGGACCACGAAGCGATCCCCGAGCACGAGTGTCCGCCGGGCATCGTCCTCGGCGATCATCTCCTCGTGCAGCTTCTCGCCCGGGCGGATGCCGATCTCGACCGTCTCCGCACCCGGCGCGACGGCCTCGGCAAGATCCGTGATGCGCACCGAGGGGATGCGGGGAACGTAGAGCTCGCCGCCGGTCATGACGTCGAACGACGACAGGACGAACTCGACTGCCTGAGGGAGCGTGATCCAGAACCGCGTCATCCGGTCATCGGTGACGGGGAGAGGCTTGCCTTGACGAGCGAGGTCGCGCCACTTCGGCACGATGCTGCCCCGGGAGCCGGAGACGTTGCCGTAGCGCACCACGGCGAAACGCGTGCGGTAGTTCGCGGCGTAGTGGTTGCTCGCGATGAACATCCGGTCGGCAGCGAGCTTGGTGGCGCCGTACAGGTTGATGGGGCTCGACGCCTTGTCGGTCGACAATGCGACGACGCGGTGCACACCCGCATCGATCGACGCCTCGATCACGTTCTGCGAGCCGCGGACGTTCGTCTCCACGAACTCGAACGGGTTGTACTCGGCCGTGTCGACCTGTTTGAGCGCCGCCGCGTGGATCACGTAGTCGACGCCGTGCATCGCACGGCGCAGGCGCCCGACGTCACGGATGTCGCCGAGGAACCACCGCAGCCGCTTGTCGTCGCCGAACTGCTGCCGCATCTCGAACTGCTTCAATTCATCCCGGCTCAGGATCACCAGACGCCCGACGCCGCGGTTCCCGAGCAGCTCAGCGGTGAGAGCCTTGCCGAGCGAGCCGGTGCCACCGGTGATGAGGACCGAGCTGCCTTCGAGAAGCGATGTCACGGGCGTGCCTCTTCCAGTCGCCGAAGGCGCTCCTCGTAGTGGCTGACGAGTTCCATGCGCAGTCGGGCCCGTTCGTGGTCGGCGGCCGCATTCACGGGCTCGCCGCCGAGCGCGTCGGCGCCGCTCGACAGCCGCTCGAGTCGGTACTCGAGCGAGGCGAGCTGCGGCGCGAGGCGATCGAACTCGGAACGCAGGAAGTCGTAATCGGCCTGCAGTCCGCCGAGCCGCGCCTCGTAGTCGTCGCGGACACGACGGGCATCGGCCTCGTAGTTGACGATGTGCTCGTCGACGCGTCGTGTGACGGCGTTGTCGAGCCGACGTCGAAGGGAACTGAACATTCGTGATCCTCGGGTTGGCTCAGCGATGGTAGGTGATGCGATCCTCGGCGATCCAGGAGCGGACGAGATCGGCCTCGTTGCCGATCCGGTGCTCCCGGCCGACGGGTGACGGCGCGCCGTAGGCGTGATTCCAGGCGGTCTGCGCCGGATCGTCCACGAAGGAGAGCCCGGCGACGTCGATCCTGGCATCCGGGAACAGGTGGACGGCGATCCACAGCATCGTCGTGCCTGTCGTCGCCCACAGCCCCAAGCCTTTGGCGTCCAGACCGATCGTATCGTTCAGCGGGATGATGACTTCACGGTTGGGGATGGTCACGAACCCGAGGTCCTGTGGCCAGAACGCGGGCACCTTCTCGTTCTCCCACAACAGGCGACCGGGCTCCACCAGCAGGTACAGCCTGCGGGTGTAGTCGGCGAAGAACCACGGCGTCGGTCTCACGCCCCGGTTGAACACGACGACGTCCGTCCTCGTGCCCACACACGGGCCGCTGACCGCGTCATCGATGCGGAAGCCGTTGACGCGGAACACGAGATCGGCCCCGTCGATGAGAGCGGCGCGCTCGGCGGACGGAGCGAGCGGCTGATTCCCGACGACGCTGATCCGCTGCACGGAGGCACGGTCGGAGTACGCCTCGACGAGGGGCCGCAATCGGTCGTAGTAGTCGCCCACCCCGACAACGCTGTCGGTGGGCAGAGCAAGCGGGTGGTTCATGATCCACACCACACTAATCGAGCGTTCAGCCGCCTGCGCGAGCGAGGACGGCGACCGCCTCGATGTGGTGCGAGTTGGGGAACAGGTCCAGCGCGTCCACACGGGCGAGGTCGTAGCCGCCGGCGCGGAAGGTCGCGACATCGCGCGCCAGGGCGACCGGATCACACGCGACGTAGACGACCGTCTCGGGCGAGAGCCCCACGATGTGCTCGACGACTTCGCGCCCGGCGCCCGCGCGGGGCGGGTCGAGCAGGACGACACCTCGCGAGAGACGCTCGCGCTCGGACGTGGATGCCTCGTCCGCCAGCCGGGCCAGCCACCGGTCGACCCGCGCGGTCTCCGCCCGTGCGCCGACCCATTCGGCGAGGTTCTCGCCGGCATGCTCGGTGGCACGGGCGTCCGACTCGACGCTCGTGATGCGCGTCGAGGGGCCGCCGAGGTCGCCGAGGGTCGCCGCGAACAGGCCCACGCCGCCGTACAGGTCGAGATGCCACGCGTCGGGGTCGATCCACAGGCCGCCGTCGCGACGGATGGGGCCATCGGGACGAAGGCTCTGCAGCGCAGAGGCGACCGTCCGCGTGAGCGTGTGGGCGGCGAGGCGGTGCACCTGCCAGAAACCACCGGCGTCGACGCGGAAGTCGCGCCCGCCGACCTGCTCCAGGAGCACCTCGGACTCGGGGCCGCGGACGGCGGGGCGGCCGCCGCGACCGCGGCGCCCGGCACTTGTGCTGAGCGAGGAACGAGACGAAGCATCCCTCCGCTCCGGGCGCGCCAGCACGCGGACGCGGCCGTCGGCCGGCTGCACGAGGTCGATGCGGCCGGGCTCGCCGCCGCGCAGCTCGATCGCGGCGCGCTCGATCTGCTCGGTCGCGAGCGGGAAGTCGAGGTCGGGGATGACGCGGTGGCTGCGCGCGGCATAGGGGCCGATGCGGCCGTCGGCGTCGACGTGCAGGCTGATGCGGGTGCGCCAGCCCGTGCCGTCGTCGGTCTCGCCGGCCAGGGTCGCGCCGTCGCCGAACGCGCCTTCCAGGCCCACGGGCACCTCGACGCCGCCGAACCGCTGCAGGGCGTCGGCGAGAACGCGGACCTTCAGCAGACGCTGGTGCGAGAGGTCGATGTGGCCGAAGTCCGCGCCGCCCGGCCGGTTCTCGGGCTCGACGTCGACATCGGCCTGCCGCCACACATGCGGCTGGCGATGCGGCGACGCCTCGAGCACCTCGAGGGTCTCGCCGCGCCAGAACGACTTCTTCGCGGTGTCGGTCAGGCGCACGCGCACGGTCTCGCCGGGGATCGCGTCGGGCACGAACACGACACGCCCCTCATGGCGGGCGACGAACACACCGCCGTGCGCCACATCGGTGATCTCGAGGTCGATGACGTCGCCGGTTGCACTCACCCGTCGAGCCTACGCCGCGCGCTGCGTCGAGAATTCAGGAGAATCGCCGTCGACCCCGCGTCGCTGGCCGCTCCGATCGGCGATTCTCCTGAATTCCCGGAGCCCCGGCCCGCGTACGGTGGGGGCATGCGCGTCTGCCTCGCCTCGACCTCGCCCGCCCGGCTCATGCTGCTGCAGCAGTTCGGGATCCGTCCCCTGACCGTCGCCCCCGATGTGGACGAGGAGGCCGTCATCGCCGCGGTCGAGGCCGCCGAGGGGCGCACGCTCGCCCCCGACGAGCACGTGCTGCTGCTCGCGCGCCGCAAGGCGGCGGACGTCGCCGCCCGGCTGCACGACGACATCCCGGACTTCGACGGCATCGTCATCGGCGGCGACTCGATGTTCGAGCTCGACGGCGAAGTGCTGGGCAAGCCGTACACGCCCGAGAACGCGACGGCTCGCTGGCGCGCGATGCGGGGACGCACCGGAGTGCTCCACTCCGGCCACGCCGTCGTGCGCCTGCAGCCCGGTGTCGCCCCGCGCGAGGTGAACGCCACGGCCGCGGCATCCGTGTCGTTCGCCGAGGACGTGACGGATGCCGAGATCGACGAGTACGTCGCGTCGGGCGAACCGCTGCACGTGGCCGGCGCGTTCACCGTCGACAGCCTGGGCGGTGCGTTCATCTCCCGGGTGGAGGGCGATCCCTCGACCGTCGTGGGGATGTCGGTGTCGACGCTGCGGAGTCTCGTGCGCGAACTCGGCGTCGAGTGGACGCGACTGTGGAACACGACCGACCCCTCGCTCGACGACACGCCCGCGCTGTAAGGGCGGGCGCCCGGGAGGCCGCGCCGGGTTTGTAGTAGGAATCCCACGTTTCTCTTCGGTTCTTGTACGAAGCGCTCAAAAGACCGAGGAACTGCGTCGGTAGGCTGGCATCCATGCCTCAGATCGCCAAGGTTCTCGTTGCCAACCGCGGCGAGATCGCCGTTCGCGTCATCCGCGCCGCCCGTGACGCCGGGAAGGCGTCGGTCGCCGTCTACGCCGACCAGGACCGTGACGCCCTGCACGTGCGTCTCGCCGACGAGGCCTACGCGCTCGAAGGCGCGACGAGCGCCGAGACGTACCTGTCGATCGACAAGATCCTGTCGGTCGCGCGCCGGTCGGGCGCCGACGCGGTGCACCCGGGCTACGGCTTCCTCGCCGAGAACGCCGACTTCGCCCGCGCCGTGATCGCGGCCGGCCTCGTGTGGATCGGCCCGTCGCCCGAGGCGATCGAGGCCCTCGGCGACAAGGTGACCGCCCGCGCGGTCGCCGAGAAGGTGGGCGCGCCGCTCGCCCCCGGCACGCCCGGTCCCGTGGCCGGCGCCGACGAGGTCGTGGCGTTCGCCGAGACCGTCGGTCTCCCCATCGCGATCAAGGCCGCGTACGGCGGCGGCGGGCGCGGCCTCAAGGTCGCCCGCACGATCGACGAGGTCCCCGAGCTCTTCGAGTCGGCCACGCGCGAGGCGATCACCGCCTTCGGCCGCGGCGAGTGCTTCGTCGAGAAGTACCTCGACAAGCCGCGGCACGTCGAGACCCAGTGCCTCGCGGATGCCGCCGGCAACGTCGTCGTCGTCTCCACGCGCGACTGCTCGCTGCAGCGCCGCCACCAGAAGCTCGTCGAGGAGGCGCCCGCGCCGTTCCTGACCGATGCGCAGAACGAGATCCTCTACTCGGCGTCGAAGGCGATCCTCAAGGAGGTCGGCTACGTGGGCGCGGGGACCTGCGAGTTCCTGATCGGCGCCGACGGCACGATCTCGTTCCTCGAGGTCAACACGCGCCTGCAGGTCGAGCACCCGGTGTCGGAGGAGGTCACCGGCATCGACCTCGTGCGCGAGCAGTTCCGCCTCGCCGAGGGCGAAGAGCTCGGGTACGACGATCCGCAGCCCGACGGCCACTCGATCGAGTTCCGCATCAACGGCGAGGACCCGGGCCGCGGGTTCCTCCCCCAGCCGGGCCCGATCCACGTGTTCAAGACGTTCGGCGGTCCCGGCATCCGCCTGGACTCCGGTGTCACCGCCGGCGACAGCGTCTCGGGAGCGTTCGACTCCCTCCTCGCGAAGATCATCGTCACCGGCCGTGATCGCGCCGAGGCGCTGGAGCGCTCGCGCCGCGCCCTGGACGAGTTCGAGGTCGCCGGCCTTCCGACGGTGCTGCCGTTCCACCGCAAGGTCGTGCGCGACCCCGCCTTCGTCGCCGCTAACGGCGTGTTCGGCGTCTACACGCGCTGGATCGAGACCGAGTTCGTCAACGACATCGCACCGTGGGACGGCGAGCTCGAGTCGCCGAAGCCCGCCGAGGCGCGCCACACGGTCGTCGTCGAGGTCGCCGGCAAGCGTCTCGAGGTGAGCCTGCCCGACCGCGTCGTCCCCGCGCCGGGCGTCTCCGGGCGCCCCGCCGCGGTGCCGCCGTCGCGCCGTTCGCACGCCCCGTCGGTGAGCGCGGGCGCCTCGGGCGACGCCGTGAAGTCCCCGATGCAGGCCACCGTCGTCAAGATCGCCGTCGAGGAGGGCCAGCAGGTCGTCAAGGGCGACCTCGTCGTCGTCCTCGAGGCGATGAAGATGGAGCAGCCGATCCAGGCGCACAAGGACGGCGTCATCGGCGCCATCAGCGCCGACCCCGGCACCACGGTGTCGGCCGGACACCAGCTCCTCACGATCTCCTGACGCGAGAGCCGCCGTCACGTCGCGAAGCGCGGCAGGATGGCGGGATGGATGCCTCGCCCGCAGGCGCGCCGGAGGTCTCGGCGCTCGCCATCAACGTCGTGATCCCTCCTGACCTCCGCTGGACCGACGTGCGGCGGGGCGAGGAGTTCGAACTGCAGTCCCTCACCGTCCGGCTGCTGCCTGACGGGTCGCTCGCGGTGAAGGCCTACGGACGCCCGACAGCCGGCGGCCGGGGCGCATACGTGTCGTTCGCGATGCCGGACCGCCCGGAGCTGCGGGCGCTGGTCGGCGCCGCGGCGAACCGTGCCGCGGAGCTGTGGCGCGGCAACACCGGGTTCGGGTGAGCCGGCGCGAGCGGATGCAGCGCGCCGCGGCATCCGCTCACGCCACGCGCGCTCCGTGACGGGAGCGCGCGAGGCGGACGTCCGTCAGCCGCCGTAGACGTTGTGGTCGACGACGTGCATCGCGCGCGCGGCGTCGGTGATGCTGCCCGACAGCGACGGGTACACCGCGAACACGCGCGAGACCTGGTCGACCGTGAGACGGCGCTCGACGGCGATCGCGATGGGGTAGATGAGCTCGGACGCGCGCGGCGCGACGATGACGCCGCCGATGACGGTGCCGCTGCCCTCGCGCGCGATGATCTTCACGAAGCCGTCCTTGACGCCCATCATCTTCGCGCGCGCGTTGGCGGCGAGCGGCAGCTTGTGCACGACGCCGTTGATGTGACCGTCCTCGATGTCCTTCTCCTGCCAGCCGACCGTCGCGATCTCGGGGGCGGTGAAGATGTTGGACGTGATCCGGCGACGCTCCAGCGGGATGACGACGTCACCGAGAGCGTGGAACACGGCCGTGCGGCCCTGCATCGAGGCGACCGAGGCGAGCGGCACGAACGTCGTGCAGTCGCCGGCGGCGTAGATGTTCGGCACCGAGGTGCGTGCCACGCGGTTGACCTGGATGTGGCCGGACTCGGTCATCTGCACACCGGCCTCCTCGAGGCCGATGCCCTTCGTGTTCGGGATCGAGCCGACCGCCATGAGGCAGTGACTCCCCTCGACGGTGCGGCCGTCCGACAGTGTGACGACGACGCCGTCGCCGGTGTTCTCGACCTTGTCGGCCCGCGACTTGGACAGCAGCTTCATGCCGCCGCGCTTGAACACGCGCTCCAGGACGGCTGCAGCATCCTTGTCCTCGCCCGGGAGCACCTGGTCGCGACTGGACACGAGCGACACCTTGGCGCCGAGGTTCATGTAGGCGCCGGCGAACTCGGCACCCGTGACGCCGGACCCCACTACGATGAGGTGCTCCGGGAGCTCCGTCATGTTGTAGAGCTGCGTCCAGGTGAGGATGCGCTGGCCGTCGGGCTTCGCGCTGGCCAGCTCGCGCGGCGATGCGCCGACCGAGACGACGAGGGTGTCCGCCTCGATGCGGTCGAAGTCGGTGCCGCCGGGGCCGGTCGAGACGACCACGGCGTTGCCGCCTTCGAGTCGGCCGTGTCCCGAGATGATGCGCACGCCCGCCTCGGCGAGCGACGCGCGCATGTCGTCGGACTGCTGCCGGGCGAGGGTCAGCAGTCGCTTGTTGACGGCGGTCAGGTTGATGGCGATCTCGGGCTTGAGAGGCTTGCCGTCCTTGCCCTTGGCGAACAGCTGCACCCCCAGGTCGCCCGCGCCCGCGATCGCGACGGCGGCGTCCGCGGTGGCGATGAGCGACTTCGAGGGCACGACGTCGGTGATGACGGCCGAGCCGCCGATGCCGGCCCGCTCGACGACGGTCACCTCGGCTCCGAGCTGCGCGGCGGCGAGCGCCGCTTCGTAGCCTCCGGGTCCGCCGCCGAGGATGGCGACGGTCTGGGTGGTCTCGAAGCTGATCGACATGACTTCCATTCTCCCCTGCCGGACGCCTTCGGCACGACATCGACAGCAGTCGCCACGACACTCCCGGCGTGCGCCGCTCACGCCTGTTCTGGCTCTTGCGGCCCACGGTTCCTAAAGTGGTCCCATGTCAGACACCAACGGCAATCCTCTCGACGACCCCGCCGCCGACCCGTTCGCGGTCGCCGCCGCCGCCGCGGAGGACATCGCCCGCATCACCGGCGTCGAGCGCCACGACATCGCGCTCACCCTCGGCAGCGGCTGGGGCAAGGCGGCGGAGCTGCTCGGCGAGACGACCGCGACGTTCCCCGCCACGCAGGTGACGGGCTTCAGCGCACCGGCCCTCTCGGGCCACGTGGGAACGCTGCGCAGCGTCGTCACGCCCAAGGGCCGCCGCGTGCTGGTCATCGGCGCGCGCACCCACTACTACGAGGGCCACGGCGTGCGCCGTGTCGTCCACAGCGTCCGCACGGCCGCCGCTACGGGGGCGCGCACGATGGTGCTCACCAACGGCGCGGGCGGCATCAAGACCTCGTGGACGCCGGGCCGTCCCGTGCTCATCAGCGACCACATCAACCTCACCGGCGACTCGCCGCTCGAGGGCGCCACGTTCATCGACCTCACCGATCTGTACTCGCTGCGCCTGCGCGATCTCGCGCGCTCGATCGACCCGAGCCTCGACGAGGGCGTCTACTGCCAGTACCGCGGCCCCCAGTACGAGACGCCCGCCGAGGTCCAGATGGCGAAGGCCGTCGGCGGCCACATCGTCGGCATGTCGACGGCGCTCGAGGCGATCGCGGCCCGCCAGGCGGGCATGGAGATCCTCGGCTTCTCGCTCATCACGAACATGGCCGCCGGCATCCAGACCACCCCGCTCAGTCACCAGGAGGTCCTCGACGCCGGCCGCGAGGCCGAGCCGGTGATCTCGTCGCTGCTGGCCCGAGTGATCGGCGCGATGTGAACGAGCAGGATGCGGCAGGCCCCGGCCCCGCCGAAGACACCGCGCTGTCGCGGGCGCACGCCTGGCTGGCGCAGGATCCCGACGGCGAGACGCGCGCCGAGCTGCGGGCACTGATCGAGGCGGCGGAGTCGGGCGACGACGCCGCGGATGCCGAGCTCGCCGACCGGTTCTCGACGCGCCTGGCCTTCGGCACGGCCGGGCTGCGTGGCGCGCTCGGCGCCGGCACCAACCGCATGAACCGCGTGCTCGTCGCGCAGGCCGCAGCCGGTCTCGCCGCGTACGTGCGGGAGCAGGCCGGGCTGGAGCCCGTGGGCGCGGCCGCCCCCGACGCAGCGCCGTCGCTCGCGGAGGACGCCGCGTCCGAGCCCGCCGAGGTCGCCGCCCCGGCCGAGGCGGACGCGCCGGCAGACGCCTCCGCGGACGCCGAAGCCGCCGACGGCGCGCCGGCAGCCGACGAGCCGGCAGCCGACGAGCCGGCAGAAGCCGAGCCGGAACACGCCGAGCCGGAGCACGCCGCGAATGCGGACGACGAGCCGGCAGAAGCCGAGCCGGCGCCGGAAGCCGGCGCATCGGCCGACATGGTCGAAGCGTCCGAGCCGACCGCTCCGGAGCTCACGGAAGCCCCGTCCGAGGACGCCCTGGCAGCCGAAGGACCCGAGGTGCCCGGCATCCTCGACGACGCGCCGATCGTGGTGATCGGGTACGACGGACGCCGCAACTCCGACGTGTTCGCGCGCGACTCCGCCGAGATCTTCGCCGGCGCGGGGCTGCGGGCGATCCTGCTCCCCCGCCTGCTCCCGACCCCGGTCCTGGCGTTCGCGGTGCGGCACTTCGGCGCCGCGGCCGGCGTGATGGTGACGGCCAGCCACAACCCGCCCGACGACAACGGCTACAAGGTGTACCTCGGCGGGGCCGACGACGGGTCGCAGATCGTGCCGCCCGCCGACGGCGAGATCGCCGCGCACATCGACCGCGTCGCCGCTGCCGGCGACATCGGGACGATCGCCCGCTCGCTCGGGTTCGAGACCGCGACCGAAGAGGTCGTCGACGCCTACGTCACGGCGACCGCGGCCGTGGCACCGGCCCCCGCGGGCGCGCAGGGGCTCACGTGGGTCTACACGGCGATGCACGGCGTCGGATGGCAGACGTTGTCGCGCATCCTTTCGACGGCGGGCTACCCCGAGCCGGTGCCCGTGACCGCGCAGCTGGAGCCCGACGGGTCGTTCCCGACGGTCTCGTTCCCCAACCCGGAGGAGCCGGGCGCCATGGACCTCTCGTTCGAGGCGGCGCGCGCTGCAGGCGCGGAGCTCGTCATCGCGAACGACCCCGACGCCGATCGGCTCGCCGTCGCGATCCCGGACGAGCACGCAGAAGGCGGATGGCGCCGGCTGACCGGCAACGAGATCGGGCTGCTGCTCGGCTGGCGCGCCGCGCGGCTGGTCGCCGAGAGCGGTGACCCGGCGGGCGCCTCGCTCGCGTGCTCGCTCGTGTCGTCGCCCGGGCTGCAGACGATCGCCGAGCACTACGGCCTCGGATTCCACGCGACGCTCACCGGCTTCAAGTGGATCTCGCGTGCCCCCGGCATCGCGTTCGGCTTCGAGGAGGCGCTCGGCTACCTCGTCAACCCGGAGACGGTGCGCGACAAGGACGGCATCTCGGCCGCCGTCGCGATCCTCGGCATGGTGGGCGAGGCGCGGGGACGCGGCGCGACGCTGGGCGACCTGCTCGGTGAGCTCGACGAGCTGTTCGGTGCGTTCGCGAGCGACCAGGTGTCGATCCGCGTCGACGACGTGTCGCAGATCGGCCGCATCATGACGGCGCTGCGGGACCGGCATCCCGAATCCGTCGCGGGCGTCGCCGTCGACCGCATCGACGACCTCAAGGACGGTTTCGACGATCTGCCGCCGGGCGACGTGCTGCGCCTGTGGCTCGCAGACGGCTCCCGTGTGATCGTGCGACCGAGCGGCACCGAGCCGAAGCTCAAGCTGTACCTCGACGTGCGCGGCGACTCCCGCGACGACGCGGAGGCACGCATCGCCGCGCTGGCCGACGGTGCCCGCGCGCTGCTCGCCGAGTACGGAGACTGAAGCCGGTCGCGAGGACCGGAGACGACGGGGATGCCGCGAGCCGCGGCGTCCCCGTCGTCGTCCGTGTCAGCGCCCGAAGCCGGCGAGCTCCGGCGCGAGCGCGAGTCCCTGCGCGTGACCGGTCTCCGCCGCGGCGGGGCGCAGGGTGTGGTCCATGCCCCGGACGCCGAACAGGTGCTCGGCCTCGGTGGGCGGGCCGATCACCTCGACCCGGCTGCCCTGCGCCCGCAGGGCGTCGGCCTGGGTGTCGACGCCCAGGCGCCATTGCGCCGGAGCCCGCGTCCGGCCGCCGAACGGCGACAGCACCAGCACGCGGTCGTACCCGGCGGCGAGGTCGGCGTTCTCGGCGTTGGTGCGGTATCCCCCGTCGATGTACCAGTCGTCGCCGATGCGATACGCGGCGGCGGACGCGGTGCTCGCGGCGACGGCATCCACGAGGTCCACGCCGCTGTGGCGGTCGAGCACCGCACCGTCGCCGGTGCGCGCGTCCACCACCGTGATGCGGATCGGCCGGTCGGGCCAGCGCGGGTCGGGCAGCCGCCCCGCGACGATCTCGCGCCACCGCGGCTGCCACGCAGGATCGGCGGCCGCGAGCTCCAGGGCGGCCGCCCCCATCCGGCGGCGCATGTCAGCGGGGTCGGCCGACTCCGCGATGATGCGTCCGGTGCGTTCGAGGTGGTTGACGGTCGGCCGCGGGGAGCGGGATGCCGCCGCGTGCCGCGCGGGCGGCGGGACGATCGTCAGGGCGTACAGGTCGGCCGGCGTGGCGCCGGCGAGCTGAGCCGCGGCGGTGGCGCCGGCTGAGGTGCCGATCGTGACGTCGGCGGTCGTCACATCGAGCCCGGCGTCGAAGAGCCCGGCGACGATGCCGATGAGCCAGGCGTTGCCGGTGGAGCCGCCGCCGCCGAGGACGAGCGCCCGGGAAGGAGAAGAAGTGTTCATGGGAGTCGCCTTTCGCGATTCGCGAACGGTGCTCCCGGCGGCGATGACGTCAGCCGCGCGATCGTGAACAGCGGGGAGCACCCGATACGGATACTGCGTTCATGGGTGTCACCTCCTGTCGTCGAAGCACGATCGCGTCGACGTTAGCACAGCGCCTCAGCGCAGGACGACGTGCCCGGGCGACACCTCGACGAGCTCGGTGCCGTCGGGTTCGAGGCCGATCGGCTCGGGGCGTGCCGAGATGCGCTCCAGGCGTGCCCGGGCGCGCGAAGGGTCGGCGGTGAGCGCCGCATCGAGCAGGTGCCGGGTGTACGCGTGCTGCGGCGACGCGAACACGTCGGCGGTCGGGCCCAGCTCGACGATGCGCCCGCGGTTCATCACGGCGGTGCGCGTCGCGATCTCGCGCACGACCGACAGGTCGTGGGTGATGAACAGGTACGTGAGGTCGAGGTCGCGCTGCAGCTGCAGCAGCAGGTCGGTGACCTGTGCCTGGATCGACATGTCCAGCGCCGACAGCGGCTCGTCGCACACCACGAAGCCGGGGCGCACGGCGATGGCGCGGGCGATCACGATGCGCTGGCGCTGGCCGCCCGAGAATGCGCGCGGACGCCGGTGGACGGCATCCCCTTCGATCCCCACCGCGGCGAGCGCCTCGATCGCACGGTCGCGGACGTCGTCGCCGGGGGCGAGGACGGTCAGCGGCTCGAGCACGTTCTGCAGGGCGGTGCGATGCGGGTTCAGCGATGAGAACGGGTCCTGGAAGATGACCTGCATCGACCGGTGGTGCGCGGCGCGCTCGGAGCGGGGCAGGGCCGTGAGGTCGACGCCGTCGTAGGTGACGGTGCCGGCGGTGGGCTCCTCCATCTGCAGGATGCAGCGGCCGAGCGTCGACTTGCCGCTCCCCGACTCGCCGACCAGGGCCAGCGTCTCGCCGCGGCGGATGGTCAGGTCGATGCCGTCGACGGCCTGGACGGTGCCGGTCTTGCGGCCCCACGCGTTGCGCAGCGGGAAGGTCTTCACGAGCCCGTCGACTCGCACCAGCTCTTCGGTCTGCACGCTCATGCGTCCCCTCCCTCGGGTGCCACGCGAGGCCCTGGCTCGTCGGGCGCGGCCGGTGCCGCGGCGAGCAGTGTCTTCGTGTAGGGATGCCGCGGCTCGGCGAACACCCGGTCCACCGGGCCCGTCTCGACGATACGGCCGTCCTTCATCACCAGGACGTCGTCGCACACCGCCGCGACGACGCCCAGGTCGTGCGTGACGATGAGGACCGTGAGCGCGCGCTCGGCCTGGAGCGTGCGCAGCAGCGCGAGGATCTGGGCCTGGATCGTCGCGTCGAGCGCCGTGGTCGGCTCGTCGGCCAGCAGCAGCTCCGGACGGGCGAGCAGCGCCATCGCGATCATCGCGCGCTGGCGCATGCCGCCCGACAGCTCGTGCGGGTACCGCGACAGCACGCGGTCGGGGTCGGGGATGCGGACGGCGACGAGCGCCTCGCGCGCGAGAGCGGTCGCCTCCCGGCGCCCCGCCTTCTGGAAGCGCTGGGCGACCTCGGTGAGATGGGCGCCGATGCGCACGAGCGGATTGAACGACGTCATCGGGTCCTGGAACACCATCGCCGCCGGCAGCCGCCGGCGCGGCAGCTCGGACGTGATGTCGGCGCCGTCGACCACGACGCGGTCCCACGAACGGTCGGCGCCCTCCGGCAGCAGGCCGAGGAGCGAGCGCAGCAGCATCGTCTTGCCCGAGCCCGACTCCCCCACGATGCCGACGACGCGGCCTCGAGGCACCTGGAACGACACGTCCTCGAGTACGCGCACGCGCCCACCGGTGCGGCCCGGGAGGTCGACGGTGAGACCGTCGACGCTCAGGAGCACGTCGCTCGACGGCAGCCCCGCCAGGGGGCCGACCGGACCAGTGGTGGAAGCATCCTTCGCCATCACGCGCCTCCTTCGCTGACCGACTGACGCAGCGCGTCGCCCAGCACGTTGAACGACAGCACCGTGAGCAGGATCAGGACGCCCGGGATGAGCGCGAGGTACGGCGCCGCCTGCAGGCTGCCCTGGGCGGTCTCGAGCAGGCTGCCCCACGAGGCCATCGGGGGCTGGATGCCGAGGCCGAGGAAGCTCAGCGCCGACTCGGTGAGGATCGCGTTCGAGATGCTCGCCGTCGCGGCCACGATGATCGTCGGGGCGGCGTCGGGGAGCACGTGCCGGCTCACCACGAGCACGCGGCGCACGCCGATGTAGCGCGCGTAGCCGACGTACGGCCGCTCGCGCAGCGACAGCGTCTCGGCACGCACCAGGCGCGCCGTCGCCATCCACGAGAACGCGCCGATCACGAAGATGATCGTCCACAGGCCGGGCTTGAGGAACACGCTCACGACGATGACGAGCACCATCCACGGGATCGACGACAGGAAGTCGACGAAGCGCATCAGCAGGTCGTCGAGGCGCCCGCCGGCGTAACCGGCGACGAGCCCCACGACGACGCCGATCGCGGTCGCGGCGATCATCGCCAGGACGCCGACCGTCAGCGAGATGCGCCCGCCGTAGACGACGCGCGAGAAGTAGTCGCGGCCGAGCTCGTCGGTGCCGAACCAGTGCTCGGCGCTCGGCGGCTGCCACCGGGCGGCCAGGTCGGTGGAGGTCGGGTCGAGCGGCAGCAGGGGCGCCAGCAGCGACACGACGGCGATCACCACGAGGAACGCGATCGCGAGGATCGCCGAGACCGACCGGAACGATCGCGTGCGGTGGATGAGGGTGCTGGCGTCGAGCGCGGCCGCCACATCGGGGACCTGGGTCATGAGCCCGCTCCGATCCGGATGCGGGGATCCACGAGGACGTACAGGATGTCGGCGATCAGGTTGCCGACGATCACGAGCACCGCCGACAGCAGCAGCACCGCGAGGATCACGGGATAGTCGAGACTCCGCGTCGCGGTCAGGAAGTAGGGGCCGACACCCGGCCAGCCGAAGATCGACTCGGTGACGATCGCGCCGGTCACGAGGATGGGGAGGGCGAGGCCCAGCTGCGTGATGATCGGCAGCATGACGTTGCGGCTGACGTGACGTGACAGGATCTGCCCGCCCGACGCGCCGAAGCCGCGCTGGACCAGCACGTAGTCCTGCGACAGCTGACTGATCGTCGCCGAGCGCACGTACCGCGCGAGCTCGGGGAAGAAGGCGACCACGAGAACCAGGAACGGCATCACGAAGTGGGCGAGGAAGTCCAGCGGGTCACCCTGCTTGCCCACCGAGTGCATGCCGATGATCGGGAACCACCGCAGCGTGTACCCGAACACGTAGATGACCAGCAGCGCGAACCAGAACGACGGCGTCGCGATGCCGATGCCGGCGAGGCCGTCGATGACCTTGTCGACGAGCTTGCCGCGGCGCGATCCGGCCAGGAGCCCCAGCACGACCGCCAGGACGAGGGCGACGATGTACGCGGGCGCCACCAGCACGATCGTGTTGGGGATGCGGACGGCGAGCTCCTCGGCGATCGAGTGGCGGCTGGCCAGCGAGTAGCCGAGGTCGCCCTGCAGCACATGACCGAGCCACAGGCCGTACTGCACGAGCAGCGGCTGATCGAGACCGTAGCGCTCGCGGATGGCCGCGACCGTCTCGTCCGACATCTGCGGCGTCGTGATCGAGTCCACGACGTCGTACGGCGCCGCGTGCACGAGCAGGAACACCACGAACGTCACCAGCAGCAGCATCGGGATGACCTGCAGCAGGCGGCGCAGGATGTAGACCGCCATCGTTCTCCCTTCCGGCGGAGGGCGAGGGATGCCGGCGGCCTCGGCGGCCGGCATCCCTCGCACA
>NZ_JBHXJQ010000012.1:0-132776 GCF_042722305.1 Microbacterium sp. NPDC058389
GGCCGCTTCTGTTGTTTATACCCCCCGGGGGGTTGGCCGCGCCCCGCGCCCGCGGCACCCACCTCTCTTCCGACGATCGATTCCGATCATCTGAAAGACGAGCCGACGCGCCTGGACCATTCGGCCGCGAGCTGCGGTAGGACCTTAACCCGGTGCCACGGAAGGCACCGCCCCGCAGTCCGCTCATCGACGAGGAATGCCTTTGGACATCGCCACCCCCACGCCCGGATCGGGCGCCGTCGCACCTCGTGCCCGGCTGCGCTCGGACGCCCCGCAGCAGTCCCTCGACGGGCAGTGGAGGTTCCGCGTCTCGCCGTCACTTCGCAGCGCACCGGCCGACTGGCGCTCCGCCGAGACGGCGGGCTGGGGCACGGTCGACGTGCCGGGCCACTGGAACCTGCAGGGGTACGGAACGCCCGCGTACTCGAACGTGCAGATGCCGTTCCCCCTCGACCCGCCGTACCCGCCGGACGCCAACCCGATCGGCGACCACCGATTCGAGTTCGTGGCGTCCGACGCGGTGCTCGCCCACCGTCGCCGCCTGCTGCGCTTCGACGGCATCGAGTCCGCGGCCGAGGTCTGGCTCAATGACACGCTGCTCGGCACCACGCGCGGCAGCCGCCTGACGCACGAGTTCGACGTGTCGACGGTGCTCGCCCAGGGCGTGAACCGTCTCGCGGTGCGGGTCGCCCAGTTCAGCGATGCGACCTACATCGAGAACCAGGACATGTGGTGGCTGCCGGGCGTGTTCCGCAGCGTCACGCTGCTCGCGCGCCCCGATGGCGGGATCGACGACGTCTTCGTGCGGGCAGATTACGACGCGAGGACCGGCGCAGGACTGCTCGACGCGGCCGTCGAGGTCGACGGCGGCGGCGAGGCCCGCATCGTGCTCCCCGAGCTGGGCGTCGACGCCCCCGCGGGCAGCGCGCTGCGCCTCGACGGCATCGAGCCGTGGAGCGCCGAACGCCCACGCCTGTACGACGTCGAGGTGCGCACCGCCGCCGAGACGGTGCGCCTGCGCGTCGGGTTCCGTCGCGTCGAGGTCGCGGACGCGCAGCTGCTCGTCAACGGCGCGCCCATCATGTTCCGCGGCGTCAACCGCCACGAGCACCACCCCGAGCACGGGCGCGTGTTCGACGCCGACGTGGTCCGCGGCGAGCTGCTGCTCATGAAGCGCCACCACATCAACGCGATCCGCACGTCGCACTACCCGCCGCACCCCGACGTGCTCGACCTCTTCGACGAGCTCGGGTTCTGGGTCATCCTCGAATGCGACCTCGAGGCGCACGGCTTCGACCGGGTCGGGTGGCGCGGCGTGCCCAGTGCCGAACCGGCCTGGCGCGCGGCGTACCTCGACCGCATGCAGCGCACGGTCCACCGCGACAAGAACCACGCGAGCGTCCTGCTGTGGTCGCTCGGCAACGAGTCGTACCGCGGCGCGAACCTCGAGGCCATGGCCCGCTGGACCAAGGACTTCGACCCGACGCGCCTGGTGCACTACGAAGGCGACCCCGCGAGCCGCTACGTCGACGTGCACTCGCGCATGTACGCGCCGCACGACGAGATCCGCGAGCTCGGCGAAGAGGGCCTGCGCCCCGCGCCCGTCCGCGCGACCGCCGACGAGCTGCACCGACTGTCGCTGCCCGTGATCCAGTGCGAGTTCGCCCACGCGATGGGCACCGGCCCCGGCGGCATGCAGGAGTACTGGGACCTCTTCGAGCAGTACCCGCGGCTGGCCGGCGGCTTCGTGTGGGAGTGGATCGAGCACGGCATCCTCGCCCCCGACGACGGCACCGGCCGGCGTCGCATGCTGTACGGCGGCGACTTCGGCGAGGCCGTCCACGACGGCACCTTCGTGATCGACGGGCTGGTCGACGCCGACCGCCGCCCGCGCCCCGGACTCGTCCACTACGCGGCCGTCATCGCACCCGTCGTCGTGACCGTGGCGGCGGACCGCCGCCGTGTCGCCGTCGCGAACCGGTACGACGTCCTCGACCTCGCCCACGTCGCGCTCTCGTGGGAGCGCGTGGTCGACGGCGAGCGGGTGGATGCCGGCATCCTGACCCTCCCGTCGTGCCCGCCCCGCTCCGCGGTCGAGGTCGAGCTGCCCGAGTCCGCCCGCACGGCGCACCCGCACGCGGTGTCGGACGTCGTGACCGTCACCGCGACCACTGTCGCCGACAGCCCGTGGGCGGCGCCCGGACACGAGGTCGGCGCCGGACAGGACGTCGTGCGCCGCGCGCGGAGGGCCGCCGCACCGGCGCAGGCCCCGGCATCCGATCACGGCGTCGGTCCACTCGAGCTCGACCTGACCACCGGGCGGGTGACCGCCCTCGGTGGCCTCGCCCTCAGCGGCCCGGCCGTCGGTGTCTGGCGCGCGCCCACCGACAACGACCGCGACTACGGCCTGGAGGAGCTCGACCTGCCGACGATGGCCGACCGCTGGCACGACGCCGCGATCGACCGCATGGTGACGCGACTGGTCGGCATCGACGCCGACGGCGGCTCGGTGCGCGTGCGCACCCGCACCGGCACGCCGATCTTCGACACGGCGATCGACGCGACCGCGACGTGGACGGCGCTCGAGGACGGCGCCGTGCGCCTCGACATCGCACTCGAGCCGAACGCGAGCTGGACGGGCGAGTGGGCTCGCCTCGGCCTCGACTTCGAGCTGCCCGGCGCCCCGCGAGACGTCGACCTGGTCGGGTACGGCCCCGTGCCGAGCTACCCCGATCTGCGCGCCGGTGCGCGCTTCGGGTGGTGGCGCATCCCGGCCGCCGAGCTCACCGTCGACCACGTGCGCCCGCAGGAGAGCGGGTCGCGCATCGACGTGAGCGAGGCGACGATCCGTCTGCGGGACGGCGCGCTGCGGATCCGCTCGCTCACGACGCCGTTCGCGCTCACCGTGTCGCCGCACAGCAGGCCGGCGCTCGCGGCCGCCGCGCACGACTGGGAGCTGCCCGACGAGGACCGCACCTTCGTCTCGATCGACCTCGCCCAGGCGGGCGTCGGCACGGCGACGTGCGGTCCGGGAGTGCTGCCGCGGCACCGCCTGTTCCCGCGCGCCGCCGCGATCTCGCTCACGTTCGAGCACCTTCCGCTCTGATTCCGCCCCGATCCGATCCCCTGGAGCCCTGATGCCCGCTGACAGCACGACCGCCACCGCCCGCCTCGACCCGCACCACGGGATCTCCGACATCGACCGTCGCCTGTTCGGCGGCTTCGTCGAGCACCTCGGGCGGCACATCTACGACGGCATCTTCGAACCCGGCCACGCCGAGGCGGACGCCGACGGCTTCCGCACCGACGTCGTCGAGCTCGTGAAGGAGCTCGGCGTCTCCACCATCCGCTACCCCGGCGGCAACTTCGTGTCGGGCTACCGGTGGGAGGACGGCATCGGCCCGAAGGCCGACCGCCCGCGCCGCCTCGACCTGGCGTGGCACTCGACCGAGACCAACGAGGTGGGGCTGCACGAGTTCCAGGCCTGGCTCGACCGCGTGGGCAGCGACCTGATGCTCGCCGTCAACCTCGGCACGAGGGGCACGCAGGAGGCACTCGACCTGCTCGAGTACGCGAACGCCGACACCCCCACGGCATGGACCGACCAGCGCGCCGCGAACGGCCGCGACACCCCGTTCGGCGTCACGATGTGGTGTCTCGGCAACGAGATGGACGGCCCGTGGCAGGTCGGCCACCGCAACGCCGACGACTACGGCAAGCTGGCGATGCGCACCGCGAAGGCGATGCGCATGATCGATCCTGGCGTCGAGCTCGTGGTGTGCGGGTCGTCGGGACGCGGCATGCCGACGTTCGGCTCGTGGGAGCGCCAAGTGCTCGAGCACACGTTCGACGACGTCGACTTCATCTCGTGCCACTCCTACTACCAGGAGCACGACGGCGACGCACAGGAGTTCCTCGCGTCGGGCGTCGACATGGCGCGCTTCATCGAGTCGGTTGTCGCGATCGCCGACACGGTCGCCGCGACGAAGAAGAGCGACAAGCGCATCATGATCTCGTTCGACGAGTGGAACGTCTGGTACCTGCACGACGACGAGGGCGGCCAGAACGACAAGCCCGAGGAGAAGGGCTGGCCGGTCGCCCCGCGCCTGCTCGAAGACAAGTACAACGCGCTGGATGCCGTCGTCTTCGGCGACCTCCTGATCACGCTGCTGCAGCACGCCGACCGGGTGCGCTCGGCCTCGCTCGCGCAGCTCGTGAACGTGATCGCGCCGATCATGACCGAGCCGGGCGGCCCGGCCTGGCGCCAGACGACGTTCTTCCCGTTCTCGATCACGTCGCGCCTGGCGCACGGCCGCGCGGTGCGCGTGCCGGTGTCGGCGGGCACGTTCGTCTCGGAGAAGCTGGGCGAGGTCGCGAACGTCAACGCGGTCGCCACGATCGATGCTTCGACGGAGCTCAGCACAGGCGGCGTCTCGCTGTTCGTCGTGAACCGCTCGACGACGGATGCCACGACCCTGCGCGTCGACCTCGCCCCGCTCGTACGGGACCTCGGTCGCGACCTCGCGATCGCCGAGGCGCATGTGCTGTACGACGACGACCTGTACGCGGCGAACACGCTGGCCGACCAGACGCGCGTCGGAGTGGGCGTGGCCGAGGCGGCGATCGACGGCGACGTGCTCACGATCGAGCTGCCCGCGGTCTCGTGGGCGGCGATCCGGCTCGCCTGAGCCCGCGCGCGCCACGCGCAGAGGGGATGCCGCCGGCGGAGGATTCTCCGACGGCATCCGCTCCTCCTCCCGTGGCTCCTCCTCCCTCGTGACCGCCTCGCCCGACCGGAGCCCCGCATGCTGCACCTCGACGCCACCCACGGCGCCACCGACGAGCGCACGCCGCGCATGGCGAACGACGAGGACGCCCGCCCCGGGCTCTCGCTCACGAGCCGCAGCCTCGTCCGGGACGGGCGGCCGTGGCTGCCCGTCTCGGGCGAGCTGCACTACACGCGCGTGCCACGGGAGCGCTGGACCGAGCGACTGAGACTCATGCGGGCGGGCGGGATCACGGTGGTCTCGACGTACGTGCCATGGCTGCACCACGAACCGGTGCGGGGGCGGGTGCGCTTCGACGGGCGCTACGACGTCGGCGCGTTCGTCGACGCCGCGCGCGCCGAGGGCCTGGAGGTCGTGCTGCGGATCGGTCCGTGGGTGCACGGCGAGATGCGCAACGGCGGGTTGCCGGACTGGGTGCAGCACGCACCGGTCGCCCATCGCACCGACGATCCGGCGTACCTCGCGCTGGTGCGGGAGTGGTTCGCGCGCATCGCGGGTGCGCTCGACGGCCGTGGCACGCCGAGCACGCTGCTCGGCATCCAGCTCGACAACGAGCTCTACGACCAGCCTGGGCACCTGCTCACCCTCAAGCGCCTCGCCCGTGAGGCTGGGCTCTCGGCGCCCCTGTGGACGGCGACCGCGTGGGGCGGGGCGCAGCTCCCCGACCCGGAGGTGCTGCCCCTGTGGGGCGGGTACGGCGACGGGTTCTGGGTCGACCCGGGCGAGCCGTGGGATCCCACCTTCCGCGCCCACTTCTTCTTCTCCGACACGTGGGACGACCCCGGCATCGGCGTCGACGTGCGCGAAGCGGATGCCGCCGCCGCGGCGTCGGCCGGATCGCCCGAGCCGCGCTTCGTCTCGGTCGTTCCTCCCTCGCTCAGCGACCGGAGCACGGGCTCATCCCAGCCCACCCGGGCCCTCAGCGACCGGAGCACGGGTGCATCCCAGCCCACCCGGACGCTGAGCGACCGGAGCACGGGTGCACCGCAGCCCACCCGGGCGCTGAGCGAGCGCCAGCGAGACGAAGCGTGGCCGCGCGACCTCGGCGGCACCGCAGGGCTGTCGCCGTGGTTCCCGGCCGCGACGTGCGAGCTGGGCGGCGGCATGGCGACCGCCTACCACCGACGACCGCGACCCGAGGCCCTCGACATCGCGGCCGTCGCCCACGCCAAGCTCGGCAGCGGCTCCGCGTGGCAGGGGTACTACATGTACGCCGGCGGCACGAACCCCGGCCCCGACCTCGAAGAGACGCAGGCGACCGGGTACCCCAACGACATGACGCCGCGCGGGTACGACTTCCACGCGCCGATCGGCGAGGCCGGGCGCACCGCGCCGAGCCACGCCGCATTGCGACTGCAGCACGCCTTCATCGCCGCGTTCGGCGACCGCCTCGCACCGCTGCCCTCGTACCTGCCCGACGCGGGTCCGGTCGGGGTGACCGACTCCGAGACGCTGCGGTGGGCGGTGCGCGCCGAGGACGGCGCGGGCTTCGTCTTCATCGGGTGGCATCAGCCGCACGACCCGCTCCCCGTCTACCGCGAGGCACAGTTCCGGATCGAGACGCCACGCGGGTCGGTCGAACTGCCGAGCGCACCGGTCGACATCCCGCCCGGGACGCTCGCCCGATGGCCGCTCGGACTCGAGGTCGGCGGCGTCACGATCGACGGGGCGACGGCGTCCGCGCTCACCGTGCTCCCCGGTGCCGTGCCCACTCTCGTGCTGACCGAGGATGCCGGCATCCCCGTCGAGGTCGTGCACGACGGCGTCGTGCACCACGTCACGCCTGGAGGTGGGGCGCTGCGCCTCCGGGATTCACTCGACGTGCTGGTGCTGACCGCCGCCGAAGCCGCGGTCGCCTGGGTCGTCGAGGCGGGCGAGCGCCGCCTGCTCGTCTCACCCGACGAGGTGACGTGGGATGCCGCGGGCCGCGTCGCGGTGAGGTCGGCGACGGCGCACCCCGACGTGCGCGAGTACGTCGACTGCGGCTGGCGTGCCGTCGACCTCGTGCGGGTCTCCGGCTCCGCCCTGACGGCAGGGCTCGGCGTCCGCACCGAGCGCGAGGCGACCGTGCCGTCGGGCGACTACGGTGTGCGCGACGGGCGGCAGGCCGCACCGCGCGACGACGTGCTCGACGCGCACGCAGCGGTGTACCTGCTCGACGTGCCCGAGCACACCGCCGATGCCGTGCTGCGGGTGCGATGGGCCGGCGACGTCCTGCAGCTGCGGGTCGACGGCGAGACGGTGACCGACCGGTTCTGGGACGGATCGGAGCTCGTCGCGAACCTGCACGACGCGGGCGTCCGTCCCGGCTCGCGCGTCGAGGTGCGGGTGCTGCCGCTGCGCACCGACAGCGGGGTGCACCTGCCCGCCGACGCCGCCGCACGCCTCGCCGCGGCGTCGACGGCGCTGTGGGCGCTCGACGACGTGACCATCGATCAGCGTGCCCTGTGGCTGGAGCCGCAGCAGCCCGAGAAGACGACCTGACGAGAGACGAAGGAGACCCTCCGATGACCCTGCGCAAGACCCCGACGCCGCCCCTGGGCTGGAACAGCTGGGACAGTTACGGCACCACCGTCACCGAGGACGAGGTGCTCGCCAACGCCGAGTTCATGGCCGAGCACCTGCTCCCCCACGGCTGGGACACGATCGTGATCGACGCGGACTGGGCCGATCCGCACCCTCGGTCGCACGGCTACAACGAGGACGCCCGGCTCACGATCGACGCGCACGGCCGCCTGCAGCCCGACCCGGCGCGATTCCCGAGCTCGGCCGGCGGGGCCGGATTCGGACCGCTCGCGGCACGCCTGCATGGGCTCGGCCTGAAGCTCGGCGTGCACGTGATGCGCGGCATCCCGCGCGTCGCCGCCGCGGCCGACACCCCCGTGCTCGGCACGTCGACGACGGCGGCGGCCATCGCCGACGCCACGAACGTGTGCGAGTGGAACCCGCACTACCTGGGCCTCGACCACACGAACCCGGCCGCGCAGGCGTATTACGACTCGTGCGTCGCGCAGTTCTCCGAGTGGGGCCTCGACTTCGTCAAGGCCGACGACATGCTGTGGCCTTACCAGGTGCCCGACATCGAGGCCTATTCCCTCGCCGTGCAGCGCGCCGACCGCGACATCGCGCTGTCGTTCTCGCCCGGGCGCGACCTGTCGGCCGCCCACCTCGAGCACCTGCGTGCCCACGCGACGATGTGGCGCGTGTGCGACGACGTGTGGGACCGCTGGGACGACATCGAGCCCAACTTCGCGCGCCTGGCCCGGTGGGCGCCGTTCGCCGGCCCCGACGGCTGGCCCGACGCCGACATGCTGCCGCTCGGCCGCATCGGCATCCGCGCCGAGCGCGGTGAGCCTCGCGAGGGCGCGCTGACGCTGCCCGAGCGCCGGTCGCTCATGACGCTGTGGATCATGGCCCGCTCGCCCCTCATGATCGGCGGCGACCTGCCGACGAGCGCGCCCGAGACCATCGCGCTGTTCACGAACGACGAGGTGCTGCGCATCCTGCGCGACTCCCACGGCAACCGCGAGCTGCTGCGCGAGCGCGGACTCGTGGTGTGGGCCGCGGAGGGGCCCGCCGGCGAGCGCTGGGCGGCCGTGTTCAACCTCGGCGACGAGCCACGGGAGGAGCCGTTCGATACACGGTCTCTCGGCCTGGGCGCCGCGCCCGCCGGCGTCGTGGACGTGTGGGGCGACGAGGCCGTCGCCGTCGAGGCGGTGCACGAGCAGTCGAATGCGGCGCGCAGCGTGGCCCCCGGCAGCTCCGTCGTGCGGCTCGCGCTGGAGGCGCACGGCTGCGTGCTGCTGCGCGCCTGACGTCGGGGCGGTCGCCCGGACCGCGGGAGTGGATGCCGCGGGAAAGCGCTTGCGGGGCATCCACTCTCATGGCACACTGGATTGACAACTTGGAAAGCGTTTACCCGCTGGGCACATCGCCCCGGGCGACCACAGAGCATTCAGAGCAGAAAGCAGGACCCCGTGACCGATACGACCCTCGCCCCCGCCGGCACCGAGGCATTCCCCCAGGTGCGTGAGATCGGCATCATCATGAACGGCGTCTCGGGCCGCATGGGGTACCGCCAGCACCTCGTGCGCTCGATCCTCGCGATCCGCGACCAGGGCGGCATCGAGCTGTCCGACGGCACCAAGGTCACCGTGAAGCCGCTGCTGGTCGGCCGCAGCGAGGCCAAGCTCGCCGAGCTCGCCGCCAAGCACGGCATCGAGGACTACACGACCGACCTCGACGCCGCCCTCGCCGACCCGCGCTGGGAGATCTACGCCGACTTCCTCGTCACCAAGGCCCGCGCCTCGGCCCTGCGCAAGGCGATCGCCGCCGGCAAGACCATCTACACCGAGAAGCCCACGGCCGAGACCGTCGCCGAGGCCCTCGAGCTCGCACAGCTCGCGCAGGAGGCCGGCGTCAAGACCGGCGTCGTGCACGACAAGCTGTATCTGCCGGGTCTGCAGAAGCTCAAGCGGCTCATCGATTCCGGCTTCTTCGGCCGCATCCTGTCGGTGCGCGGCGAGTTCGGCTACTGGGTGTTCGAGGGCGACTGGCAGCCCGCCCAGCGTCCGTCGTGGAATTACCGCGCCGAGGACGGCGGCGGCATCATCGTCGACATGTTCCCGCACTGGAACTACGTGCTGGAGAACCTGTTCGGCGAGGTCAAGACCGTCTACGCGCAGGCCGCCGTGCACATCGCCGACCGCTGGGACGAGAAGGGCGAGCACTACACCGCGACCGCCGAGGACGCCGCGTACGGCATCTTCGAGCTCGAGGGCGACATCGTCGCGCAGATCAACTCGTCGTGGACGGTGCGCGTCAACCGCGACGAGCTCGTCGAGTTCCACGTCGACGGCACGCACGGCTCGGCCGTCGTCGGCCTGTTCGGGGCGAAGATCCAGCACCGCAACGCGACTCCGAAGCCGGTGTGGAACCCCGACCTGGCGGACGACCACGACTACGACGCCGACTGGGCCGAGGTGCCCGTGAACGACGTGTTCCAGAACGGCTTCCGTCAGCAGTGGGAGGAGTTCCTCGAGTCGTACGTGCTCGACACCCCCTACGCCTTCGACCTGCTGTCGGGCGCCCGTGGCGTGCTCCTCGCCGAGGCCGGCCTGCAGTCCAGCCGCGAGGGCCGCAAGGTCGAGCTGCCCGCGCTCACCCTGGAGTGAACCGGATGCCGCACCTCACCCTGCTCTCGGCCGACGGGGTCCTCTCCGCCGCCGAGCTGAACGAAGCCCCGGGGTACACGCGTCCCGACAGTCCGTTGCGCTCGCGCGTCGCGTACGCCGCCGCGCACGTGGTTCCGAAGACGTGGGCCGACAACACCCCGGGTCAGCCGGCCGAGGTCGACTGGGATGCCACCCTCGACTTCCGCCGCGCGGTGTACTCGTGGGGTCTCGGCGTCGCCGACGCCATGGACACCGCACAGCGCAACATGGGCCTCGACGCCGCCGCGACGCGCGACCTCATCGCCCGCTCGGCGCAGGTCGCGCGCGAAGAGGGCGGCTCGGTCGTCGTCGGGGTCAACACCGACCACGTCGACGGCGAGCGCATCTCGATCGACCAGGTCATCGACGCCTACAAGACGCAGCTGCATTTCACCGAGGAGCAGGGCGCCGGCCCCGTGCTGATGGCGTCGCGCCACCTGGCGCGGGTCGCCGAGTCGGCCGACGACTACCGTCGCGTCTACCGCGAGGTGCTGCAGTCGGCGGCCACGCCCGTCGTGCTGCACTGGCTCGGCACCGCGTTCGACCCGGTGCTCGAGGGCTATTTCGGCTCGACCGACTGGCGCGAGGCGTCGGCGGTCCTCCTCGACATCATCGGGGAGAACGTCGACAAGGTCGCGGGCGTCAAGATGAGCCTGCTGGATGCCGCCTCCGAGGTGTCGGTGCGCGAACGGCTCCCCGAGTCCGTGCGCATGTTCACCGGCGACGACTTCAACTACGTCGGCCTCATCGGCGGCTCCTCGGTCCCTGAGCTCGTCGAAGGGTCCGGGGAAGGCGCCTCGACCGGCTCAGCGACCGGCAAGGGCTATTCGGACGCGCTGCTCGGCGCGTTCGCGGCGATCACACCCGTCGCCTCGGCGGCGATCCAGGCGCTCGACGCCGGCGACCCGGCGCGGTACCTCGAGATCCTCGGCCCGACCGAGGAGCTCAGCCGCCAGGTGTTCGCCGCGCCGACGTTCTACTACAAGACCGGCGTCGCGTTCCTCTCGTGGCTGAACGGCCACCAGTCCGCCTTCCAGATGGTCGGCGGCCTGCACTCGGCACGGAGCCTTCCGCACCTGTCGCGCATCGTCGAGCTGGCCAACGCGTCACTGGCGCTGGAGCAGCCCGAGCTCGCGGCGGTCCGGTGGCACGGCATGCTGCGCCACAACGGCATCGAGGTCCCGGGGGTGCTCGCGTGAGCGCCCTTCGACCGGCTCAGGGACCGGACCCGCGCCTGTCGATCAACCAGGCGACCATCAAGTACGCCGACCTCGCCACCGCCCTGCGCGTGACGGCCGAGGCGGGCGTGCAGGGCATCGGCCTGTGGCGCGAGCCGGTCAACGAGGTGGGTCTGCAGACCGCCGCGTCGATGCTGGCCGACTCGGGCCTGCGCTTCACGACGCACTGCCGAGGCGGGTTCTTCACGGTGCCCGAGGGTCCTGTGCGGCGCGCGTCGATCGATGACAACCGGGTCGCCATCGAGGAGACCGCGACGCTGGCCGCCGCCGGCGCTGCCGGATCGACCGCCATCCTGGTGCTGGTCGCGGGCGGCCTGCCCGAGGGCTCGCGCGACGTCGCCGGTGCGCGTGAGCGCGTGCGCGATGCGATCGGCGAGCTCGCTCCGGATGCCGCCGCCGCGGGCGTCACCCTGGCGATCGAACCGCTGCACCCGATGTATGCCTCAGACCGCTGCGTCGTGTCGACGCTCGGCCAGGCGCTCGACATCGCGGCGGACTTCGACCCCGCCGTGGTCGGCGCGACCGTCGACACGTTCCACATCTGGTGGGACCCCGACGTGCTCGCCTCGATCGAGCGGGCCGGCCGCGAGGGCCGCATCGCCACGTACCAGGTGTGCGACTGGAAGACGCCGCTCGCCGCGGACGTGCTGCTGAGCCGCCACTACCCGGGCGACGGCGTCATCGACTTCGCATCGCTGACCGCCGCCGTCGAGGCGACCGGCTACGACCGCGACATCGAGGTCGAGATCTTCAACCAGGAGATCTGGGACACCGACCCCCGCACGGTGGTCGAGCGCACGGCCGCCGGGTTCGCGGCATCCGTCTCGCCGCATCTGCGCGCGCGCGTCGCAGGCTGACGCCGCCCGAGTCTCGGAGCGCCCGCGGGGTTCTTGGCCCCCGCGGGCGCTTCGTCGTTCGTGTCCCACGCTTCGTCTCGCTGGCGCTCGCTCAGCGACCGGCACCGGACCTTCAGCGAGCCGGGAACGGCCGCACCCACCGGTACCGGACGTTGAGCGAGCGAGGAACGAGCGAGACGAAACGCCCCGACCGCGCCGTCGACCTCCCTGCGCCACGCTTCGTCTCGCTGACGCTCGCTCAGCGACCGGCACCGGACCTTCAGCGAGCCGGGAACGACCGCACCCACCGGCACCGGACGTTGAGCGAGCGAGGAACGAGCGAGACGAAACGCCCCGACCGCGCCGCCACGCTTCGTCTCGCCGGCGCTCGCTCAGCGACCGGCACCGGACCTTCAGCGAGCCGAGAACGACCGCACCCACCGGCACCGGACGTAGAGCGAGCGAGGAACGAGCGAGACGAAACGCGGCGTCGGCTCAGCGATCGGAGGCCGCCGACAGCAGGCGCAGCTCCCCCAGACGGGGCGTCACGAGGCCCGCGGCCTCGATCCGCACCGTCAGCTCCACCGCGCCGGACGCGGTGCCGAGAGGCACCTCGCGCGTGAGCGCGGGCGACCCTGCGGGGACGGACTCGTCGAGGACGACGGCATCCCCCACCGCCACACGCACGCACGCCGGCTCGTCCGACGCGAGCCACGACACGCGCAGCGCGTCTGCGGTGCCGCTCCAGTCGCGCAGCGTGAGCGAGATGGTGCCGCGGGTGCGACGCCACCGCGCGTCGCCGTCGATCCCGGTCTCTTCATCGGATGCCGTCAGTCCGTGGTCCGACTCCGGCTGCTGCTCGCCGAACGCGACGAGGTCGCGCGTACGCGCCTCGAGGCCGAGGGACGCCGTGTCGATCGCCTTCAGCGCGGCCCTGCGTTCGGCGGCCGAGGTGACGGCGACCGGCCAGGACACGGTGTAGCGCGCGTCGTGGATGCCGGCGAAGGGCTCCAGCTCGACGACGCCGCCGTCGGCGGTCGGCACCCGCACGCGCCCGGGCGCCGTGCGCACGGCACGCGAGACGGCGTCGGACGCGAGCACCGGGGTCTCGGCGAGCGGCCGCAGCGGCCCGACGGCGATGTGTCCCATGCGTGCGCCGCTGCCCCGGTAGGCGACCCCGTCGTCGGCGATGCGCTGCGCGAGCACATCGGGACCGTCGACGATCCAGCCCCAGTCCGAGCCGTCCGCCGGGCGCTCGACGCGCAGGCGCCGCGGCAGCGTGAAACGCACGATAGCTCTGCCCGGCTCGACCTCGATCGCCGCCCGCGTGCCCGACGCGACCCGGCGGGTGGCGGCATCCTGTTCCACGACGGCCTTACCGGCGACCCAGTCCGGGATCAGCACTGCGACACGCGAGGACCGATCGGTCTGGATCTCGAGCGTCGCGTGCACGGCGTCCGCCTCGGACGTCGCATCGACCGCGAGCGCGACCTCGACGCCATCGAACCGCCCACGCGACGGCACGAAGGCGTTCACGCGCACCTCGTCGGGGCCCTCCGAGAACACGAGGGCCGCGTGCCGCGCCTGTGCCTCGAACCCCGAACCCATGCAGCACCAGAAGCCCTCGGCCTCCGGGGAGTAGACGCGGTAGTGCCCGGGCCGCTGCGGCGTGAAGTACACCAGCCCGCCATGATCGGGATGCTGCGCCGAACGCAGGTGGTTCGCCCGCGCCCGCTCGGCCCAGTGCAGGTACGCGTCGTCGCCCGTCAGCACGTGCAGCTCGGCGGCGAGCTTGACCATGTTGTGGGTGTTGCACGACTCCGGTCCTTCGCGGGCGATGAACATGCTCGCGAAGTCCGACGGGAAGTGCTCGCGCACGCTGTCGCCGCCGATCGCCGCGCTGCGGTGCCGCGCCACGCGCTCGAAGAACACGCGTGCGGCGGCACCCTCGCGCGCCTCGATGTCGGGCAGCAGCTCGGGCGCCACCTCCCGGGCCGCCCGCTCGATCGTCGCGAACCCCACCGCGACGGGGATCTGGGTGTTGGCGTGCAGGCCGTCGAGCTCGTCGCGACCGGCGGCGAGGGGCTCGACGAGCCCGCGGCGGGCGAACCTGCGCGCGAGGCGCAGGTAGGCGGCATCCCGGGTCACGAGCGCCAGACGGGCGAAGGCCTCGGTCATGCCGCCGAACTCGCAGTCCAGGATGCGGTCGAACACCGCGTCGTCGAGGGCGTCGTCGACGCGCAGCCACCAGGCGCCGAGGTCGTCGAGCGTCGTTCGCGCGACCGGGTCGCCGGCGAGCTCGACCGCGTCGACGAGCCCGGCGAGGATCTTGTGCAGGTTGTAGAGAGGCACCCACCGGCCGTTGAGGTGGAAGGCGCCGACGTCGGCGCGTCCGGCGCGCAGCTCGTCCCACAGCGCCTCGCCGCCCGGCACGCCGCCGACATAGCCGGTGCCGCGGGCGAGCTGGCATTCGCGGATGCCGCCGACCAGCGTCTGCACGAGAGCCGAGGCCGCCGCATCCCCTCCCGCGGCCAGCGTGCTCGCCGCCGAGAGCACGTGCCCGGCGGTGTGGCCGTCGAGCCCCTCGGCCTCCCAGCCGGGGTACGTGTCGGCGTGCGGGAGCCCCGCTTCGCGCCGGAACGGAGCGAGCAGCCGGTCGGGGTCGAGGCGGCGGATCGTGGCGCCGACCGTGACCTGCGCGTCGAGGTCGGCTCCCGGTTCGAGCCGCACGCGGGACGCCGGCAGGAAGCGCAGCGGGGCTGAGAGGGGCATGGCGCTCCTTCGCGGTGACGGATCCGGCTCGCCGCAATGCGGGAAACCGTTTCCCAATCTACCGCGCGAACCGGACAGAGGCCCTAGACTCTGGCCTGTGAGCGACACATCCGCGCCCGCCCGGGGCGCTGCCACCCTTCACGACGTCGCACGCGAGGCGGGCGTCTCGCTCGCGACCGCGTCACGCGTGCTCAACGGCTCGACCCGCAAGGTCGCCGAGAGCTATCGCGAGCGCGTGGAGGCCGCCGCGGAGAAGCTCGGATACACCGCGAACCTGTCGGCACAGGCCACTGCGCGCGGCACCGCGGCGATCGTCGCGCTCCTGGTCGCCGACATCGCCGACCCCTACTTCGGACAGCTCGCCGCCGGTGTCGCCCGCGGCGCCGACGAGGCCGGCCTCGTCGTCACCATCGCGATCACCGAGCGCGACCCGCAGCGCGAGGTGCGCCTCGTGCGGGCCCTGCGCGGTCAGCGTCCGCGCGGGCTCATCCTCGCGGCATCCCGCACCGAAGGCACCGACGCGGTCGGCCTCGCCGACGAGCTCGAAGCCTTCGCCGGCATGGGCGGACGCGTCGCGGTCGTCGGTCCCGGCGGCGGCTCGGCGCGCACCGTCGCCCTCGACAACCGCGGCGGAGCGGCCGCCCTCGGCGCTGAGCTCGCACGCCTCGGGTATCGCGAGGCGATCGTGGTCGCGGCATCCGAGGGCATCCGCACGTCGGACGACCGCGTCGCCGGGTTCACCGAGGGCTTCGGCGCGGGCGGCGGGACGGTGCGAGAGGTGCGCCGCGCCGGCTTCACGCGCGACGCCGGCTACGAGACGGCGCAGCGGCTGCTGGCCGACGGCCTGCCCGAGGGCACACTCATCTTCGGCATCAGCGACGTGGTCGCGATCGGCATCATGTCGGCGATCCGGGATGCCGGACGCCAGGTCGGTGCCGACGTCGCCGTCGCCGGGTTCGACGACATCGCCACCGGGCGTGACGTCCGCCCGGGCCTCACGACCGTGCACGTGCCGCTGGAGGATCTCGGCTACCGCGCACTGCACGCCGCGACCGATCCGGAATGGGATGACGCCGCCCCGCCGCTCCCCCTCGAGGTCGTCGTGCGCGGCTCGACCCCACAGCGCGCCTGAACCGCGTGCACCGCGGGAAGCGTTTCCTGCCCGGTTAGGCTGAGCCGACCGGAAGGAGCCGCATGACTCGACGGAACGACGGACCGGCGCGCGTCACGATCGCAGATGTCGCCGCACGGGCAGGGGTGTCGCTGTCGACGGTGTCGCGCGCGCTGAACGGCAATCCGACCGTGGACCCCGCCCTCGCTGAGCGGGTGAAGGATGCCGCAGCCGCCCTCGACTACACCGCGAGCCCCGTCGCGCGCAGCCTGGTGCTCGGGCGCACGCAGACGGTCGCGGTGATCGTGCCCGACCTCGGCAACCCGACGTTCCAGGAGATCCTGCGGGGGCTGAGCCGCGCGGCCGTCGCCGACGACTACCACGTGCTCGTGGCCGACTCGGCGGAGTCGGTCGACGAGGAGCGCGTGCTCGCGGGCACCACCAGGCGCCGCACCGACGGCGTGATCCTGTGCGCCCCCCGGCTGCCTCAGGACGAGCTCGACCGGCTGGTCGGCGGTCTCCGCCCGGTCGTGCTGATCAACCGCACGGCAGGCGACGTGCCCTCGGTGCGCGCGGACTACCGCAGCGCCCTGACCGCCGAGCTGGACCATCTGCACGGCCTCGGCCACCGGCGCATCGTCTACCTCGCGGGCGCACCCGGCAGCGTCGCGAACGCCGCGCGCCTCTCGGCGATCGCGGCGTTCGTGGCGGCCCATCCCGACACCGAGGTCGCCGAGATCCCGTGCGGCGTCGACTTCGAGGCGGGGGCCGCGGCCGGCGCCGCCGTGCTCGCGGCCGGGGCGACGGCCGCCCTCGCCTTCAACGACCTCGTGGCGATGGGACTGCTCAGCGCGGTGCAGGAGAGTGGATGCCGCGTCCCCGGCGACCTGTCGATCATCGGCTTCGACGACATCCCGTTCGCCCGGTACACGACTCCCCCGCTGACGACCGCCGCGGTGCCCGCGGGTGAGCTCGGCGCCCAGGCGTGGTCGCGCATGCGCGACCTGCTGGAGGGCGCCGAGCCGGGGCATCCCCTCACCGTCCTCCCCGAGCTGACCGTGCGCGGGTCCACGGGCCCCGTCACCTGAACCCGGGCAACGCTTCCCCAGTTCAGGTGGTAGCCTGAGAAAACGTTTCCTGAAGGAGTGAGATGAGCCACCGCCGGTATGCCCTCGTCGGTGCGGGACACCGCGCCCAGATGTACGTCGACGCGATCATCGGCCGTTACGCCGACGACGCCGCGCTGGTGGCGATCTGCGAGCCGAACCCGGTGCGCGCGCAGTACTACGTCGATCGCGTCGTCGCCGCCGGCCGCCCCGCTCCCGCGGTGTACGGCCCCGATGATCTGGAGGCGATGATCCGTGAGCAGCAGGTCGACCGCGTCGTCATCTGCGCGCGCGACGACCTGCACGCCCCGCTCATCGTGCGCTCCCTCGACGCCGGCGCCGACGTCGTGGTCGAGAAGCCGCTCACGATCGACGGCCCCAGCGCCGCGGCCATCGAGGACGCCATCGACCGCACCGGCCGCGAGGTCGTCATCACGTTCAACTACCGCTACTCGCCCCGCAACTCGGCGCTGCGCCAGGTCATCCAGGACGGCACGATCGGGCAGGTCACCTCGATCGACTTCTCGTGGGTGCTCGACACCAAGCACGGTGCGGACTACTTCCGCCGCTGGCACCGCGAGAAGGAGCACTCGGGCGGCCTGCTGGTCCACAAGGCCAGCCACCACTTCGACCTCGTCAACTGGTGGATCCGCTCGGCGCCGCGCCGCGTGTACGCCTCGGGCGGCCTGCGCTTCTACGGCGCCGACAACGCCGCGGCCCGCGGCATCCACGACCGTCCCGCCCGCGGCACCCACGACGGGCACGATGCGTTCGAACTCGACCTGCGCGACGACGCCCGGCTGAAGGCGCTCTACCTCGACGCCGAGCAGCACGACGGCTACCTGCGCGACCGCGACGTGTTCGGCCAGGGCATCACGATCGAAGACAACCTCGCCCTCGTCGTCGACTACGCCTCCGGCGCCACCCTCAGCTACTCCCTCAACGCGCACTCGCCCTGGGAGGGCTACCGGGTCGCCGTCAACGGCACCCTCGGCCGCGCCGAGCTGGAGGTCGTCGAACGCGGCGCCGTGCTCGCCGACGAAGGCCTGCACCCCGTGCTCGACCCCTCCGCCGTGCACGCCGGTGACTCGGGATCGCTGCGCCCCGAGGGTGAGCGCCTGATCGTGCAGAAGCACTGGGAGGCCGCCTACGAGGTGCCCATCCTCGCGGCGGGCGACGGCGGTCACGGCGGCGGCGACGCCCTGCTGCTGGCCGACGTGTTCGAGGGACCCGGCGACGACCCGCTGGCCCGTCCGGCCGACTGGCGCGACGGCGTCCGCTCGATCGCCGTCGGTATCGCCGGCAACCGGTCGCTGGCCACCGGACTGCCCGTCCAGGTCGCCGACCTCGGCATCCGCTTCCTCGCGTCCGACGCGGCGGAGGCGTCTCGCGCATGACCCGCATCGTCGTCACCGGCGGTGCCGGCCGGCTCGGGCGCAGCCTGGTCGCCGGGCTGGCGGCATCCGGTCACGATCTCGTCTCCCTCGATCGAGCGGTGTCGGACGCCCCTGAACTCGCGGACGTCGAGCAGATCGCGATCGATCTGAGCGACGCGGATGCCGCGGCTCGCGCCCTCGCCGACACCCGCGCCGACGCGCTCATCCACCTCGCCGCGATCGCCGTGCCGTTCAGCGCGCCCGAGGACGTCATCATGCGCACCAACGCCGGGCTCTCCGTGTCGGTGCTCGGCGGAGCCGTGAGGGCCGGCATCCGGCGCGTCGTCGCCGCGTCGAGCCCGACCGTGCTCGGCTATGGCGCCCCGACCGGATGGGTGCCCGACCGCTTCCCGCTGGACGAGGACACGCCCGCCCGTCCGTGGAACGCGTATGCGCTGTCGAAGCTGCTGATCGAGCAGACGATCGGGATGCTGGCGCGGCAGACAGGCGATGCGACGCGGTTCGCGGCGTTCCGCCCGTGTTACGTCATCGCGCCGGAGGAGTGGTCGGGCGCACTCACGCAGCAGGGGCACACGGTGCGCGAGCGCCTCGACGATCCCGCGCTGTCCGCGCCCGCGATCTTCAACTATGTCGACGCGCGCGACGTCGCCGCGTTCGCCGACACGCTGCTGCGGGCGCTCCCCGACATCCCCAACGGCGAGACGTTCTTCGTCGCCGCCGACGACGCGCTCGCCCGCGAGCCCCTCGCCGACCTCGTGCCCCGCTTCTACCCCGGCACCGCCGAGCTCGCCGCCGTGCTCACCGGCACGACCCCCGCGTTCTCGAACGCGAAGGCCCGCCGCGTGCTCGGCTGGCGGCCGGCGCACTCGTGGCGCGGCGAGCTCGGCGAAGCGGCCGGCGCTTCGACAGGCTCAGCGACCGCAACGGGCTCAGCCACCGCAACGGGCTCAGCCACCGCAACGGGCTCGGCCACCGCAACGGGCTCGGCCCCCGCAACGGGCTCAGCCACCGCGACAGGCCGAGCGACCCACTCCGACCCCGCGACCCGAAAGGACGTGCTGGCGTGAACTTCGACGGCATCCTCTTCTTCCCCGTCACCCCGTTCGACGCGCAGGACCGCGTCGACGAGGACCTGCTGCGACAGCACCTCGAGACGACCCTCGCGCACGCGCCGGGCGGCGTCTTCCCGGCGTGCGGCACGGGCGAGTTCCACGCACTGTCGACAGAGGAGGCGACGCGCGTCGTGCAGGTCGCGACCCAGACCGTCGCGGGGCGCGTGCCCGTCGTCGCCGGCACGGGCGGCCCGCTCGGCCACGCGAAGGCGCTGGCGCGCGCGGCTGCCGACGCCGGTGCGGATGCGCTGCTCGCACTGCCGCCCTACCTCGTGGGCGGCCCGCAGGCGGGCCTCGTGGCGTACGTCGAGGCGGTGGCGGCGGCATCCGATCTTCCCGTCGTGATCTACCACCGCGCGAACGCGCAGTTCTCGGTCGACGCGGTGCGGCGCCTGGCGGCGAACCCCAAGGTCGTCGGCTTCAAGGACGGCGTCGGCGATGTCGGCCTGGCGCAGCAGGTCGTGCGTGCCGTCGCCGCGGAGGGGCGCGAGGACTTCGCGTTCTTCAACGGCCTGCTCACCGCCGAGCTGACGCAGGGCGCGTACCGCGGCATCGGCATTCCGCTGTACTCGTCGGCGGCGTTCGCGATGATCCCCGAAGTGGCGAACGCGTACTACCGCGCCTACGTCGCCGGCGACGAGGACCGCCGCAACGCGCTCGTCGACGGCTTCTACTCGCCGCTCGTCCGGCTGCGTGACGAGGCGCCGGGCTTCGGCGTCTCGCTCATCAAGACCGGCCTGCGCCTGGGCGGCCTGCCGGTCGGCTCGGTGCGTGCGCCGCTGGTCGACCCGGCCCCCGCCCAGCAGGACCGCCTCGCCGAGATCCTGGCCGCCGGACGGGCGCTGCTGTGACGAAGGCCGGAGAGGTGGATGCCTCGGCCCGCACCGTCGCGGGGGCCGAGGCATCCCTCGCCGAGGCGACGATCGTGTCGCTCGACGCCCGCCTGATCCGGGTTCCGCTCATCCGGCCGTGGGCGGCGGACGTGACGTCGGTCGGCGTGATCGCGACGCACGTGGTGCGCTCGGACGGCGCCGAGGGCTGGGGCTTCTCGTGGACGCCGCAGATCGGCGCCGAGGCGGTGCACGCGCTGCTCGTGCACGACGTCGCGCCGTTCGCCGCGGGACGCACGGCCGATCCGTCGGCGCTGTGGAGCGACGCGTGGCGCCACCTGCACGAGGCTGGCGGGGGCGGTGTCACGACGATCGCACTGGCCGGGCTGGACCTCGCGCTGTGGGATGCCGCAGCCCGCGCCCGTGACCTGCCGGTGTCGGAGCTGCTCGGGCGACGCCGCGCGTCCGTGCGCGCATACGGCTCGGGTGTCAACCTGCACTACACGCAGGACGAGCTCGTCGCCCAGGTGCGGCGGTGGGTCGCTGCCGGGTTCGACGCCGTGAAGATCAAGGTCGGCAGACCGGACGTGCACGAGGACGCCGACCGGCTCGCCGCGGTGCGCGAGGTGCTCGGCCCCGATCGCGCGCTGATGATCGACGCCAACCAGCGCTGGGACCTCGCGCGGGCCACCGCGTCGATGGAGGTACTGGCGGCGTACGACCCCGCGTGGATCGAGGAACCGCTGCGCGCCGACGACCTCGCGGGTCACACCGAGCTCGCCCGACGACTCGCTGTCGGTGCCGGCATCCCGATCGCGCTCGGCGAGAACGTGCACACGGCCTACCGGTTCGCCGAGTTCCTGCGCGCCGGCGCCGCGCAGATCGTGCAGCCGAACGTCGTGCGCGTGGGCGGCATCACACCGTTCCGGCGGATCGCCGAGCTCGCCCAGGAGCACGGCGCGACGCTCCACCCGCACCTGCTGCCCGAGCTCTCCGGCCAGCTCGCCCTCACCCTGCCGGTCGCGCCCGGCGCCGTCGCACCGATGGCCGAGGACGTCGAGGACGCCGGTTTCGGCGCGCTCGGCGCCCTCGACGGCCCGTCGCCCGTCCGCATCGCCGACGCGACCCTCACCGAGACGCCGCACGTCGGCCTCGGCCTCCGCTTCCGCTGACTCTCCCGAAGGGACCCTCATGACCACCACGACCGCCGAACTCGACGCCCTCACCGCGGCCGCGGCCGCCGCCGCACCCGTGTGGCGGGCAGCGGATGCCGCCACCCGCGCCTCGTGGCTGCGCGCCGCCGCCGACGCCCTCGACGCCCACCTCGACGAGCTGGTCGCGATCGCGGACGACGAGACGCGCCTCGGCGAGACCCGCCTGCGCGGCGAGGTCGGCCGCACCACCGGACAGCTGCGCCTGTTCGCGACGGTCGTCGAAGAGGGCTCGTACCTGGAGCTCACGGTCGACGACGCCGACGCGTCCGTGCCCCGCCCCGAGCTGCGGCGCATGCTGACCGGCGTCGGGCCTGTCGCGGTGTTCTCGGCGTCGAACTTCCCGTTCGCGTTCTCGGTCGCCGGCGGCGACACCGCCTCTGCCCTCGCGGCGGGCAATCCCGTGATCGTCAAGGCGCACTCGGGTCACCCGCGCCTGTCGGAGCGCACCGCGGCGATCGTCGCCGAGGCGCTCGTCACCGCCGGCGCGCCCGAGGGCTCGCTCGCGCTCGTCGAGGGCCGCGAGGCCGGCAACGCCCTGGTGCAGCATCCCGTCATCCAGGCCGCCGGGTTCACCGGCTCGCTCGGCGGAGGCCGCGCGCTGTTCGACCTCGCGTCGGGCCGCCCCGACCCGATCCCGTTCTACGGCGAGCTCGGCTCGGTCAACCCCGTCGTCCTCACGCCGGCCGCGGTCGCCGCCCGCGGCGAGGCGCTCGCGCAGGGCCTCGTCGGATCGTTCACGCTCGGGGTCGGCCAGTTCTGCACCAAGCCGGGTGTCGTGTTCGTCCCCGCCGGCGCGGGCTTCGAAGACCTCGTCGCCGGTTTCGCCGCAAGCGCATCGGGCGGTCCGCTGCTCACGGAGCGCATCACGGCGGCCTTCCCGTCCGGCGTCGCGCACCTCGAGTCCGACCCGTCTGTCGCCGTCGTCGCGCACGGCCTCGAGGCGGAGCCCGGGTCGGCGCAGCCGTTGGTGCTGTCGACGGATGCCGCAGCCGTCGCCGCGCGTCCCTCCGTGCTGTTGGAGGAGTGCTTCGGGCCCGTGACGCTCCTCGTGCGCTACGCGTCCGCGGCCGAGCTGCACGCCGCGCTGGAGGCCGTGCCCGGGTCGCTCACCGCGACCCTGCACGCCGAGGACTCCGACGACGTCGCGGCGGTGCTGGAGGTGCTCACCCGCAAGGCCGGGCGCGTGCTGTTCGCCGGCTGGCCGACGGGCGTCGCGGTCACGTGGTCGCAGCACCACGGCGGGCCGTGGCCCGCGACGACGTCGCTGCACACGTCGGTCGGCGCGACCGCGATCCGCCGGTTCCTGCGTCCGGTCGTGTTCCAGGACGCCCCGGCAGCCCTGCTGCCCGAGGTGCTGCGCGACGAGTCCCTCGAGCGCCTGCCGCACCGCCGCAACGGCGTGCTGCGCGTGCCCTGAGCTCCGAGGGGCCGACTGTCCGCCCGAGGCGTTTCGTCTCGCTCGTTCCTCCCTCGCTCAACGACCGGGCACCATGACACCCGGTCGTTGAGCGGAGCGCGCTCCGGCGCGCGCAGACGAAACGCGAACCGGTACGGGATCGGTCAGAGCCAGCGCTTGAACTTGAAGACGCCGTAGAGCACGAACCCGAGGCCGAGCATCAGCAGCAGCGCGAACGGGTACCCGTAGGTCCAGTGCAGCTCGGGCATGTGGTCGAAGTTCATGCCGTAGACGGTGCCGATGAGGGTCGGCGCGAACAGGATCGCCGCCCACGACGAGATGCGCTTGATCTCCTCGTTCTGGGCGAGGCCCGCCTCGCTCATGCGCCGCATCTCCTCGTTCTGCCGCTGCGCGACGAGCGTCGACTGCACATTGAGCGCGTTCTCGAGGATCGACCGGAAGGCACCGGCGCGCTCGACGATGCGCAGCACGTGGTCGAGCACGTCGCGGAGGTACCGCTGCAGCTCGAGGTCTACCTCGTACTTGTCGGATCCGCGGCGCAGCGCCTCCAGCATCCCGGCGAGCGGCTGCGTCGCCCGCTGGAAGTCGATGACCTCGCGCGAGAGGTCGTAGATGCGGCGCGAGACCGCCTCGACGTCGGCCTCGGCGCTGCCGAACAGCTGGTCCTCGATCTCGTCGATGTCGTTCTCGAGCCCGGCGATCACGGGGCCGTACTCGTCGACGACCTCGTCGAGCACGGCGTACAGCACCGCCTCGGGTCCCATGGCGAGCAGCTCAGGCGCGGCTTCGAGCCGCCGGCGCACCTTGCCGAGGTTCGGCGCCTCGGCGTGCCGGATCGTCACGACGAAGTCCGGCCCGACGAACACGTGCAGCTCGCCGAACTCGACCTCCTCGGCGGCGTCGAGATAGCGCGCGGGGCGCAGCACGACGAAGAGCGTGTCGCCGTAGCGCTCCAGCTTGGACCGCTGATGGCCGGTCAGTGCGTCCTCGACCGCCAGCGGATGCAGGCCGAACTCGTCGGCGATCGATCGCACCTCGCCTGCTGTCGGCCGGTACAGTCCGATCCAGGCCATCCCGCCGCGGTCGCGCATGACCTCGTACGTCTCGTTCAGGTTCGCCGGGTCCTGTGTGCGTCGTCCGGCGACGTACACGGCGTTGTCGATCAGGGCCATCATGATTCACCTCGATTGCTCGCGTCGGCACGGCGCAGGGCGCCGCGAAGAAGGGCGCGCGCAGACGCGCGCACCGGCGCCACCGCTCGCTCGCGAGGGATCAGTGCATCGAGATGCCGACCAGCGAAGACGAAACGGTGGCGCGGCGACTATCACTGGACATCGCGCATCACCTGCCTTCCTGGTCTCCGGCCGAAACGGCCTCCGCCACCCTAGGCGACGGCGCCTGAGAGGTCAACCGGCGGCGCGCGCGAGTGCGGCGCCCGCGGCGGCGAGCCAGCGCGCCGGATCTGCCATCGCGGCCTCCGCGGATCCTGCGAGCGCGGTGAGCGACGCCGTCGCCGCGAATGCCGATACGTCGGCATCCTCCGCGATGCGCCCGGCGACGAGGTCGACGGGCACGCCCGCCGCCGCCGCGAGGGACCCGACGTGCGCGGGCACCTTGCCCGCGGAGGATTGTCCGTCGTACGATCCTTCGCCCGTGATGACGAGGGATGCCGCGGCCAGCGCGCTCCCCAGCCCCACGAGCTCCGCGACCGCCGCCGAGCCGGGCACGAGTGTCGCGCCCCACGCCAGCAGGCCGAAACCGGTGCCGCCGGCTGCACCGGAGCCGGCGGCACGTGTGCTGAGCGAGGGACGAGACGAAGCAACCCGATCCGCACGAAGAGCCGCGGCGCCGAGCACCTCGGCGAAGCGGGCGAGGCCGGCGTCCAGCGCCGGGATGTCCTCCGGCGCGGTGCCCTTCTGCGGTCCGAAGACGGCCGCGGCGCCGCGCTCTCCGAGCAGCGGGTGGGTGACGTCGCTGAGCACGGTGACCCCACCGGGCGGGAGCGCCGCGAGCCGGGACAGGTCGGCGACCGCGACGTCGGCGAGTCCGCGGGCGCCGTCGACGATCGGTGCGCCCTCGGCATCTGCGAACCGCGCCCCGAGTGCGGTCAGCATGCCGGCGCCGCCGTCGGTGGACGAGCTCGATCCGATGCCGAGCACGAGACGCGAGACGCCGTGTGCGAGGGCGGCCGCGATCGCCTCACCGAACCCCCGCGTGTGCGCGTCGAACGGGCGCAGGCGCGGCGGTGTGCCGAGCAGTTCGATGCCGCTCGTGCTCGCGAGCTCGACCACACCGGTGCCGCCGGGGGCATCGGGCGTCGGCGGCAGCAGCACCCACGAGGCCGCGACCTCGGCACCCTCGGGGCCGGCGACCGTCACGGGCATGCGCCGGGCGCCGGGGACGGCCGTCGCGAAGGCGTCGACGGTGCCCTCGCCGCCGTCGGCCATCGGCAGGAGTCGCACGTCGTCGGCCGGGCGTTCGCCGTGCCAGCCCTCGGCCAGCGCCTGTGCGGCCGCCGCGGCGGAGATGGTGCCCTTGAACGAGTCCGGGGCGATCACGACGGCGTGGTTCATGGGGCCTCCTCGATGGCGCAGGAAAGCGCTATCCTGCAGATCATGGTACCCATGGAACGACCGGAGCGCCCACGCGTCGTCATCGCCACCGGAACCGGCCGGTACGCCGACCCGTGGCATCCCTACCCCGCGACGTCGGCCCGTATCGCCGGGATCCTGCGCGCCGACGGATGGGACGCCGTGGTCGACGACGAGGTCGACCACGCGCTCGCCCACCTCGACGGCGCCGACCTGCTCGTCGTGAACGCCGGCGATCCGTGGCGCGACGGCGGCGAGCCCCGCCCTGACTTCGCGGCCGAGGCGGGGCTCGCCGCCGCGATCGAGCGCGGCATCGGGCTGATCGGCATCCACGCCGCCCTGTCGAGCCTGCGCGACCACCCCGCCTGGCGGGAGGCGATCGGCGGCGAGTGGGTGCCCGGCACGTCGTGGCACCCGCCGATCGGCGACACCCGCGTGCGCATCACCGACGGCGACCACGCGGTCACCGACGGGATGCCGCACCTCGACGTCTTCGACGAGCGGTACAGCGACCTCGTGGTCGATGCCGGTGCGCGTGTGCTCGCCGTGCACGACGTCGAGGGCGCCGTGCACCCCGCCGTCTGGGTGCGCGAACGGCCGACGCGCGCCGTCGTGTCGTCGCTCGGCCACGACGAGCGGGCCTACGACTCCCCCGAGCTCGCGGGTCTGCTGCAGCGCGCCGCGCGCTGGGCCGCCCGGGTCTGAGCCGCCGCCTCCGCATGCCGGGCGTCCGGCCACGGGACTCGGCATCCATCCCGACCCGGCACAATGGAACGCGAACCCGCCCCCGACCACTGGAGTGACATGTCCTGGCTCGTGACCGGAGGCGCCGGCTACATCGGCGCCCACATCGTCCGCGCGCTCGCCGAGGCGGGCCTGGCGTCCGTCGTCATCGACGACCTGTCGAGCGGCCACGCCGAGTTCCTTCCCGACGGCGTGCCGTTCGTGAACGGGTCGATCCTCGACACGGCGCTGGTCGAGAGCACGCTGCGCGAGCACGGTGTCGTGGGCGTCATCCACCTGGCCGGGTTCAAGTACGCCGGCGTCTCGGTGCAGCGTCCGCTGCACACGTACGCCCAGAACGTCGAGGGGACGCGGTCGCTGCTGGAGGCCATGCAGAACGCGGCCGTGTCGAACCTCGTGTTCTCGTCGTCTGCGGCCGTGTACGGCACGCCCGACGTGCCGCTGGTCACCGAGGACCTGCCCAAGCGCCCGGCGTCGCCGTACGGCGAGTCCAAGCTGATCGGCGAGTGGCTGATCGCCGACCAGGCCGTCGCGACGGCCGGATCGCAGCACCCGCTGCGCCACACCGCGCTGCGGTACTTCAACGTGGTCGGCTCGGGCGACCCCGTCGTGTACGACACCAGCCCGCACAACCTGTTCCCGCTGGTGTTCGAGGCGCTCATCGAAGGCCGCACGCCGCGCATCAACGGCGACGACTACGACACCCCCGACGGCACGAACGTGCGCGACTACGTGCACGTCGCCGACATCGCCGCCGCCCACGTGGCCGCCGCCCAGCGACTGCTCGCCGGTGAGCCGCTCGAGCCGGCCTACAATCTGGGCTCGCAGAACGGCCTGAGCGTGCGCGAGATCATGGACGCCATGGCCCGCGTCACCGGCATCGACTTCACCCCCGAGATCGCGCCGCGCCGCGCCGGCGACCCCGACCGCATCGTCGCGACCGGCGAGCTCGCCGCGCGCGACCTCGACTGGAAGAACCGCTACACCGTCGACGAGATGGTCCGCACCGGCTGGGAGGCCCGCCGCAGCGCGGGCTGAGCACCCGTCCGAGACAGTGGATGCCGGCGGCCGGGCCCGGCCGCCGGCATCCACTGTCTTCGATCCGGATCGGCGTCAGCGTCAGCGGGCCGTCGCCGTGCTCTCGCGCACGATGAGCCGCGTCGGCACGGTGTCGAACGCCGCGGGCGCACCGGCCTCGATGCCGTCGACGAGCGCCGCGACGGCGCGTGCGCCGAGGGCGTCGAAGTCCTGGTGCACGGTGGTGAGGGGCGGCCGGTAGTCGGCGGCATCCGCGATGTCGTCGAAGCCGACGACGCTCACGTCGCCGGGCACGGCGCGACCCGCCTCGGCGATCCCCCGCAGCAGCCCGAGCGCCATCTGGTCGTTCGCGGCGAAGACCGCCGTGGCGCCTGCCGCGAGCAGAGTGGATGCCGCACCGTGCCCCGATGCCGACGTCCAGTCGCCCCGCACGAGGCCGGGCACCGGCGCGCCTTCTGCGTCGAGCGCGGCGCGCCAGCCGCGCTCGCGCTCGGCCGCGGCGAACGAGCCCGAGGGCCCGGCGAGGTGGTGCACCGTCCGGTGGCCGAGGGCGAGCAGGTGGCGCACGGCCGATTCCGCTCCCCCGGTGTGATCGGTCTCGACCACACCGAAGCGGTCGTCCGGTGGTGAATCCACGACGACGAGCCGCAGTCCCGCCGCCCGCACGTCGGCGCCGCGTACGCGGGCGGTGGCCTCGTTGAGCACGATCGCGCCGTCCACGCCCTGCTCGGCGAGGCGCTCGAACGCCTCGGCGACGCCGCCGTCGGGGCCGAGCGTGACCACCGTGAGCGCGTAGCCGCGGGAGGATGCGGCATCCGCCACCGCCTGCAGCATGCGCGAGTTCCCGACCGACGCGAGCGTCGATACGACGAGGCCCAGGGTCTGGGTGCGCCCCGTCCGCAGCGCGCGCGCGGCGCGGTGCGGCCGGTAGCCGAGGTGGGCCATCGCGGCCTCGACGCGCGCCCGTGTGTCGGGATCGACCCGGGGGCTGCCGTTGACGACGCGCGACACGGTCTGCCCCGAGACGCCGGCGCGCTCGGCGACGTCGGCCATCGACACCCGTCCGCTGCCGCTCACACGCCCACCTCACTCGTCGAGAAATCAGGAACCCCGATCGTGTTGACGCTAACATAGCCGACTTGCTACCGTGTTGACGTGAACATTCCTGAGTTCGGTACGGGGACGGATGCCGTCGTCCTCGGCGGCGGCGTCGTCAAGCGCCCGACACGCCTCGCCGACGGGCGCGAGCTCGTCTACTACGACGACCCCGGCACGACCCTCGGCCCGGACCGGGCGATCGACGCGCGCGAGCTCTCGCCGCGGCCGGAGACCGCGACGATGCGCCGCGACGTGCTCACCGGCGACTGGGTGTCGATCGCTGCGGCGCGCCAGAACCGGGCGTTCCTGCCGCCCGCCGAGCTCGACCCGCTCGCACCGCAGACGCCGGCCAACCCGTCCGAGATCCCGTCGCGCTACGACGTCGCGGTGTTCGAGAACAAGTCGCCGTCGTTCGGCCCCGCCCTCGCGGCCGCCCACGGCGACGCACCGGCCGGCGCGGACGCCCCGCGCGACCTCGACGATCTCGTCGCCCCGGGCCTCGGCCGCACGCGCACGAGCGTCGGGCGCTGCGAGGTCGTGTGCTTCAGCCCCGAGCACTCGGGCTCGTTCGGCTCGCTGACCCCGACCCGCGCGCGCACCGTCATCGAGGCGTGGGCCGATCGCACCGCCGCGCTGTCTGCGCTCCCGGGCGTCGAGCAGGTCTTCCCGTTCGAGAACCGCGGCGAGGCCATCGGCGTCACGCTCCCCCACCCGCACGGCCAGATCTACGCCTACCCGTACATCACACCGCGCACGACGGGCCTGCTGGCCTCGATCGACCGCGAAGGTCCCGACCTGTTCGACCGCATCCTCGAGTTCGAGCGCGCCGGCGAGCGCGTCATCCTCGAGGGCGAGCACTGGACGGCGTTCGTGCCGTTCGCCGCCCGCTGGCCGATCGAGATCCACCTCCTGCCGCACCGCCACGTCGCCGACTTCGCCGAGACCACCGAAGCGGAGCGCGACGAGCTCGCGCCGCTGTACCTGCGCCTGCTGCGCGGGGTCGACGCGCTCTACGACTCGCCGACGCCGTACATCGCCGCCTGGCACCAGGCGCCCGTGCATCGCGGCCGCGACACGGCCCGCCTGCACCTGCAGCTGACGTCACCCCGCCGCGCTGCCGACAAGCTCAAGTTCCTCGCCGGTTCCGAGGCCGCCATGGGCGCCTGGATCGGCGACATCCCGCCCGAGACTGCCGCCGCGAAGCTGCGCGAGGCCGTCGCACTCGTGCCGAGCGAGGAACGAGACGAAGCATCCAACCCCGAGGAGACCCTGTGACCGCCACCGAGACCCGCACCTCCGACGCCGCCCGCGCGCTGTTCGCCGAGCGCTTCGGCGCCGAGCCGGTGGGCACGTGGTCCTCGCCCGGCCGCGTCAACCTCATCGGCGAGCACACCGACTACAACGACGGCTTCGTGCTGCCGTTCGCGATCCAGCACCGCACGCACGTGGCGCTCGCCCCGCGCACCGACGGGGTGTTCCGCGTGCGCGTCGCGTCGACGTTCGACGACGCGACCGCCGAGGTCGCACTCGATGCACTCGACGTCGTGTTCCCGGATCAGCGCGACGACGTGCCCGAGTGGGCCCGCTACCCCCTCGGCGTGGCGTGGGCGCTGCTCGCGGCATCCGGAACCGATCCCGCCGACGTCACCGGCGTCGACCTCGCGTTCGCGTCCGATGTGCCCGTGGGCGCCGGCCTGTCGTCGTCGGCCGCGATCGAGGGGGCGACCGCCGTCGCCCTGGCCGACACGTGGGGCATCGACCTCGACCGGGTGGCCCTCGCGAAGGTCGGCCGTCGCGCCGAGAACGAGGCCGTCGGCGCCCCCACCGGCATCATGGACCAGATGGCGTCGCTGCTCGGGCGCCCCGATGCCGCGATCTTCCTCGACTGCCGCTCGCTGGAGGCCGAAGTCGTCGACCTGGGCTTCGCCGAGGCGGGCCTGGAGCTCGTCGTCATCGACACCGGCGTCAAGCACTCCCACGCGACCGGCGGCTACGGCGAGCGCCGCGCCGCCTGCGAACGCGGCGCCGCGGCGCTGGGCGTGCCCGCGCTGCGCGATGTCACCGTGGGCGATCTGCCCCGCCTGGCCGAGCTCGTCGACGACGTCACGTTCCGCCGCGTGCGCCACGTCGTCACCGAGGACCAGCGCGTGCTCGACACCGTGCAGACGCTGCGTGAGCAGGGCCCCACCGCCATCGGCGATCTGCTCGTGGCCTCGCACGCGTCGATGCGGGACGACTTCGAGATCTCGGTGCCCGAGCTCGACACGGCCGTCGAGGCAGCACTGTCGGCCGGAGCGATCGGAGCCCGCATGACCGGCGGCGGCTTCGGCGGGGCCGCCATCGCCCTCGTCGCCCACGACAGGGTCGACGCGGTCCGGGATGCCGCCACCGCCGCGTTCGCGGCGGCCGGCTTCGCCGCCCCGACGATCTTCACCGTCACGCCGTCGGCAGGAGCCGTCCGCGACTGAACGGGACGTGAACGGTCGCCTCGCGGCGACACACGCACTGGCGATGAGGGATGCCGCGGCCTAGCGTCGGACGCAGGGTCGCGGCATCCCTCACTCGTCGTGGTCCGGAAGGAGCGATCGTGGCGCACATCACCGTCGGGACCGAGAACTCGGTCGACGTCGACCTCTACTACACCGACCAGGGACCGGCCGAGGCGCAGCCCGTCGTGCTGATCCACGGGTTCCCACTGAACGGCGAGTCGTGGGGCAAGCAGCAGGCGGCCCTGCGGGACGCCGGCTACCGCGTGATCGCGTACGACCGCCGCGGGTTCGGTGCGTCCAGCAAGGTGGGCTCGGGGTACGACTACGACACGTTCGCCGCCGATCTGCACGCGCTGATCGAGGACCTCGACCTGCACGACGCGATCCTCGTGGGCTTCTCGATGGGCACCGGCGAGATCGCCCGCTACCTGTCCCGCTACGGCTCGGCGCGCGTGGCCAAGGCGGCGTTCTTCGGCTCGCTCGAGCCGTACCTGCTCATCACCGATGACAACCCCGACGGCGCCGGACCGCAGTCCTTCTTCGACGGCATCGCCCAGTCGGTGCGGGACGACCGCTACGCGTTCGTCACCGGCTTCTTCCAGGACTTCTACAACCTCGACGACACGCTCGGCTCGCGCATCTCGCAGCAGGCGGTCGATGCCAGCGTTCAGGTGGCCAACCTCGCCGGCAACACGGCGATCGCCGCCGCGCCGCTGACCTGGCCGACGGACTTCCGCGCCGACATCCCCGCGATCGACGTGCCGACGCTCATCGTCCACGGCACGGCCGACAACATCCTGCCGATCGACAAGACGGCCCGGCGCTTCCGCGAGCTGCTGCCCGACGCGACCTACGTCGAGCTCGAGGGCGCCCCGCACGGACTCCTGTGGACCCACGGCGCCGAGGTCAACGAGGCGCTGCTCGCCTTCCTGGCGGACTGACCGCGATCGAGCACGGAACGACGGATGCCTCGACCCGGGCCTGCGGTCAGGCCCGGGTCGAGGCATCCACTGGTCCGAGGCTCAGGCCTGGGCGGGCACACCGCCCGCGTTCGCCATGGCGATCAGGCCGTCGATCATCTCGGGGCTCGCGCCCGCGCCGTCGCCGGCGAGGCCCGCCATCATGCCGATGCGGCCGATGGGGAAGGACTCCATCATCTTCGACATGTCGACGCCCTCCGGCATGATCGACGCCGCACTGTCGGCGACGCCGCCCATCGCCTGCGCGATCATCGACTGCACGATGGGGCCGGCCACCGGGTGACGCAGCACCTCGCCCATCGACGAGGCGCGCGTAAGGGGCAGCGTGAACACGTCGCCCTCGATCGTCGCCTCGGCGGTGGAGCGGATGTCGCGGCTCGACGCTCCGACCGACACGGTGTACGAGCCGCCCTCGACGATCCAGCGGTCGGCGCGGATGTCCCAGTACGCGAGGTCCTTGCGGCGCACCGTGAGCGTCACCGTCTGGGTCTCGCCGGGCTCCAGTGCGACCGCGGCGAACGCCTTGAGCTCGCGCGGCGCGCGCTGCACCTGCGATCCGGCGAGCCCCGTGTAGACCTGCACGACCTCGTGACCGGCGCGGTCGCCCGTGTTGGTGACGGCCACGGTCACCTCGAGGTCGCCGTCGGCGTCGACCTGGGCGACGGCATCCCCGTACGCGAAGGTCGTGTACGAAAGACCGTGGCCGAACGGGAACGCCACGTCCATGCGCCGCGCGTCGTACCAGCGGTAGCCGACGAACAGTCCCTCGCCATAGCGGACGTGCGAGAACTCGCCCGGGAAGTCGAGGTACGCGGGGGTGTCCTCCAGGCGCACCGGGATCGTCTCGGTGAGCTTCGCCGAGGGGTTCACGTCGCCGAACAGCACGTCGGCGGTGGCGCCGCCGCCGGCCTGACCGAGCAGCCAGCCCTCGAGGATCGCCGGAACGCGGCCGGCGAACGGCAGCGCCACGACGCCGCCGTTGGAGAGCACGACCACCGTGTTCGGGTTGGCGGCGAGCACCGCGTCGAGCAGCTCGAGCTGCGCGGCGGGCAGGTCGATGTCGTCGCGGTCGTAGCCCTCGGACTCCAGGCGCGCCGGTAGGCCCAGGAACAGCACGACGACCTCGGCCGCCTCCGCGGCGGCCACGGCCTCGGTGCGCAGCGCAGCGGCGTCCTCGGCCGACACCTGCAGTGCGTTGCTGAAGCCCTGCGCGTACGACACGTCGCCGCTCGAGAGCGCACGGATCTCGTCGAGCGCGTTGTCGAGGCGCGTCGGGTTGATCATCGACGACCCGGCGCCCTGATAGCGCGGGGATGCCGCGAACTCGCCGATCACGGCGACATTCGCATCCTTCGCCAGCGGCAGCACCGGTCCCTGAGCCGGTCGAAGGGCCTCGTTCTTGAGCAGCACGATCGAGCGTCCCGCGGCCTCGCGGGCGAGCGCGTGGTGCGCGTCGACGTCGAGCGGACCGGCGACCGCGCCGGCGCCGTCCTGCGCCTTGCGCACGAGGTCCAGCACGCGGCCGGCGGCGACGTCGAGCACGGACTCGTCGAGCGATCCGTCCTGCACGGCGGCGACGATCTGCGCGTCGGTGGCGCCGCCCGACGACGGCATCTCGAGGTCCATGCCGGCGGCCAGGCCCGGGACGCGCTCGTTGACCGCACCCCAGTCCGACACCACGAGTCCCTCGTAGCCCCACTCGTCGCGCAGCACCTGCGTGAGCAGCCACGGGTCCTCCGAGGCGTACACGCCGTTGATGCGGTTGTACGAGCACATGACGGTCCACGGCTGGGCGTCCTCGACGACGCGCTCGAAGCCGCGCAGGTAGATCTCGCGCAGCGGTCGCGGGTCGACGTCGGACGACGCGCGCATGCGGTCGTTCTCCTGGTTGTTGGCGGCGAAGTGCTTGAGCGACGTGCCCACGCCCTTCGACTGGATGCCCTGGACGATGGCGGCACCGAGCACGCCCGAGACGATCGGGTCCTCCGAGAGGTACTCGAAGTTGCGGCCGCACAGCGGCGAGCGCTTGATGTTGATGCCGGGGCCGAGCAGCACCGCGACGTTCTCGATCGAGGTCTCGGTGCCGAGCGCCTCGCCGACGCGGTGGATCAGGTCGACGTCCCACGACGAGCCGAGCCCGACGGCGGGCGGGAAGCACGTCGCCGGCACGCTGTCGCCGATGCCGAGGTGGTCGCCGCCCTCACGCTGCTTGCGCAGGCCGTGCGGACCGTCGGTCACCATGATCGCCGGCACGCCCACGCGCTCCACCGGCTTGGTGTACCAGAAGCTCGCGCCGCTGGTCAGCGACGCCTTCTCTTCGAGGGTCAGTTCCGTGACATCGGGGATGCTCATGGAGTTCCTTTCATCGGGGGTCGGTGGGGAGGGTGGATGCCGGTGCCCCCGGCATCCACCGCTTCCGAGGTGTCGGTGACGGACGTCATCGTGTCGCCTTGATCGGCCACACCGCGAGGGCGCCGAGGATGCCGAGCACGATCGCGACCGGGAACAGCGCCGCGTAGCCGAACGCGAGCGCGATCGCGCCGGCGACGCCGGGAGCGAGCGTCTGCGGCAGGGTGGCGGCGATGTTGACGACGCCGAGGTCCTTCGCGAACGACTTGGCCGACGGCAGCACCTCGCTCATGAGCGCCTGGTCGACGGCCTGGAACATGCCGAAGCCGAAGCCGGCGATGAAGGTCATGATCATCCAGGCGTTGAGGTCCTGCCAGAACCACGGCAGCAGGAACGCGAGCGAGACGACCGCCGCCGAGGCGAACACGAACGGCTTGCGGCGACCCACCTTGTCGGACAGCGGCCCCGACACGAGCGTCGAGATGATGATGCCGACGAGGCTCAGCATGCCGAGGAGCGGGATGACCGACTCGGGGCTCTCGACACCGAAGTAGTCGGTGAGGAGGTACAGCTGAAGACCCGTCACGGCGAAGTAGCCGGTGTACAGCAGGAGCCGGCCGGTGAAGGCCCAGAAGAAGTCGGGGTGCTTGACCGGGTTGACCCAGAACGTGCTCAGGAACTCGCGGAAGCTGAAGGGCTCGCGCTCGAGCTTCGTGCTGGGGTAGTCCGGGTTGAACGCGACGAACAGTCCCAGGATCACCACGGCGAACACGGCGAACACGATGTAGCCGAGCGTGATGCTGTGGAAGAAGAACGAGCCGACGATCTGGCCGCCGATCGCGCCGACCATGAGGCCGATGCCGGAGAGTGCGGCGAACGTGCCGCGCCGCTTGAGCGGCACGCGGTCGGGCATCACCGCCGACAGCGGGCCCTGCGCGAAGTTGTAGCTGATCTGCACGAGGGTCCAGGCGATGATCAGTCCGACGACCGAGCTCGCGAACGCGAGACCGACGAGCGCGAGCGCGCCGGCAAGGGCGCCCAGCATGATCCACGGCGCGCGGCGACCGTAGCGCGAACGCGTGCGGTCGGAGATCTGGCCCGCGATGGGCTGCGCGACCATAGCGGCGAACGCGCCGATCGTGGCGATGACGCTGTATGTGGCGAGCTTGTTCTCCTCGCCGAAGAGCACCGCGATCTGCTGCGGCAGGAGGATGCCGGGCACGGCGCCCCAGATGAGGAAGATGCCCAGGTTGGCCGGGACGATCCACCACATCAGCCGCCGCAGGCCCTTGACGGGTGCGGGCGGATCGTCGTTGCCGGCGGCGTTCTCGACGAACGTGTTGGTGGTGATGGGAGCCATCGGCTCAGACGGCGCTGTCATGGATGTCCTTGCTGCGGGTAGCGGGCACTCCTCATCGAGCGCCTCGAGAGAAAACCATATGTCACTAGGTTTTGAGAAATCAAGCACTGTTCGGTTTACTTCTCCTATGGCAGACAGCGGAACGGGGCGACGGGGCTCCTACGCGAAAGGCGTGGCGAAGCGCGAAGAGATCCTCACGCGGGCGCTCGACGTGATCGCACGCGAGGGATACCGCGGGGCCTCGGTCAAGGAACTGGCGGATGCCGTCGGCCTCAGCCAGGCCGGACTCCTCCACTACTTCGACAGCAAGGAGGAGCTCTTCACCGAGATCCTCCGCAAGCGCGACGAGCTCGACTCGGTCGGGCAGGGTCTCGACGGCGACGTCGAGCACGGCCTGCGCACCGACGCCGACCTCGACCTCGGCGCCGTGCGCGCGGGCTACCTCGGCGTCGTGCGCCACAACGCCGACGTTCCCGGCCTCGTCCACCTGTTCGCGCGCCTCTCGGTCGATGCGGCAGACCCCGAGCACGCCGCGCACGACTACTTCGTGCAGCGCGGCATCGGTCTGCGCGACTTCTTCAGCAGGGCGATCGCCGAGGGCCAGGCCTCCGGCGACATCGACGACAGGGTCGACCCCGAGGTGCTCGCCCGGCTGTTCCAGGCGGTCGCCGACGGCATGCAGGTGCAGTGGATGCTGGAGCCCGAGGTCGACATGACCGCGGCCGTCGGTGCGCTCTTCGAGCTGATGACGCCGCGCGCCGCACCGCCTGCCGAGCCGGACGAAACGCCCCGCCGCAGCTCCGGTCGTTGAGCGAGCGAGGAACGAGCGAGACGAAACGCCCCGACCGACGGTCGGCGCTCGTCAGATCGCCAGCGGATCGGCGAGGAGCCGCATCCGCGCGTCCCGGAGCGCACCGCGCAGCGCAGCGTCGGCACCGAGCGTGCTGCCGACCACCGGCGCGACCGGCAGCACCGGCGCGTGCGCGATGCGCGGCTGGATCGTGCGGAACACCGCGTCGACGTCCGCGGCGAGCGCCGCGACGAACCCGCCGAGCACGATGACGTCCGGAGCCACGGTCAGCGCCACGATCTGCAGCGTGCGGGCGATCTCGCGCGCCGCCTCCTGCCACACCGACGCGGCCGGCTCGGCGCCCGCCCGCACCTGTGCGACGAACGCCTCCAGGGCGACGGTCAGTCCCTCGTCGGCGGCAAGGGGCCCGAGCCCCGAGCGCGACAGCAGCACATCCGGACCGGCGACGGTGACGAGGCACCCGTGCTGGCCGCACGCGCAGCGCACGCCTCCCGGGACGACCGGCAGGTGACCGAGCGCTGCCGCGAGCACGCGCGTCCCGGAGTCGTCGCCGGCCGAGAGCACGACTGCGCCACCGATGCCGGAGTCGGCCTTGAGGTAGAGCAGCGTCTCACCCGCGACCGCGACATGCTCGGCGAGCGCCGCGACCTCGGAGTCCGACACCAGCCGGGCCACTGCACCGGCGCCTTCGAAGGCGGCGACGGCTGCGGACCGCGCCCGGAGGAGTCCGAGCAGGTCGACCTCGCCCCACTCCAGATCGGTGTCGGCGAGGACGCGGGCCGGGGTTCCGCCGACGGGCGCCCACACGACCACGCACACGTCCGCGATCCGCCGCCCGGTCGCGGCGACACGCGCGGCCGCGTCGTCGACCGCTTCCGCCAGCACATCGACGACAGCAGCGGGGTCGCCCATCGGCCGCCCGTGGCGGAGTGAGACCCGGGCGAGCTCGTCCCCCGACAACGTGGCGGCGACCGCTGTCGCATGGTCGGCGTCGAGCAGCGCGATGAGGACGCAGGGAGCGGATGCCGCCGGCGCGAGCGTCGTGCGCGGCCGGCCCATCCCGGCCGGCGCCACGACGTCGCTCTCTTCGACGAGGCCCGCGTCGATGAGCTCGGCGACCAGCGACGTGACGGCACCGCGCGAGAGGCCTGTCGCCCCGGCGATGTCGGCACGCGCCTCTCCGGCACCCTCGAGCACGCGCCCGAGCACGAGGCCGAGGTTGTGTCGGCGGACGTCGGGCGTTGCGAGAGGCATGATCGCCATCGTAGGCCGGGGCGGCAGCGGCGATGCGCGCCACCGCCCCGCCCTGCTCACTGCTGGGCGTAGTGCGTGTCGTTCACCGTCTCGACGGTCCATACGCCGGCCTTGTACGTCAGCAGGTTGACGGCGCCGTTCGCGATGCCGGTCTCGGGCACGCGGTCCTCGGCGCCGAGGTCGACCAGCACGCATGAGATCGAGAGTCCGCTCGAGACGACGAGCACCTTGTCGTCACGGTGCTTGGCGGCATCCTTCGCGATCGCGTTCAGCGAGGCGAGCATGCGCGACGAGACGTCGTCGCAGTTCTCCCCTGGCAGCGACGCGACGGGGTTGGTGGCCTTGATCGCGTCGGTCATCTGCCCGAGGGTCGGCTCGGCGATCCCCTGCTGAGCGAGGTAGCCGAACACGGCCGCGCCCATCGCGCTCTGCTTGGCCCCCTCCCAGCCGCCGAAGTTCAGCTCGCGCAGGCCCAGGTCGCGGGTCGGCGAGAGCTTCGAGCCCATGCCCTGCAGCATGAGCGTCGCCGTCTCGTAGTGGCGCACCATGTCGGCCGAGTAGGCGGCATCCAGCTTCCCGATCTCGGCGCCGAGGTTTGCGCCGACGGTGGTCGCGGTCACCCGGCCCGCCGCGGTCAGGGGCGAGTCCGACCACCCCTGCACGAGGTGGAGGGCGTTGAGCATCGTCTCGCCGTGGCGCGTGAGGTACACCTGCACGGTGGCGTCGCGGTTCGAGGCGGGCGGGTTCGCAGCGGCGGGAGCCGTGGTCCAGCCGCCGAGCGCGGCGGCACCGAGTACGGCGACGGCCGCGAGGGCGACGCGGGGAATCAGTCGGTTCATGTCATCTCCTTCGATCGAACGGACTGAACGCTAGCGACATTCGGGATTCGCACAGTGGGGTCGTTGCGCGATCGTTATACATAGTTCAGGTCTTGAACTTTGTGTCCGGCTGCGGCACACTGATCCCGAATGCCGTTCGCATTTCGCACCCCGACAGACCCGAGACGTCTCGACGAAGAGGAGTCAGCATGACCGCACAGCCCGCGCCCGATCCCGCCCTCGATCTCGCTCCGACCGGCCTCATCCGCAGCACCACGCCCGCACCCGGCGAGCCGCCGGCCAGCCCGCCCGCGAACCGGCGACTGCTGCCGAGCATGCTGGTCGGGGGCCTCACCCTCTTCGCCACGTACGCCGGGCTCATCGCGATCCTGCTGCCGACCCAGATCCAGGTGCTGTTCGGCGAGAAGAATGCCGAGGCGAACCTCGCCGTCGTCACCACGACCTCGTTCGTCTTCACGCTGTTCGCGCAGCCGCTCGCCGGAGCGTTCAGCGACCGCACCCGGTCCCGCTTCGGCCGCCGCGCACCCTGGATGGTCATCGGCGCGTTCGTGGGCGGCATCCTGCTGCTCGGCATGGGATCCCTCACGCAGCTCGTGTGGATCACGATCTTCTGGGTCGTCATCCAGGTGGCGCTGAACTTCCTCCAGGCGCCGCTGACCACCATCACCGCCGACCGGTTCCCGCGCTCGAAGCGCGGCGGGGCCAGCGCCATGCTCGGCATCGGCATGCAGCTCGGCGGCATGATCGGCGTCATGGTCGCCAGCGCCCTCGCCGCGCAGTTCGGCGTCGCGTACTCGATCTTCGGCATCGGCGTCATCATCGTGACCGTGCTGTTCGTCGTGCTCAACCGGGACTGGTCGTCGAAGGACGCCCCCATGGAGCCGTTCCGATGGGGCGCCTTCTTCACGGGCTTCTGGGTGAATCCCCGCAAGCACCCCGACTTCGCGTGGGCCTTCGCCGCGCGTTTCCTGCTGATCCTCGGCTACTTCGTCGTGTCGAGCTACCAGCTCTACATGCTGCAGAAGTACATCGGCCTGTCGCTGGTGGACGCGCAGGGCGCCGTGCTCACCCTCACGCTCGTCGCGTTCGTCCCGACGCTCCTCGCCATCGGGCTGTCGGGCTGGTGGAGCGACAAGGTCGGTCGCCGCAAGGTGTTCATCTACGTCGCCTCGGTCATCATGGCCGTCGGCTTCATCATGCCCCTGGTCATGCCGAACATGACGGGCATGATCGTCATGAGCGTCATCAACGGCGTCGGTTTCGGCGTCTACATGGCCGTCGACGCCGCGCTCATGACCGAGGTGCTGCCGAACGCGAGCGGCGCCGCCGCCAAGGACCTCGGCATCCTCAACGTCGCGACCAACATCCCGCAGGCGCTCAGCCCGTCGATCGCGCTCCTCATCATCTCGTCGCTCGGCGGGTACGCCATGCTGTTCGTGTTCGCGATCGTGTTCGTGATCCTCGCAGCGATCGCCACGGCGCCTATCAAGGGCGTCCGCTAGAGTCCGCAAGAAGGGACCCTCCCCCCATGACAGACACCACGACCACCCTCCGCTACGCCGAGGCAGACACCGCCACCGGGCGCGTGCGCGGCTTCTGGCGCGGCGAGCCCGGAGCAGGCGGCAGCGCCGCGTTCCTCGGCATCCCGTTCGCCCAGCCGCCGGTCGGCGACCTGCGGTTCGCGGCGCCGGTGCCCGCCGAGCAGTGGCAGGGCGTGCGCGACGCGCTGGAGTTCGGCGCGACCGCGCAGCGCGGCGACCCCGGCGTGACGCTCATCCCCGAGCCGTCGGTGCCGGGCGAGGCGACACTCAACGTCAACGTGTTCACGCCCGTCCCGGGCGAGACCGACGCCGCGCTGCCCGTGCTGGTGTGGATCCACGGCGGCGGGTACTTCGCGGGCTCCCCCGCGAGCCCGTGGTACGACGGCCGGTCGTTCAACCGCGACGGCGTCGTCACCGTGACGATCTCGTACCGCCTCGGCTTCGACGGCTTCGGCTGGATCGAGGACGCCCCCTCCAACCGCGGCGTGCGCGACTGGCTGCTCGCCCTCGAGTGGGTGCGGGACAACATCGCGCAGTTCGGCGGCGACCCGTCGCGCGTCACGATCGCGGGCCAGTCCGCCGGCGGCGGCGCGGTGCTCACGCTGCTCGGGATGCCGGCGGCCCAGCACCTGTTCCACTCGGTGTGGGCGCTGTCCGGCGCGACAGCCGACGTCGCTCCGGCGACATCGGAGCGCATCGGCCGCGATGTCGCCGCGCGCGCCGGCGTGGCCCCGACCCGCGCCGGGCTGTCGACGGTGCCCGAGGAGCGGATCCTCGAGGCGCAGAAGGCCGCGACCGACGTGTCGGGCCCGAACGCCATCACGAAGCTGCTCGACGACGGGCTGACGCTCGGCCCCACGATCGACGGCGACCTCCTCACCCGGTCGACGCTCGACTCGCTCGCCGCGGGCGTGGGCGCCGACAAGCCGCTCGTGCTGGGCGCCACCGAGGACGAGTTCTCGATGGTCGTGGCGGGATCAGCCAAGACGCTGCGGTGGATCCCGCTGTCGTTCCTGCTCGGCAAGTCGGGCCTCAAGGGCGCGCAGCGCAAGTCCTACCTCGCCGCGAACCGGGACGTCATGGCCCGCGGCCACGCCGCCGTGCTCGGCCGGTACATCACCGACCGCATGTTCCGCACCGCCGTCGTGAAGACCGCGACGGCGCGCGGCGCCGCGCCGACCTGGGTGTACCGGTACGCCTTCCGCTCGACGCAGCCGGGCATGGTGCACGACGCGGCAGTGCACTGCATCGACGTGCCGTTCTGGTTCGACTGCCTCGACTCGGTGCAGGTCGAGCCCCTGACCGGCCCGAACCCGCCGCAGTCCCTCGCCGACCAGACGCACGGCGCCGCCGTGGGCCTCGTCACCGGCGGCGACCCGGGCTGGCCCGCCTGGTCGGCCGCCCCCGGCACGACCCGCGTGTTCGGCGGGGCGACCCCGGGCGTCGACCCCGAGGGCTACGCCGCGGTGGACTCGCTGCTCTGACCCGCAGGACCCCGGAGGGGTGGATGCCGCGAGCCGCGGCATCCACACCTCCTCTGTGTGCATCGGGTTCAGGCGAGCACCGTAGAGAATCCAGGAGACACGCCGCGCGGCGGACTGCCTGCGCCGCGCGCGAGCCCGCTGCGCCTGAATCCTTGACGGCCGGCTGCGTTCTGTCAGCCCTCGGATCGCGGTCAGGACGACGGCGGGGTCCCACATGATGTCTTCGGCGATCGGCCGGTACGTCGCATACCCCAGCGCGGCGGCGGCCTGATCGCGCCGCCGGTCGCGCCGCTGGGCGTCCCACGTCGAGTGGTGCGCCACGCTGTCGCACTCGATGATCAGCCAACCCTCGACGACGAAGTCCACGCGACCGACACCACGGATGTCGACCTGCGCCTCGAACCTTAGGCCGAGCGACCGGAGCATCAACCTCACGAGCGTCTCGGGCCCGGACTCGCTCCGCGGATCGATGAGGCGCCGGAGCAGGGCGAGTCTGAGCGGAAGAGCTTCGAACAGCTCGTCGAGATCGCACTCGTCCAGCACGCCCGCGTGGAGGGCGGAATCCAACGTCGCGACCGCTGCGCGCGGCGGCTGACACGCCACGGCCTGGATCAGCGCATCGAAGAGGTCGACGCTGGTCGCCCGAGGATGCGGTTCGCGTCGCAGCCGCCCCCAGTGGCGGAGGAGGCCGGCTCCGGCCGGGCGAAGACGCGACGCGTTCGCGCTGACATGAACGTGGAGTGGCGCGGAGTCCAGCACGAACACGCCCACCGCCGCGAGCGCACTGACGCAGGCGAGGCGTCCCCCGGCGCGGCAGGCTGCGACGATGTCGGCCGGAGCCTCCGCGGGGAGATACATCCCTCCCCTCGGCCGCAGGAGGCGTCCACTGCGGACGTCGTCCGCGATCGCGCGATCCGTCCAGCCCGCGGCGCGCAGGTCGGCCCGGCGGGCGAACGACGAGCCTGATCGGGCGAGGTCCACCCGCCCAGCGTCGAGCCACGCCGACGCAGGCCGGTGCTCACCGGCGCGGATTGTGGACAGCCCGCGCCGAGGTGTCCTCCGGGTGCGGCCGGGGAGGACGCACTCCGATGTGTTGAGAATTCAGGAGACACGCCGCACCGTGTGGCCGCCTGGCGGCCACACGGTGCGTCCGTCCTGAATTCTCGTCGTCAGGGCCGGGCCGGTCGACCCGCCCGGGCTCAGGCGACCGCCGGGATGACCTCGCGCTCGAACAGCTCCACGCCTGAGACGTCGTACGCGGCCTCGGGGAAGTAGTGGATGCTGTAGCCCAGGCCGTGCTCGGCGCGCTCGGCGAGGCGCTCGGCGACCTGCTCGGGGGTTCCGAAGCCGGGCGAGGCGAGGTAGTCGTGCTCGATGTGCGCGGCGCGCTCGTCGCCCACGTGCGGGCGCAGCCGCTCGATGACCACCGCGAGGCGGTCGCGGGCCTCGGCCTCGGTGGCGCCGACGATCGTGTTGAAGTTCGACGAGCGCGTGATCGACGCGAAGTCGCGGCCGAGGGCGTCGCAGTGGCCGCGCAGCACGTCGCTCTTGTGGTCGAACTCCTCCAGCGAGCCCGCGAAGTTCGTGTACGAGGCGTACTGCGCCGCGATCTTGAGCGTGACCTTCTCGCCGCCGCCGGCGATCCAGAAGGGGATGCCGCCGTCCTGCAGCGGGAGCGGCTGCACGATCGCGCCGTCGACCTGGAAGTGACGCCCGTCGAGCGTCGCGCGCCCGGTCGTCCACGCCTGGTTCATGATGTCGACGCCCTCGCGCAGCATGCGGAGCCGCTCGGGCACGGGCGGGAAGCCGTAGCCGTACGCCTTCCATTCGTGCTCGTACCAGCCGCCCCCGATGCCCATCTCGGTGCGCCCGCCCGACACGATGTCGACGGTCGCGGCGACCTTGGCGAGGTACGCGGGATTGCGGTAGCCCATGCACGTGCACATCTGGCCGAGGCGGATGTTCGAGGTCGAGGCGGCGAACGCGGCCATGAGGGTCCACGCCTCGTGCGTGGCCTCGTCCGAGTGCACCGGGGTGGTGTGGAAGTGGTCGTAGACCCACAGCGACTCCCACGGCCCGGTGTCGGCGCGCTGCGCAAGCCCGCTCATCACCGCCCAGTGGTCGGCGGGGTCGATGCCGACGAGATCGAATCGCCAGCCTTGGGGGATGAAGGTTCCGAAACGCATGCCCCCCAGCCTAGGGAAGCGCCGTTTCGTCTCGCTCGTTCCTCGCTCGCTCAACGACCGGGGGCGCCGAACACCCGGGCGTGCGGCATCCGGGCGCGCATCACGGTGATCGCCTCGGGATTGTGGTCCACGAGCACGGCGTCGCGGCCGAGGGCCGAGGCGACCGCCCCGGTCGTGCCGCTGCCGGCGAAGAAGTCGAGCACGCGGTCGCCGGGCCGTGACGACGCCTGCACGATGCGCCGGAGGATCCCCTCCGGCTTCTGCGTCGGGTAGCCCGTCTTCTCGCGGCCCGTGGTCGGCACGATCGTGTGCCACCACACGTCGGTGGGCAGCTTGCCGCGCTCGGCCTTCTCGGGCGTGACGAGCCCGGGCGCCATGTACGGCTCGCGGTCGACGGCCTCGGAGTCGAACCAGTACGCCCGGGGGTCCTTCACGTACACGAGGATCGTGTCGTGCTTGGTCGGCCAGCGCTTGCGCGTCTTGGCGCCGTAGTCGTAGGCCCAGATGAGCTCGTTGAGGAAGCGGTCGCGGCCGACGAGCGCATCCATGAGCACCTTGGCGTAGTGCGCCTCGCGGTAGTCGAGGTGCAGGTACAGCGTGCCGTCGTCGGCGAGCAGCCGCCAGGCCTCTTCGAGCCGGGGCTCCAGGAAGCCCCAGTAGTCGTCGAACCGGTCGTCGTACGCACGCAGGTCACCGCGGATCCGCTCGTACTCGCGGCCGTGGAACCCCCGGCGCACCACCGCGGGCGACGTGGGCACGGCCGGCGCGGCGGCGGGATCCTGCGGGAGATCGGATGCCGCCCACCTGGCCGTCTCGAGCGCCCGCTCCTGCGTGCGGCCGGTGTTGAACGGCGGGTCGAGGTAGACGAGCGTGAACGACGCGTCGGGCAGGCTCCGGATGACCTCGAGGTTGTCGCCGGCGTGGATCTCGACCGATCCGGGCCGGACAGGCTCAGTGGCCGGGACGGGGACGGAGGTCACGGGACGCGGCGCAGCCACGCGTCGGTCGAGAACTTCGACGCGACGAGCGCCTCCGCCTCGGCGTACTCGTCGGGCGTGATGCTGCCGGGCACGGCGCCGTACAGGTTCGTGAAGGTCTCTTCGAGCTTCGCGATGATCGCCTCGCGCGGGAGCCCGGTCTGGCGGCGCAGCGGGTCGACGCGCTTGGCGGCCGAGGTGGTGCCCTTGTCGCTGAGCTTCTCCCGCCCGATGCGCAGGACCTCGGTCATGACCTCGCCGTCCATGTCGTAGCTGAGGGTCGCGTGGTGCAGCACTCCCCCGTTGGCGAGGCGCTTCTGGGCGGCGCCGCCGATCTTGCCCTGCGGCGAGGCGATGTCGTTGAGCGGCTGGTACGTCGCCTCGATGCCGAGCGCACGCAGCGCCTGCAGCACCCAGTCGTCGAGGAACGCGTACGAGTCCGCGAACGTCAGCCCCTGCACGAGGGATGCCGGCACGTAGAGCGAATACGTGACGATCGAGTTGGCGCCCATCATCATGGCGCCTCCGCCCGAGATGCGCCGCACGACGTCGTACCCGTGCCTGGCGGCACCGTCGGGGTCGACCTCGTTGCGGAGGGACTGGAACGAGCCGATCACGACGGCGTTCTCGTCCCATTCCCAGATGCGCAGCGTCGGGCGCCGGCGTCCGTCGCCCACGCGGCCGGTGAGCACCTCGTCGAGTGCGAGGTTCATGCGCGGCGACACCGGGCCGTCGTGCACGATCTCCCAGTCGAAGTCCCGCCACCCGGGCGCGGTGACGAGCGCCCGCCGCACCGCGGTGCCGACGGCCTCAGGGGTGAAGCCCAGCAGCTGCGCGCCCTCGGGGAGCGCGCCGCGCACGGCGGCCGCGATGGTCGAGACGTCGGCCTCGATCGGCAGCCCGTTCACGGCGGCGTCGATGTCGAGCAGCGCGTCGTCGGGCTCGAGGAAGAAGTCGCCCGCGAGGCGGAAGTCCGCGATGCGCCCGTCGCGCTCTTCGAGGTCGACGACCACGAGCTTGCCGCCGGGCACCTTGTATTCGCCGTGCATGGGAATCAGCCTACGGCGCCGGGTGGATGCCGCGACCGACGCCCGCGGCGCGGTCCAGACGTTTCGTCCGCGCACGCCGGAACGCGCTCCGCTCGACGACCGGGACGATGAGTCCCGGTCGTCGAGCGAGACGAACCGCCCCGACCGCACCCGCTAGGACGTGCAGGCACGCCCCGCGAGCAGGAACTGCCACGGAGTGGCCGGCGCACCTGTGGCGTGCACCACGGTGTCGGGTGCGTTGCCGGTCCGCTTGGTCGTGCCGGTCACCGTGACGATCGCGCCGGTCTGCGTGACGCTCGCGCGCGTCGCCTTCGCGACGGTCTGGCCCTCCGGCATCGCGAAGCTCAGCGCGAACCGATCCGCGACGGCACCCGAGAGCCGCACGGTGGCCGAGAACCCGCTCTTGTCTGCGGCGGGCGCCCACTCCACGTGGCAGTCCAGCGGGGCGATGGCGGGATCGGCGAGCGCGATGAGCTCGCGCGCCTGCTGCGTGAACCAGTGCCCGGCGTCGGGGTCCTCGTAGCCGCGCTCGGGGTCGTTCGGACCCGCTGTGCCGCGGTAGCACTTGCCGTCGGACTCTCCGGGCACCTTGATCCACAGGTACGCGTCGACGAGCGCGACACCGGTCGTCGTGTCGGGGAGCAGACCCAGACCGCGGTCCGGAGGGTTGCACCAGTCCTCGTGGGCCGTGTAGACCCCCGCGGGGTACTGCCACGGTCCGAGGCCGTTGCGGCTCGTGTCGATCACAAAGCGTGTGGTCGGCTGCGTGCCGCCGAGGATGAGTTCGTAGCGAGAGTCCACCCCGGAGGTGTTCAGGGCGGGGTCGGCGGCATCCACGCTCCACTGCCCGTACTGCGACATGCTCACGCCCTGCCAGTCGGTGGCGGGGCCGCCGTTCCAGTACTGGTTGCCGCACGCGCCGAAGTCGCCGGGGTTCACCTCGGTGACGTAGGCGATGCACTGCGAGACCCACGTGCCGAACGCGGTGGAGTTGGCGGTGAACTGGTAGTTCGACGCGTTGAGGAAGAACCCGTCCGCGCGCTGCACGCCGCCCTTGATCAGGCGGTCCGAGATCTCGCCGACGTTGAGCCAGCTCGCGCCGGTGCCGTCGAGGTAGACCGAGGTCGCGGGCAGTGCCGCGAAGGCGTCGACCGCGTGGTTCAGCTGCGCGAAGCGGTCGGCCGCGGCGCTGTCGGCGGGCACCTCGGCCGGCTGGCACCACTCGGCGACGCCGTCGAGGGTCGTGTAGTGCGGGATGATGCCGAGTCCGTCGGGTTCGAGGATCACGGTGGCGTCGCGCCCGCCGACGCCCGCGGCGAACGCGTCGATCCACGCCTCGTACGCGGCCGTGTCGGCGGCACCGCCGGCCGAGTACTGGGCGCAGTCGCGGAACGGCAGGTTGTAGGCGACGAGCACGGGCATCCCGCCCTGCGCGGCGGCCGCGGAGACGACGTCGTCGACGCGCGCCTGCACTTCGGCGGGGCTGCCGTCGGTGAACCACGTCGCCGAGGCGATCGAGCCGAGCAGCTGGGCGTCGTCGCGCGCCTGGCCGCTGAGGGACTGCGCCGCTTCGAGCGTCGTGCTCCACGGGTCGACGTACAGCTGCGAGCCGGCGAGGCCGGAGTCGGCGGCGACCGCGGCCGTCGCTGTCAGCGGCAGCGCGAGTCCGGCGGCCAGCGCGGCCGCCGCGCCGAGGGCGAGCGCTCGTCTCGCGCGCGTCCCCCCGCGGGATCGATGGTGTGCCGCGGTCATGGGTGTCCTCCTTGGTCGTCATCGACCGCCGGGCGTCGTCGCCCGGGGAGCGGCATCGTGCACACGGAGCATGGGAGCGCTCCCACGATGATCACTGCGGCCAGGATGGCGCATGCGGCGCCCGACCGTCAACGCCGTGCGTGTCAGGAGCGCGCCGGGAACCTCGGCTCGAGCCACGCCAGCAGGTCGGCGAGCACATCGGCCTGCATGACCTCGTTGAAGATCTCGTGCCGCGCACCCGGGTAGACCAGCGTCGTCACGTCGGTGAAGCGCGACCGGGTGCGGTAGGCGTCGGCGAGGCGGTGGACGCTGCGCGGGCCGCCGACGGTGTCGTCGCGCCCGACCATGAGCAGGGTCGGGATGCCGCGCCCGACGCGCCGGCGCGGCTTGCCCAGCAGGCGCAGCGTGTCCATCGGGCCGAACAGCTTCGGCAGCGGGGTGGTGGTGGTGAGGGGGTCGGCCAGGAACGCCTCGCCGACCGCCGGATCGGACGACAGCCACTCGACGCCGCTGGAGCGGGGACCGCGCCACGGCTTGTTGAGATCGCCGGAGTTGAGCGAGCCGGGCCACAGCAGCGACGAGCCGCTGAGCACCAGACCGTCGTACGCGTCGGGGTGGGCGTTCACGAGCTTCTGCGAGAGGAAAGAGCCCCACGAGTGGCCGAGCAGGATGAGCGGGAGCCCGGGGTTCTCGGCGCGGATCAGCTCCGTCAGCTGCCACTCGGCCGCGATCGCGGCGCGCAGGCCGCCCGGACCGAGGCGTCCGAGCTGCGACGCGTCGCCGCCGTGCTGCTTCATGCCGGTGCGGCCGTGCCCCCGGTGGTCGTCGGCATACACGGTGAAGCCGTCAGCGTTGAGCGCCTCGATGAGAGCGACGTAGCGGCCGGCGTGCTCCCCGACGCCGTGCAGCAGCTGCACGACCGCCCGCGGCTCGGTCGCCGGATGGACGTCGTAGACGATCGCGACACCGTGCGCGTCGATGAACTCGGGCATGGCGAGAGTCTAGGGGTGCGGCATCCCCGTCTTTTCTTTAGCAAGGCTAATGAGCTATGCTAAATAACCGGATGAGCACACACGGAACCCCCACGACACGCCACGACACCGACCACGATCCCGATCTCGCCGCCGCCGCCTCGCAGCTGCGGATCGCCACCTTCCGGCTCGCGCGGCGCATGCGCACGCAGCGCGCCGTCGACTCGATGAGCGACGGCCAGTTCGCCGTGCTCGCCGCCCTCTGGAAGACCGGCCCGCACACCCTCGGCGAGCTCGCGGAGCGCGAGCGCGTGTCGGCACCCTCCATGAACCGCACCGTCAACTGCCTGCAGGACTCCGGCTGGATCACCCGCAGCGCCGACGAGAACGACGGTCGCAAGGTCGTCATCTCGCTCACCGAATCCGGCCGCTCCGTCGTCGACGAGACGGCGCGCCGGCGCGACGCGTGGGTCGAGTCCGCACTCGCAGAGCTCACCGAGGAGGAGCGCGCGACGGTCGCCGCCGCCGCCGAGATCATGGCGCGGATGGTGACGCTGTGAGCGCGATGTTCCGATCGCTGTCGGTCTTCAACTACCGCGTGTGGTTCATCGGCGCACTCGTCTCCAACGTCGGCGCATGGATGCAGTCCACCGCGATCAGTTGGGTGGTGCTCACCGAGCTGACCGACAACGACGCCGCGGCGATGGGGATCACGATGGCCCTCCAGTTCGCGCCGCCGCTGCTGCTGGTCGGCGTCACCGGCTGGGTGGCCGACCGCTTCGACCGCCGCCGGCTGCTGTTCGTCACGCAGGCGCTCCTGCTCGTCCTCGGCCTCGCCATCGGGGCACTCCTGTTCGCGGGCGCGATGACGCTGCCCATCATGTACGCGTTCGCGTTCGCTCTCGGCCTCGTGGCCGCGTTCGACAACCCCACCCGTCAGGCGTTCGTGTCGGACCTCGTCGCGCGTGAGAACGCCTCGAACGCGGTGGCGCTGAACGCGGCCTCCTTCAACACCGCCCGCATGATCGGCCCGGCTGTCGCGGGCATCGTCATCGTCGCGGTCGGCACCGGCTGGGTCTTCGTGGTCAACGGCGTCACGTTCCTGGCGATGCTCGGCGCGCTCGCGATGATCCGCACGCGGGAGCTCGTGCCGCGACCGACGCAGCGCGGCGCGGCCCGCCTGGCGGACGGATTCCGGTACGTGGCCGGCCGCCCCGACCTGATGGTCACGTTCGCGATGGTGTTCCTCATCGGCGCGTTCGGCATGAACTTCCCCATCCTCGCTTCGACCATGGCGCTGGAGTTCGGGCAGGAGGCGGACGGCTACGGCCTGCTCAGCTCCATCCTCGCGATCGGCTCGCTCGCCGGTGCGCTGATGGCCGCGCGGCGCGACCGCGCCCGCATCCGCGTGCTCATCATGGGCACGCTGCTCTTCGCCCTCGCGGCGACGGTGTCGGCGTTCATGCCGACGTACTGGCTGTACGCCGTGACGCTCATGTTCACGGGCTTCTCGGTGGTCACGATGATGACCACGGCCAACGGCTACGTGCAGACCACCACCGACCCGGCGCTGCGTGGACGCGTGCTGGCCCTGTACATGGCGATCCTGATGGGCGGGACCCCGATCGGCGCCCCGATCGTCGGCTGGGTGGCCGCACAGCTCGGCCCGCGCGCGGCGATCCTCGTCGGCGCGGTCGCCGCAGTCGCCGCCTTCGTCATTGGGTTCACATGGCTCGTCGCGTCCGGCCGGCTGCGGCGCCATGAGCAGAAGCGGTTCCGCCTGACGCTCGACGAGACCCGGCCGCTGTCGATCGTGACACCCGAGCAGTTCAGCGACGAGGTCGCCGCCACGACGCCGATCCGCGCCCTCACCCCCGAGACCTCGCGCGCCGCCAGGGCCGGCTGACCCCGGCCGGCACCTGCTCCGCGTCAGCCGCGGAACGTCAGCGGCACCCGCGCCGGCGCGTAGCCCGCGGCGGTGACGGTCACCGTCGCCTCGCCGTGTCCGGTGGGCCGGATGATGGCCAGGGCGCGGCCGTCGTGCGTCGTGACCGACGCACCGGCGAAGGACTCCTCGGTGCGGATGCGGCCGGTGCCGAGGCCGGCGAGCTCGCCGGACCCGACGACGGTCACGGTGATCGCCACGTCGGCGTCGCCGGCGACCACGCCGTCCGCGTCGGCGAGCGTGACGCCGACGAAGGCGAGGCCATCCGCCGTCACCTCCGACGCCTCGGCCACCGCGGTGAGCACGAGCGGCCCGGCCGTGCGCAGCATCGTCCGGCCGATCTCCCGGCCGTCGGTGCGGGCCACGGCGACCAGCTCGCCGGGGCGATAGACGGTCTCGAACCGCGCGCGGAACGCCTTGTCGGCTCCGACCTCGGCGATCCCCAGCGAGACCCCGTCCCGCAGCAGCTCGACCTCGTCGGCGCGCGCGTACACGTCGACCGTGACCGGCGCGCCGGGCGCGGCATCCCACGTCCACGACGACACGGTGTCGTCCCACGACCACGGCGTGGTCGCGGTGGGACGGCCGTGATGCCGCGGCGGATGCACGGCGAGGTACGGCTCGGTGCGCAGCCCGAACACGATCTCGCGGTAGTACGACACCGGGCGGCGGTGGCCGGTGATGTCGAGGTCGCCGCAGCCGGCGAGCAGGTGGGGGTACGGTCCGGCGGTGCCCGTCGGGACGTAGCCCGGCTCGTCCGTGTAGTCCACGCGGCCGATGCCGGCCTCGCCCAGATAGTCCCACCCCGTCCAGGTGAAGTCGCCGATCACCTGGGGCAGGTCTTCGACGAGCTGCCACATCCGCTCGATGCGCGACGGAAAGGTCTCGGACCCCACGATGACGCGGTGCGGGAACAGCTCACGATCGAGCTCGTATCGCGACTCGGCATAGTTGAACCCCACGACGTCGAGCACCGACGCGGACTCCTCGGTCGTGGCCGTCACCAGCTCCGATGCGTTGGCGCGCGCCATCGTCTCGCCCATCGTCGCCATCATCGTGTTGGGATCGGATGCCTCGTCAGCAGGCCGATCGTCGGCCTCGGCCGCCGCGATGTCGGCCATGCGGTCGAGGTTCGCGATGATGCCGTTGATCCCGTTCGTGACCAGGCGCGTGTCGTCGCGCTCGCGGACCGCCTCGGCCAGTCGCCTGCTCCAGGCGGCGCCGGCGGGCGTGGCGAGCTCGAGGATCTCGTTCCCGATCGAGTACATGATGACGCTCGGGTGGTTGAGGTCCTTCGCGACCAGCGCGTCGACATCGTGCCGCCAGCGCTCGGCGAAGCCGGGCGCGGCGTCGAAGGCCACCTTGGACCGCGTCCAGGTGTCGGTGAGCTCGTCCATCACGTACACGCCGTGCCGATCGCAGGCGTCGAGCATCGCGCGGCTCATCGGATTGTGGGCGCTGCGCAGCGCGTTGAACCCGGCGGCTTTCAGCAGGCGCACGCGGCGGTCCTCGGCGGCGGCGAACGTGGCCGCGCCCAGCGGCCCGCTGTCGTGGTGCACGCACGCGCCGCGCAGGTTCACCGGCACGCCGTTGATACGCAGACCGCGCTGCGGGTCGGCCTGGATGCGGCGGATGCCGAACGCCGCGGCATCCGCGTCGATCTCGTCGCCGTGCTCGTCGGCGAGCGTCGTGCGGACACGATGGAGGGCGGGCGAGGCGTCGCTCCACAGCGCCGGAGACTCCACCGCGAGGCGGATGCGGGCGACGGACTCGGTGCCGGGCAGCACCGTGACCGGCGCGGAGCCGGCGACGACGTCCGCTCCGTCCGGGCTCTCGATCGTCCACGCGACGCGCAGCGTGCGAGTGTGCCGCGAGCCGTTGCGGACGCGCGTCGCCACATGGACGAGCGCACGGTCCGCGTCCACGTCGGGCGTCGTGATACGGGTGGCGTCCAGGGGCAAGTGCACCGGGTCCGCCACCACGAGATGCACGGGACGATAGATGCCGGCGCCGGAATACCACCGGCTGTCGCGGTGCGCGCGGGCCTCGACCGTGATGCGGTTGGGCTCGCCGTAGCGCAGATACGGATCGAGGATCGCTTCGAACGCGTTGTAGCCGTTCGGCTCGTGGGTGACGGCATCCCCGTTCAGGAACACCACCGCGTCCCGGTAGACGCCCTCGAACTCCACCCGCACGGTCCGCTCGCGCCACTGATCGGGCGCGTCGAAGGTCTTGGCGTACTCGAACACGCCGCCGGGCACGTAGCCGGTGTGCACGCCCTGGTCGCCGTCGGCGGAGCGGGGCAGGTCGCGCACGGCGTCGTGCGGGAGGCGCACCGGACGCGGTGCGGACTCGGCGGTCGCCGCTTCGAACGCGCCGAGCTTCGGCCCGACGGTCCAGCCGTCGAGCCACGGTTCGCGGATCATGCGTCGCGCTCCGGCGTTGCAGCGGCATCCTCGGGCGAGTCCTGGGAGGCTCCCTCGACCTTCGCGTCGAGTCCGTCGAGCACGTTCTCCAGGCCGACGAGGTCGTAGCCGCGGATGAGGCTGCGGAAGACGTCGTGCAGCGCCTCGGCCATGTCGGTCGAGGCGGGGTCGAGCAGCCACTGCACCTGGAGGCCGTCCATGAGCGCGATCGTCGCGACCGCCGCACGGCGCGGGTCGACGCCATCGCCCAGGCGTCCGGCATCGGCGACGCGCTGGAAGGAGCGGGTCACACTGTCGCGGACGGAGATGTACCGGTCGATGAAGTAGTCGTGCGCGGGATGGTCCGGCGCGGTCGCCTCGGCAGACAGCACGCAGTACAGCTCGACGATGCCGGGGTTCGCGGCGTTGAAGCGTGCGAGCTCGGCGAGCGAGCGAAGCGCCTCGACCCCGTCGGGGATGTCGAAGTCGACGCGCGAGCGCGACATCTCGTCGCGGTGCTCGAGGAGCGCCATCAGCAGGGCGCTCTTGCTGCGGAAGTGGTGCAGCAGGCCGGCCTCGCTCATCCCGACCCGCTCGGCCACCTCACGCAGCGAGCCGGCGCGGTAGCCGGACTGCGAGAACACCTCGAGAGCCGCGTCGAGGATCGCCGTGCGCTTCTCCTTCGACTTGGCGTACTCGCCGCGCGGCTTGCGCCCGGTCGTGGGAGCGGTCTCTTCCCGCATGACGGCGGTCGTCGTCTCGGTCATCGTCTCACCGTATCCCCGGGTCGTCTCGCCACACCCGCTTCGGTGTGCGCCGGGATCCTTCTCCTCCGTTCTATAACGAATTTCTAGGAATCGCTAGTTTTTTGTGTCAAAAACCTAGCGGTCATTCGATATTGCTGTTAGCGTCAGCGGCCAGCAGGCGATCCGCAGGGGCATCGCCACCTATGAAGGGACCAAGGATGTTCCGTTGGAAGGCCACAGCAGCCACCATCGCGATCGCCACTCTCGCCCTCACCGGCTGCGCCGGCGGCGGTGACAGCGGGTCTGGCTCGAGCGACTCCGGCCACGCGGAGCGGCTCACGCTCACGGCGATCGCCGCCCCCACCAGCTACGACATCGGCGCGGGCGCCGAGTACGGCAACCGAAGCCCGTTCTTCCAGGCGGTGTTCGACACGCTGCTGCAGAAGGACTCCACGGGCGAGATCGAGCCCTGGCTGGCCACGAAGTGGGAGTACAACGACGACAACACGGTGCTGACCCTCACGCTCCGCGACGACGTCGAGTTCACCGACGGCACGAAGCTCGACGCCGACGCCGTCGTCGCGAGCCTGGAGCGCTTCCGCGACGGCACCTCGCCCCAGGCGGCGACGTTCGCGGGCAAGGAGTTCGCGGCCGTCGACGCCACCACCGTCACGATCACGCAGGCGGCACCCGACCCCTCGCTGGTCAACCTGCTCTCGATCGCCCCCGGCCTCATCCAGGCGCCGTCGACCTTCGATGACCCCGACTCCGCGACCGAGCCCATCGGCTCCGGCCCGTACGTGCTCGACACCGCCTCGACGGTCACCGGTACGACCTACGTGTACACGGCCAACCCGGACTACTGGAACCCGGATGCCGTCAAGTACGACAACCTCACGATCAACGTCATCGAGGACCCGACCGCGACACTCAACGCGCTGAAGGCCGGGGAGGCCAACGGCGCCAAGATCGTCAACAACGACACGATCCCCGAGATCGAGGCCTCGGGCTGGACCATCGAGTCCAACGAACTGGACTTCCAGGGCCTGCTGCTATTCGACCGCGACGGCACGATGGCTCCCGAGCTCGCCGATGTCAACGTTCGCAAGGCCATCAACATGGCCTTCGACCGCGAGGCGCTGCTCAAGGCGCTGCAGGCCGGCTACGGCACGGTCACCGAACAGGTCTTTCCCGCCACCTCGGTCGGCTACGACGAGTCACTGGACAGCACGTACGAGTACGACCCCGACGGCGCCAAGAAGCTCCTCGCCGAGGCCGGCTACCCCGACGGCTTCACGCTCAACATGATGTCGACCCCGGCGTTCCAGACCACGTTCGACCTCGTCGCGCAGCAGTTGGCCGACATCGGGATCACCGTCAACTACACCGACCCCGGCACCGGCAACTTCATCACCGACATGCTCGCCCCGAAGTACCCGGCGACCTGGATGGCGCTGGAGCAGAACCCCGACTGGCAGCTGATCAACTTCATGATCGCCCCCGACGCGACGTTCAACCCGTTCCACTCGGAGGACCCGCAGATCGACGAGTACATCAGCACGATCCAGATGGGGACGCAGGACGAGGCCGAGCAGGCCACGAAGGACCTCAACGCCTACCTCGTCGACCAGGCCTGGTTCGCCCCGTTCTTCCGCGTGCAGGGCACGTTCGCGACGGACGCGAACACGAACCTCGAGTTCTGGCCCACCAACGCCTACCCGTCGATCTTCGACTTCTCGCCGAAGAACTGAATCCTCTCCCCGTCCGCCCGCACACCGCGGGCGGGCGGGGAGACACCACCCACGGGAAACGTCATGCTTGCATTCATCCTCCGGCGCCTGCTGTCGGGCGTCATCCTCATCGCGGTGATCTCCTTCCTCGCGTTCGTGCTCCTCTACGCGTCCGGCGGCGACATCGCCCGCCGCATCCTCGGCGAGAACGCGACCGCCGACACCGTCGCCAAGAAGGCCGAGCAGCTCGGCCTCGACAGGCCGCTGCTGGTGCAGTACTGGGACTGGGTCACGTCGGCGCTGACCGGCAGCCTCGGCCGCAGCTGGTTCACCGGTGAGCTGGTCTCGGTGAGCGTGTCCAACCGCGTCGCGGTGTCGCTCTCGATCGTCATCGGAACGACCCTCGTGTCGGCGATCCTCGCGGTCGTCCTCGGCGTCCTCGCCGCCCGCCGCGGTGGCGGCGTCGACGGCACCGTCCAGGTCGTCTCGCTGATCGGCTTCGCGATCCCCGGCTTCCTGATCGCCCTCGTGCTCGTGCTCGTCTTCGCGATCAACCTGGGATGGTTCAAGGCCACCGGCTACGTCCCTCTCACGACATCCGTGTCGGGGTGGCTCTCATCGGTCACGCTTCCGATCATCGCCCTCTCGCTCGGGGCGATCGCGGCGGTCTCGCAGCAGGTGCGCGGCTCGGTCATCGACGCGATGTCGCGCGATTACGTGCGCACGCTCCGCTCCCGCGGCCTCGGCACGAACTCGGTCGTCTACCGCCACGTGCTGCGCAACGCCGGCGGCCCCGCGCTCGCCGTGCTCGCTGTCCAGTTCATCGGCCTGCTCGGCGGCGCCGTCATCGTCGAGCAGGTCTTCGCCATCCCCGGCATGGGCCAGCTCACGGTCCGCGCGACCACGCTCGGCGACATCCCGGTCGTCATGGGACTGGTGATGGCCTACGCGATCATCGTCCTCATCGTGAACCTCCTCATCGACCTCGCCCAGGCGGCGCTGAACCCGAAGGTGCGACTCTCATGACCGCCATCGACGTCCCCCTCGCGGTACCGGTCGCGCCGGTCCGCGTCTCGCTCTGGCGCCGGCTGCTGCGCCGCCCGGTCGGCCTCGCCTCGCTGATCTTCCTCGTCTTCCTCGGCGTGATCGCGATCATCGGGCCGGCCATCGCCCCGCAGGACCCGAACTACGCCGACATCCGCAACGTGCTGGCCCCGCCGAGCGCCGCGCATCTGCTCGGCACCGACGGCAGCGGTCGCGACGTGTTCTCGCGCCTGCTGGCGGCGACGCAGACGACGGTCGTCGCGGCCCTTCTCGCTCTCGTGGTGGCGCTCATCCTCGGCGTGGTCAGCGGCCTCATCGCCGGCTACTACCAGGGCTGGTTCAACAGCACCGCCACGTGGGTCACCGAGCTCAACATGGCGCTTCCCGGCATCGTGGTCCTCCTCGCGGCGCGCGCTGTGCTCGGACCGTCGGTCTGGATCTCGATGTTCATCTTCGGCATCCTGCTCGCACCGGCCTTCTACCGGCTGGTGTACGCGTCGGTGACCGCCGTGCGCACCGAGCTCTATGTGGACGCGGCCCGCGTGTCGGGTCTCAGCGACACGCGCATCATCGGACGCCACGTGCTCTCCGTGGTGCGGGCGCCGATCATCATCCAGTCCGCGATCATCGCCGGCATCGCCATCGCGATCCAGTCGGGCCTGGAGTTCCTGGGCCTCGGCGACATCGCGGTCCCCACGTGGGGCCAGATGCTCAACGACGGCTTCAAGAACATCTACAAGGAGCCGCTCCTGATGCTCTGGCCGTCGCTCGCGATCGCCCTGACCTGCATCGCGCTGACGCTGCTGGCGAACGTGATGCGCGACGAGCTGGAGCGCACGGTGTCCGTCCGGCGCAAGCGCCGCCGGGCCGTCGCGACGGCGACCGGATCGGTGGCCGCCGTGACGACGTCCGTCGGCCTCAGCGGCGGCGACGTCGTCGACCTCGACGAGCCGCCGGTCTTCGAGAGCGAGGGCGTCATCGTCCACCAGGGGGATGCGCGCAGCAAGGCCACCGAGAAGGTCCTCGACATCCGCGACCTCCGCGTCGGCTACGACCAGCCGGACGGCTCGCACATCGAGGTCGTCCACGGCGTCTCGCTCGACATCCGCAAGGGCGAGGTCCACGGCCTCATCGGCGAATCGGGGTCGGGCAAGACCCAGACCGCATTCGCCGTGCTGGGCCTGCTCCCCCGCGGCGGCCACGTGACGGCCGGCTCGATCCTCTACGAGGGCACCGAGCTCGCCGGCGGCGACGACCGCGAGTACGCCGGTCTGCGCGGCAAGCGCATCGGCTACATCCCGCAGGAGCCGATGTCGAACCTCGACCCGTCGTTCACGATCGGCAGCCAGCTGGTCGAGCCGCTGCGCAAGAACCTCGGACTCTCGAAGAAGGCGGCCGCCGAGCGCTCGCTCGAGCTGCTCGCCCGCGTCGGCATCCCGAACCCGAAGCGCACGTTCGACGCGTACCCGTTCGAGGTGTCGGGCGGAATGGCGCAGCGCGTGCTCATCGCGGGTGCCGTCTCGACCGACCCCGACCTCATCATCGCCGACGAGCCGACAACGGCCCTCGACGTCACGGTGCAGGCGGAAGTGCTGGAGCTCCTGCGCGACCTGCAGGCCGAGCGCAACATGGCGATGCTGCTGGTGACGCACAACTTCGGCGTCGTCGCCGACCTGTGCGACCGGGTCACCGTCATGCAGAGCGGCCTGTTCGTCGAGCAGGGCCCCGTGCGCGCGATCTTCAACGACGCGCAGCACCCGTACACGCAGGCGCTGCTGGACGCGATCCTCGACGAGGGTCCCGCCCGCGGCCCGCTCGTCACGAAGGGAGCGAGCGCATGAGCACTCCGCTGCTGGACATCAAGGACCTCGTCGTCGAGTACCCGGGCAAGGGCTTCCGCGCCCAGCCGTTCCGGGCTCTCAAGGGCGTCTCGCTCGACATCCGGCCCGGCGAGACCGTGGGCCTGGTCGGCGAGTCGGGGTCGGGCAAGACCACACTCGGTCGAGCGGCACTCGGCCTCGCGCCGGTCACCGAGGGGTCGATCGTCTACGACGGCAAGGACATCTCTCACCTCAAGCGGCAGGAGCGCCGCGCGCTCAGCTCGGAGATCCAGGTCGTGTTCCAGGACCCGTACTCCTCGCTGAACCCGTCGATGACGATCGAGCAGATCCTCACCGAGCCGCTCACCGCGGCGGGCGTGGCGCCGAAGGAGGCGAAGTCACGGGTGCGCGACCTCCTCGATCAGGTCGGGCTGCCCGCCGACGCGCGAGGACGTCTCCCCCGCGAGTTCTCGGGAGGTCAGCGTCAGCGTGTCGCGATCGCCCGCGCGCTCGCCCTGCGGCCGCGGCTCATCGTGTGCGACGAGCCGGTGTCGGCGCTCGATCTGTCGACGCAGGCCCGCGTCCTCGATCTGTTCATCGACATCCAGGACCGTACCGGCGTCGCCTACCTCTTCGTGACGCACGACCTCGCGGTGGTGCGTCACATCAGCCACCGCGTGGCCGTGATGTATCGGGGCGAGATCGTCGAGACCGGTGACGGCGACCGGGTGACCTCCCGGCCGGAGCACCCGTACACGCAGCGACTGTTCATGGCCGCGCCCGTGCCCGACCCCGACAAGCAGGAGCAGCGGCGCGTCGCCCGCCGTGCCCTGCTCGAGGCCGAGGCGGCAGCCGGCGTCGCCTGACAAGCCAGGATGCCGCGGCCCGGCCCTTCCCGTGGGTGGCGGGTCGCGGCATCCTCCCCCTGAATCGATCGCGAGAAAGAACCCTCCCCGATGACCGACACCGCCACCTCCACCCCGTCCGACGCGGTGCTGCACCTCCTGCCGCTGCTGACGCGCCTCACACTCGAGCAGAAGGCCGCTCTCGTGCAGGGCGCCGATTTCTGGACCACCGTCGCGATTCCGGAGATCGGGCTTCGCGCGATGACCCTGTCGGACGGTCCCGCGGGCGTCCGCGGCCCGCGGTGGGACGAGCGCGAGCCGTCGCTGAACCTGCCGTCGGGCTCGGCCCTCGCGGCGTCGTGGGACGTCGACCTGGCCTATCGATATGGGGCGGCCGCGGCATCCGAGGCCCGTCGCAAGGGCGTCGACGTCGTGCTCGGACCGACGATCAACCTGCACCGCTCGCCGCTGGGCGGCCGGCACTTCGAGTGCTTCAGCGAGGATCCCGAGCTGACGGCCGAGCTCGCCGCGGCCTATGTGCGCGGCCTGCAGGACAACGGCGTCGCCGCGTGCCCCAAGCACTACGTGGCCAACGACTCCGAGACCGACCGCTTCACCGTCGACGTGCGCGTGGACGAACGTGCACTCCGCGAGCTGTACCTGGCGCCGTTCGAGCGCGCGGTCGAACAGGCCGGCGCGTGGACCATCATGAGCGCGTACAACGCGGTCGACGGCGTCACCATGACGGAGAACGAGCTGCTCGAGACGCCGCTGAACAGCGAATGGGGCTTCGACGGCACGGTGATCAGCGACTGGACGGCCGTGCGCTCGCTCGCCGCCGTGCCCGCCGCACAGGACCTCGCGATGCCCGGTCCCGCACCGGCGTGGGCGGACTTGGTCGACGCGATCCGCGACGGTCGCGTGGCCGAGGCCGACCTCGACCGGAAGGTGCTGCGCCTGCTGCTGCTCGCCGAGCGCGTGGGCGCCCTCGGCGACGCCGAGCCCCTCGAACCCGCCCCGCTCGACGGGCCCGCCTTCGCCCGCGCCGCGGCGATCGACGGCACCGTGCTGCTGCGCAACGACGGCGTGCTTCCGCTCGCGACGGCCGCGCTCGGCCGCGTGGCGGTCATCGGTCAGAACGCACGCGAGGCGCGTACGCAGGGCGGCGGCAGCGCGACCGTGATCCCCGAGGCCGTCGTCTCGCCGCTGGAGGCTCTGCGCGCAGCGCTGCCCGGCGCCGAGGTGCGCTTCGCGCTCGGCGCGGTGGTGCAGGAGGGCGTCTCCGAGATCCCGCTCGACCAGCTGACGAACCCGGCGACGGGCGAGGCGGGCGTGCGCGTCGCCTTCTTCGACGCCGAGGGCACCGAGCTGTTCGCCGAGAACCGCCGGTCGACCGCCCTCGTGTGGTTCGGCGGCGATGCGCCCATCTCGGCGAGCGCGACGGTCGTCTTCGAGACGCTGTACACACCGGCCGAGACCGGCGACATCGAACTGGGCTTCGCGGGCGCCAATCCCGGCCGCCTGTTCGTCGACGACGTGCTCGTGCTCGACGATTCCCCCGTCATCGAGGGCACGGACCTCGGCGCCGCGTTCCTCAACCCGCCGTCGATCACCGCGACCGTGCACGTCGAGGCGGGGCGTGAGACCGCGGTGCGGGTCGAGTTCGCACGCGCCGACGCCGGCGCGCTGTCGGGCGCGCTCAGCGCGACGCTCGGCATCGCCCCCGAACGCACCGACCCCGACGAGCTCATCGCGCGCGCGGTGGCCGAGGCCGAGGCATCCGATGTCGCCGTCGTGGTGGTGGGCACCAACGCCAGGGTCGAGTCCGAGGGCTACGACCGCACGAGCCTCGACCTTCCGGGACGCCAGGACGACCTGGTGCGCGCCGTCGCCGCCACCGGTACGCCCACGATCGTCGTCGTCAACGCCGGTTCGCCGGTCGTGCTGCCGTGGGCCGACGAGGTCGACGCGGTCGTGCAGGGCTACTTCGGCGGGCAGGAGTTCGGCCACGCGATCGCCGACGTGCTCACCGGTGCCGCCGAGCCCGGCGGACGGCTCCCCACGACGTGGCCCGCGTCGCTCGCCGACGTGCCCGTCACCGACGTCACGCCGCAAGGCGGCCGCCTCGACTATCGCGAGGGCCTGCACATCGGCTATCGCGCATGGCTGCGCGACGGGGATGCCGCCGCCCCCGCGTTCCCCTTCGGACACGGGCTCGGCTACACGTCGTGGGCGTTCGGCTCCGCGCAGCGCATCGGCGACGCCCTCGAGGTCACGCTCGAGAACACCGGCGACCGCCCGGGCAAGCAGGTCGTGCAGGTCTACGCCGAGCGTGCCGACTCGGCGGTGGAGCGCCCGGTGCGCTGGCTCGTCGGGTTCGCCCCGGTGCAGGCCACGCCCGGCGAGACCGTGACCGCCACGATCCCGGTGCCGGCACGGCGCCTCGCGCACTGGGCGGGCGAATGGGTGGTCGAGCCGGGCGCGTACACCCTGCGTGTCGGCGCGTCGGTGGCGGATCTGCCGCTCACACTGGCGTGGCACACCGAAGGAGCCCCGGCATGACCCTCTCCCTGCTCACCTCTCCGCATCTGCGCGGCACCGCCGACGAACGTCTCGACGACATCGTCGAGCGCCTCGACCGCTCCCTCGCCGCCGATCCCGATCTGTCGTTCCAGGTCGCCGCGTTCCACGACGGCGCGCCCGTCCTCGACGCGTGGGGAGGACCGCACCTCGCCGAGGACTCGGTCCTCGTGCCGTACTCGGTGACCAAGAACACGATCGGCCTGTCGATCGGCCTGCTCGTCGAGCGCGGCGAACTCGACCTCGACGAGCGGGTGGCGCACTACTGGCCAGAGTTCGCAGCGAAGGGCAAGCTCCGCGTGACCGTGCGCCAGCTGCTGTCGCACCAGGCCGGGCTTCCGCAGGCCACCCCGCAGCTGACGTGGGCCGAGCTGCTCGACGACCACGCCGCGGCGGCGAGACTGGCCGACACGTGGCCGTTCTGGCAGCCGGGCAGCGCATTCGGCTACCACGCGGTGACGATCGGGAACCTCGCCTCGGAGCTCGTGTACCGGGTGACCGGTCGCACGCTCCACGAGTACTACGAGCAGGAGATCCGCGCACCGCACGACGTGGACTTCTACCTCGGCCTGCCGCGCGACCAGGAGGCGCGCCGGGCCCCGGTGCTCCCGATGATCCGCCCTGTCTCGGACACGACGACGATGCAGCCGACCGCGCTCGGGCTGCACACCTGGACGACGCCCGGGCCGCCCGTCGATCTCGGCAACGACGAGGTCAGCTGGCGCTACGGGCATCCCGCGGGCTCCGGGACCGGCACGGCACGCGGGCTGGCGCGGCTGTTCGCCGCCGCGGTCACGGGCGTCGACGGCCGGGCCGCCTTCCTCTCGCCCGACACGGTGGCCCAGATCGGTCAGCAGCAGGTCCACGGCGACGACGAGGTGCTCGGCATGCCGGACCGCGCCCACGCCATCGTCTTCCAGAAGCCGAACACCGCCGTCGCGTTCGGCGGCCCGCGCGCGTTCGGCCACGACGGCGCGATGGGCGCGCTCGCGTGCGTGGATCCCGACACGGGCGTCGCCTTCGCCTGGACCATCGCCCGCGCCGCCTGGCCGGGCGGCGCCGACCCCCGCGCCGCCGCGATCGCCCACGAGCTCGGCGCCCTGCTCGCTTCCTGACCCCCACCGGAGACACCGTGACCACGCTCTACAACCCGCTCATCAACGGCTTCCATCCCGACCCCAGCGTCGTCGAGGTCGGCGGTGTGTACTACCTCGCCACGTCGACGTTCGAGTACCTGCCCGGCATCCCGATCCACCGCTCGACGGATTTCGAGACGTGGGAGCTCATCGGCCACGTCGCGACGCGACCGGGTCAGCTGGGCGTCGAGGACGTGCCGACCGGCGGCGGCGCCTGGGCGCCGACGATCCGCCACCACGACGGCGTGTTCCATCTCGTGATCACCGACGCGATGGGCCGCGGCATGCTGCACTTCACGGCGGACGACGCGGCGGGTCCGTGGAGCGACGGCGACCTGCTGTCGAAGGTCGACGGCACCGGCACGATCGAGGGCATCGACCCCGACATCGCGTGGGATGCCGGCGGCACCTGCTACATCACGTTCTCCGGCCTGCAGCTGACCGGGGCCCTCGACCCGAACCAGCCCGCCCATCTGGGTATCCAGCAGGTGCGGGTGGACCTCGGGACGCATCGCGCGCTCGAAGAGCCCCGCTCGCTGTGGTCGGGCACGGGCCTGATGTTCCCCGAGGCGCCGCACCTCTACGAGATCGACGGCGCGTGGTACCTCATGATCGCCGAAGGCGGCACCGAGCGTGGCCACTCGATCTCGATCGCCCGGAGCGACGCCCCCGAGGGTCCGTTCGACGGCGCCCCCGGCAACCCGCTCGTCTCGGCACGGTCGACGCCTCGTCCGATCCAGAACACCGGCCACGGCGACCTCGTCCTCGGCCCGGGCGGGCAATGGCTGTGCGTGCTGCTGGGCGTCCGGCCGCGCAGCGGCACCCGCGCCTTCTCGGCACTCGGCCGCGAGACGTTCGTCACTCCGGTCAGCTGGCACGACGGCTGGCCGGCCATCGCGCCCGTCGAGCGCAATCCTCGCCCCGGCACGCGGGTCGAGATCGCCTTCACCCCCGACGAGCCGCTCGACGCCGAGTGGGTCGGCATCCGCCGGCTGCCGACCGATGTCGCCGACCTCGGCTCGCGTCCCGGCGCGCTCGTGCTGCACGCCGACGGAACGACGCCGTCCGACCCGCGGCCCGTCTTCGTCGGCCGCCGCCAGGAGCATCTGAACAACTCCGTCACCGTGCGCGTCGACGTCAGCGACGGCGTCGGCGGCCTGGTCGTGCGCTACGACGAGGGCTTCCACCTCGAGATCGAGGCCGGCGGCGGCGCGGTGACGGCGAGGGCGGCCCTGGGCGGATTGCTCCAGGAGTGGTCCGCGCCCCTCGCGGGCGGGGTGGCCGACCTCCACCTGGACTCGGTGACGCCCGGCGCGGGCTGGCGCATGGTCTCGACGAGCGACGTGTTCCGGCTCGCGTTCACCCCCGTCGGCGGTGCACGCGCCGAGCTCGCCGAGGTCGACGGCCGCTTCCTGTCGTCCGAGGTCGCCGAGTCGTTCACCGGTCGCGTGATCGGCGTCTACGCCGTCGAGGGAGACGTCGCCGTGACGAGCTGGACGGCCGAGGGCGACGACGACTGATGGATGCCGCATCTCCCGCGTCGCTCGGTGTGGGCGCTGCGCCGGGCGTCCCTCGCGTCGCGACGCTTCGCGCCGAGCTGCGCACCGACAGCGCCTTCGTGGCGACGCCCACCCCGCGCCTGAGCTGGACTGTCGAGGCACCGGCCGAGTGGCAGCAGTCCGGTGTCGACCTCACGGACGGCCGCGACACCGTGAGCCTCGACGGCGGTGAGTCCGTGCTCGTCGCGTGGCCGTTCGCGCCGCTCGTCCCGGGCGAGACGCGCGCGGTGTCGGTCCGCGCCGGCTCTGTCTCCGGCGACCGGACCGCCTGGAGCGATCCGCTGCGCCTCGAGTCGGGCTTCCTCGCCGAGCATGAGTGGACTGCGCGGCCCGTCGGCCTCGCCGCCCCCGACCGCGAAGCGCAGCCGGCGCTGGTGCGCACGACCTTCATGCTCGACAGGCCCATCGAGCGCGCACTGCTCTTCTGGACCGCCCTCGGCGTCGCCGAGCCCGAGATCAACGGCGCGGCCGTGTCGGACGACGTTCTCTCACCGGGCTGGACGGCCTACCGCGACCGGCTGGTGCACGAGACCGTCGACGTGACCGCGCTCGTGCGCCAGGGTGAGAACGTCCTCGGCGCGACCATCGCGGGCGCCTGGTACACCGAGCGATACGGCTTCTTCACCTACGCCGACCGGCTCTACGGCACCCAGCCGACGTTCCTCGCGCAGGTGCGGGTGACGTACGCCGATGGGACGGTCGAGACCCTCGCCGCGACCGGCGAAGGCTGGTCCGCCACGGGCGACGGCCCGGTCGTCGAGAGCGGCATCTACGCGGGCGAGCACCAGGACCTCCGGCGCTCTCTGCCGGGCTGGTCGGCGCCGGGCTTCGACGACAGCCGGTGGACGCCCGTACGCGTGGGGGCGTCCGCCCGTCCCGGTTACGACGAGGTCCCCGTCCCCGAGGCCCGCATCGCTCCGCCGGTGCGCCGGATCGAGACCCTTCCGGTGGCGGCTGTCGTGTCCACACCGTCAGGCGGCACGATCCTCGACTTCGGCCAGAATCTCGTGGGCCGCGTGCGTGTCCGCGCCCGCGGGGAGGCGGGAGCCCGCGTCGTGATCCGTCACGCCGAAGTGCTCGAGCACGGCGAGCTCGGCGTCCGGCCGCTGCGCAACGCGCAAGCGACGGCGACGTTCGATCTGTCGGACGCCGACGAGGTGCTGGAGTCCCGCTTCTCGTTCTACGGCTTCCGCTACGCCGAGATCACCGGCCTCGATGTCGCGCCGGACGACGTCGAAGCCGTCGTCCTTCACACCGACATGATCCGCACGGGCTGGTTCGCATCGTCGAACCCTCAGCTGAACCGGCTGCACGACAACGTCGTGTGGGGCATGCGCGGCAACTTCGTGTCGATCCCCACCGACTGCCCCCAGCGCGACGAGCGCCTCGGCTGGACCGGGGACCTTCAGGTCTTCTCACCGACTGCGTCGTTCCTGTACGACTGCGCCGGATTCCTCACCTCCTGGCTGCGCGACCTGACACGCGAGCAGGCGCGGCAGTCGGGCGTCGTTCCGCTCGTGATCCCCGCGGCGCTGCCTTCCTTCGGCGGCCTGGGGCCGACCGCGGCGTGGGGCGATGCCGCGACTGTCGTGCCGACCGTGCTGCACGACCGCTTCGGCGACCGGGGTGTGCTCGAAACCCAGTACCCGAGCATGCGGGCATGGGTGGACGCGGTGCGGGCGGATGCCGGCGACAGCGGCCTGTGGGCCGGCCGGATGCAGCTCGGCGATTGGCTCGACCCTGCCGCCCCGCCCGACAAGCCCGGCCAGGCCAAGGTCGACGGCGACATCGTCGCCTCGGCCTATCTCGCCCGCTCGCTGCGGATGGTTGCCGACGCTGCCGCGCTGCTCGGTCTGGACGCGGATGCCGAGACCTACCGCGCGCTCGCCGAGCGCAGCCGCACCGCCTTCGTCGCCGAGTACGTCACGCCGGCCGGGCGGATGATGAGCGATGCCCCGACGGCGTACGCGCTGGCGCTGGAGTTCGACCTCGTGAACGACCCCGCGGTTCGCGCCGCGCTGTCGACCCGGCTCGCCGCACTCGTGCGTGAGGGCGGCTACCGGATCGGCACCGGGTTCGTCGGCACACCGCTGGTCGCCGACGCGCTCGCGTCGGGCGGGCACCTCGCCGCCGCGGAGCGCCTGCTGCTGCAGACCGAGTGCCCGTCGTGGCTGTACCCCGTGACGATGGGGGCGACGACGGTGTGGGAGCGCTGGGACTCGATGCTCCCCGACGGCACGATCAACCCGGGTGAGATGACGTCGTTCAACCACTACGCGCTCGGCGCCGTCGCCGATTGGCTGCATCGCGTCGTCGCGGGCCTCGCCCCCGATGCCCCGGGTTACCGCCGCCTGCGCATCGCGCCGCGTCCGCTGTCGTCGCTCGCACACGCCGCCGCCCGGCACATCACGCCATACGGAGAGGCCGCCGCGAGTTGGGAGCGGGACGCCGACACGATCGTCGTCCGTGCGGTGATCCCGCCGAACACGACCGCCGTCGTCGACCTCCCCGGCGCGGACTCGCCGTTCGAGGCAGGCTCGGGCTCGCACGAGTGGCGCGTTGCTGCGGAGCGGATGCCGCAGCCGCCGCCCCTGCCCGGGCTCGAGGCGTCCCTCGCCGACGTCATCGACGACCAGCGTGCGTACCGGGCGCTTCTCGACGCCCTGGAGAAGGCGGACCCCGCCCGCGCCGAGACCGTGCGTGCCGGGACCGTCTGGGCGACCGGCCGGCCCCTGTCGAGCGCGCTCATGTTCACGCCGCCCGAGGTGATGGCCGCAGTGGACCAGGCCGTCCGCACCGCCACCGCCTGAGCACGGACTGACCAGAACGCCCGGGCGATCTGGTCAGTCCGAGGCGACCGTGAGGATCACCCGCTGCCAGGCCGTGAGCGGATGCACGGCGGCGGCGTCGGATGCCTCGGCCACAACGTGGATCGTGTCGCCGGGGCGCGCGTCGCCCGGCACCCCGATGACGACCCGGCTGCCGGACGTGAGGTCGAGTGCGGCGGCCGTCGGGGCGGCCTCGTGGTCGATCCGCCAGCGCACCGAGACCTCGTCCCCGTCGGGATCGTCGACGACGGCGGTCAGCTGCACCGCGGTGCCGGCCCGGACGTCGACGTCGGCGCCGGGCTCGATCCGCAGCGTGGGGTGATGGTTCGCGTCCGCGAACCGGGGCGTGACGCTCCACTGCAGGCGCGCGGCGAAGTCGGACTGCGCCGCGGCGAACCACCGGGTGACCGACGCCTCGTCGCCCCCGCCGCCGAATATCGCCCCGTCGGCCAGGCCCCACGTGTCCACGCCGTCGGCGGTGCGCGCGTAGCGTCCGCCCCAGCCGCCGTACGAGGGATCCTCGTGCCCGCGCAGCGCCGGCACCAGCAGATTCAGCATGTTGGTGGTGTCGCCCTCCGAGATCCATTCGCCGTGCGGCTGCGGATCTGTCCACACCCGGTAGCCCTGCGCGCGCAGCTCGTCGGCGGAGAAGCCTGAGAGGTGGAAGTAGTCGGTGAGGTCGCCGGGCACCATCTGCCGCCCGTCGCCCCACACGCGGTACAGCGCGCCCAGGGGGCCGACGCTCGTGACGTTGTCGTGCATCCACTCGGCGCTCAGCAGCCGCTGATCGTGCGCGGGCACGGTGAGGCGGGCGAGGTACCCCCAGGCGAGGGTCGCCACCTCGATCACCCGGATGCGGGGCCACGTCACCGCGATGTACTCGTCGTACGAGGCATCCTGCGAGGCGAACTTCGTGATGATCGCCTTCGCCGACACCTCGGCGTGGATCCGGTCCCATTCGGGGGTGCCGGCGAAGCGCTCCTCGATCGACAGGAGTGCGCGCGCCACGGTGCTCGGGCCGGCCCACAGCTGCAGGTGCAGCGGCCCCGGCCGTTCGTCGAGAAGCGCGTCCGCGATCAGCTGCGACCCGGGCGACTCGCGGGACGTGTCGCCCTCGAAGTCGACGTTGCCCTCACGGATCACGGCGCGCAGACTCCCGGGCGAGGGGTAGCGCGGGTCGTGCACGACGAGGTTGTCGTACACCTGGGCGTAGGCGTCGACCGCGTCATCGATGAACCGCTCGCCGGGCGCCCACCGCCATGACGTCTGCGGCGCGGCGTACTCGCGATCGGGAAGGAAGAACTCGGTGCCCCGGCCGTCTCCGCGCCAGTGGAATCGGCTGCTCGCGTAGACGAGCCCCTCGATCTCGACCTCGTTGCTGTACAGCAGGAACCGGATGAGCGAGTTGAGATCGTCGAGCTCGGGGTCGGCCGTGACGATCGTGCGCGGGCGGGCGGCGGTCATGCCGCGCCCGTCGCCGCTTCGGACTGCCACCGGCCGAACTCTGCGAGCTTGAGGTAGAAGTCCTCGAACATGAGCCGCGTGTCCACCCAGGTGTACACGCGCATCGGACGGGCGTCCGGCACGTCGAGATAGGCGCCGTCGTCGCCGAGCGCGGGCGTCGGCCGCGTGACGTACCGGCTCGACGACGGGTCGGGCTCGAACACCGACTGCAGCGCGGTGAGCAGCACGAGCGGCGAGTCGCCCAGCGCGTAGCTCTCGGACGCACCGCCGAGGTGCGTCGCGATCATGGTCGTCACGACCGCGACCTCGTCGTAGAGGTACCTGCCCAGCGGGCCTGTCCCGGCCACGCGGACGCGCAGTTCGGCGTCCGACACCAGGCACTGCCGGTACACGTCGCGGGGCACCTGCCACACCGGGATCGTCGAGTCGCCGAAGACGACCTGGCCTGCGACCGGGTCGATGAGCAGGTTGTACTCGATCGGCATTGGATTCGGCGGTGCACCGGCGAGCCCGTCGTGCTCGGCGCCGCCGATCCACACGAGCGTGAGGCGTTCGGCGATGCGGGGCTCGACGAGGCAGGCGGAAGCGATGTCGGTGAGGCCGCCGCCGGCGACGTAGAACAGCGGCGTCGACACGTCGTCGCGCAGGGCCTCGGCGATGATCGCGTCGACGGCGGGCGCCGGCTGCGGGGTCGCGCGATCGCGCAGCGGGGCGTCGCTGCCGGCGACGACGACCTCGGCCGAGGTCAGGCCCATGCGCGCGAACACGTCGCGCACGACGGCCGCGGCGTTCTGCGCGCTGCGCCCCGAGGGGTCGAACGGGTCGTCCGGCCGCAGGTGCGACGCGACGACGAGGCGGATGTCGACGCTCGGCGACAGCAGGTGGTGCACCAGCTGGTAGAGGTCGTCCGGGTCGCCTGAGAAGTCATTGTCGATGATCACGCGTGCGCGCGGCGCCCCCACGGGCGGGATCCGCTGCCACGGCGTCGTTCCCAGGGTCCAGGTGCGCTCCGCGGTGTCGGTCGGGCGGGTCTCCCCGTTCGGAATCCGTGTCATCGTCGACTTCCCTTCCGTCGCTGCGTCACGACCGATGTCGTCGATACTGTAACACCGGTTGACCAATTCACGTCGTCATGTGTCGGCCGACGGCGGGGGACGCCGGCGGCCGGGCCGCCGGCATCCCCCACCGAAGCGGTCAGCGCGCCTCGCGCACGCCGACGCGCTCGAGGTGGGCGTTCGTGAAACGGCCGTCCGGGTCGAGGCGCTCGAACACGGCGCGCGCGTCGGCCAGGCGCGGGTGCACCCGCTCGATCGCGGCGCGATCGAAGCCGTGCACCTTGCCCCAGTGCGGACGGGCCCCGAAGGGCTCCAGCGCGGCCTCGATGCGCGCGACGGCGGCAACGACGTCGTCGGGGTGGTTGTACCAGGTGAAGTGGATGATCACGGTCTCACGGCCGTAGGCGGGGCTCAGCCACAGCCCGTCGGCCGCGGCAGTGCGCAGCTCGGTCCAGATGAGGTGGGGACGGATGCCGTCGCCCAGGGCGCGCACTGCGTCCAGCGCCGCGGCGGCATCGGCCCGGTCGACGAAGTACTCCGTCTGGATCTCGTCGCCGAACGACGGCTGCGCGTCGAGGCGGAAGTGCGGCAGCCGCAACAGCCACGGCCCGGGCACGCCGCCGATCTCGGTGGCGTTGTCGCCGTCCTCGAAGGGCGACACGTCGCCGAGGGTGCGGGTGCCGTCCAGCAGCGTGTCGGCGACCAGCTGATCGTCGGTCTCGACCCGCGTCTTGACCCACACGAAGCCGACCGACGGCTCCTCCCAGCGCGAGAACACCGACACGCTGTACCCCGCGGACGTGAGCTCGTCGTAGCGCGAGAGGGCGGCATCCCACGTCACGCCGGTGTAGATGTCCTGCCGCAGCCGGAACGCCGGCACGATGTCGAGGGTCAGCGACACCACGATGCCGTAGGCGCCGAGACCCACCACGAGCGCGTCGAAGTCGGCGTCGCCGCGGCGCACCTCGTGCACCTCGGCGTCGGCGCCGACGTAGCGCAGAGCCCGCACCGAGGCCGACAGCACCTGGTTGCCGTCGCCCGAGCCGTGCGTGCCGGTGGCCGTCGCGCCCCCCACGTTGATGTGCGGCAGGGAGCCCATGTTGCGCAGCGCCCAGCCGCGATCGTGCAGCCACACCGCGAGCTCGCCGTAGCGGATGCCGGCGGGCACCGTCACGGCGCCGGCCGCCTCGTCGAGCACGAACCCGGGTGCGAAGCCGGTCATGTCGACGAGGGTCCCCGTCGTGTCGGGCAGATCCGTGAACGAGTGGCGGGTGCCGAGCGCACGCACGCGACCGGGTTCGGCCAGGAGGCGCTGCACGTCGTCGACGGTGGACGCCGTCACGATCCGCGGCGCCGCGTACTCGTAGGTGCCCGCCCAGTTGCGCGCCATCGCACTCCCCCTCAGATCCGGTCGACCTCTCCATCCTGCCTGGTCTGCGACTCGCGGTTCCGCTGCATGTCGGACCCCGCCCGTACCGTCGAACACGTCTTCGACCGCGTGCGCGTCATGTCGGAACCCGAACGAGAAGGTGGGCGAGAATGAGTATCGTGCCGGAAATGCTGGAGCGAGCCGCCGACGACTCGGCGGGTGCGCGGAAGGCGCGCGGCGCGTTCTTCACGCCTCCGGCGATCACGCGCTTCCTCGCGCAGTGGGCGATCCGCGAGGGGACGGATGCCGTCCTCGAGCCGTCCGCCGGCGACGCCGCGTTCCTCGTCGAGGCGGTGCGACGGCTGCGCGACCTCGGCGCGGCCGAGCCCCCCGCGGTGAGCGGCATTGAGATCCACCCCCACAGCGCCGAGGTCGGTCGTGAGCGCATCGAGCGCATCGGCGGCTCGCCGGCGCTGATCGTCGACGACTTCTTCAACGTCGAGCCCGAGGCGCGCTTCGACGCGGTGATCGGCAACCCGCCCTACATCCGGTACCAGCAGTTCACCGGCGAGGCCCGCGCCCGCGCCCGCGAGGCGGCCTTCCGGGCGGGTGTCGCACTGACCGGCCTCGCCTCCAGCTGGGCGGCATTCACCGTCCAGTCGGCGCTGCACCTGCGGCCCGGCGGACGCCTCGGCCTCGTGCTGCCGGCCGAGCTGCTGAGCGTCAACTACGCCGCACCGGTGCGGCGGTTCCTGTTCGAGCGCTTCGCGCGTCTCGAGTTGGTGCTGTTCACGGAGCAGGTCTTCCCCGAGGCCGAGGCCGACGTCGTGCTGCTGATGGCCTCCGGCTTCGACGAAGGCGCTAGCCGCCATGCCACCGTGTACGAGACGACCAACGCGGCCGGGCTCACGGCGCTCCCCGAGGGGCTGACCTTCACACCGGCCGACCCCTCTGACAAGTGGAACAGCGCGCTCGTCGACCCCGACGCGATCGAGCCGCTGCACTCGCTGCGCCAGGCGGGCGCGTTCGTCCCGCTCAAGGCGTGGGGCGAGACGACGCTCGGCATCGTCACCGGCAACAACGGCTGGTTCACGCTGAGCCCCGCGCAGGCGGCGAAGCTCAAGCTCGACCCGTCCGAACTCGTGCCGCTCTCGCCCCCGGGCAGCAGCCACCTGCGCGGACTCGCGCTGACGCCCGCGCTGCTCGCCGAGCTCGGCGCCACCGGGCGAGCAACGCTGATGTTCCGCCCCTCGGCCGAGACGCTCTCGCCGGCGGCGAAGCGGTACGTGCGCTCCGGCGAACGCGAGCGGGTCCACGAGGCGTACAAATGCCGCACGCGCACGCCCTGGTACCGCGTGCCGCTCGTGCCCCCGGCCGATCTGCTGCTCACGTGCATGAACGCCGACACCCCCCGTCTCACGACGAACGAGGCCGGTGTCCACCACCTCAACTCCGTGCACGGCGTGTATCTCGATCCGGCGCTGCGCGACATCGGGCGCGACCTCCTGCCTCTCGCGAGCCTCAACTCGGTGACGGTGCTCAACGCCGAGATGGTGGGCCGGGCGTACGGCGGCGGCATCCTCAAGATCGAACCGCGCGAGGCCGACCGCTGGTCCGTCCCCTCCGCCGACCTCATCGCCGAACGAGCCGCCGAGCTGCGCGCGGTGCGCGACGTCGTGGCCGCAGACCTCGCCGCGGGGCGCTTGTGGGACGCCGTGCAGCGCATCGACGAGGCACTCTTCGCCGACCGCGATCTGCCGTCGGAGGATGACCTGCATGCCGTCCGCGCAGCACACCGAAGGCTCATGGAGCGGCGCGTCGCCCGCTCCCGCACCGCCCGCTGAAACGCCCGCGCGCCGACCGGCGCACGCACTCCGCCGCCGAATCGAAGGACACCCACTCCGTGCCGATCAGGAAGCCGTCCATCGCCGAGCAGGGCTGGGCGCTGTTCGACCGCATCGTCGAGCGGGCGACCACCGGCGGCCACTCCTCGCCGTGGGCGGTCGAGGGCGGAGTCGTCGCGTACCGGCCGGACTTCGAGACGCTCCGGCTGCTGCTCGGCGTGCCCCTGCACCTCGGCGCGAACTCGCAGTCCGGCGTGCCCGCTCTCGCGCTCGACGTGTGGATCGGGTACGAGCTGCGCCGCGCCGGCTTCGACCCCGACGCGGTGTGGCCGCGCGAATCGGACCCCCGCATCATGCCGGCCGCCCTCGCGGCGCTGCTCGAGGCGACACCCACGCGCGGTGGCGAGCGGGCGGCGCTCGAAGAGCGCATCCGCATCAGCGGGTCGAAGTCCGGGCTCGTCGCCGGCAAGGCGAAGATCCTCGGCAAGAACTACCAGAAGCAGGTCGACGTCGTCCTGTCCGACTGGCGCACCGGGCCCGAGATGCTGATCAGCACCAAGCGCATGGACTCGTCATTCGGAAAGAACGCCGCCAACCGCGTCGAGGAGTCCTATGGCGACGCGAAGAACCTGCGGCTGCGGCATCCCCTCGCCTCGCTCGGGTTCGTGTTCGGCCTGCGCACGACGATCTACGAGAAGGAGTCGGCCAAGGCCGCCTGGCTGATCGATCTGCTCGGCAAGCTCGGCCAGGAGGACGACGCGTACGACGCCGTCGCCCTCGTCCTGATGGACTACGCGCAGGACCCGCCCGCGGACGGCGACGACGTCAACGAGCCCGAGTCCGGGCCCGAGGCGGGACTGGAGACGACCGGCGATCCGGACCAGCTGTTCGCACTCGACGATCCGGGCGCCGTCGACACCGCCGCGGCGCCGGCCGCCGTCCGCGCCGAGCTCGACGCCGCGATCGCGGTCCTGCCGGCGGTGTCGATCGTGCTCGATGACCGCGTGCCCGACGAGCTGCACCCGGCGCGGTTCCTGCGGGCGATGGTCGAACGCACCCTCGCGATCACGCCGGTCGACCATCACGTCGAGGCACGGATTCGGCGTGACGCGGCGATCCGGGCCGCACGCCAGGCTGCCACCCCGGCCTGAGCGGACGAGTCAGCCGGCGGCTGCCGCGGCGAGGCGCTCGGACGCGGTGGCCATGTGGGTCGCCATCGCCGAGGCTGCGGCATCCGCATCCCCCGCCTCGACCGCACGGTATACGGTGTCGTGCTCGTCGATGGCCGCGCGCGCCTCGGCCTCGTCGTGCACCGCGCGGTCCGCGTACACCTGCAGGAGCGAGCGCACCACGTGCAGCAGGTCCACGAGCGTGTCGTTCGCGGCCGCAGCGGCGAGCGCGTTGTGGAAGTCGAGGTCGGCGCGGGCGAACGACTTCAGGTCGCCGACGCCGGTGCGCATGCGCTCGAGCGACGACTGGAGGGCGCTGCGATCGGATGCCGCGGCTCGCCCGGCGGCCAGCCGTGCGACGTAGATCTCCAGGCCGGAGCGCAGTTCGAGCAGCTCGGCGGTGTTCTTCCGGCCGATGAGCAGCCCCCAGCGCAGCGTCTGCGGCAGCAGCTCGCTCGCGGTACCCCGGAGATAGGTGCCCGAGCCCGGGCGGACGTCGACGATGCCGAGGATCTCGAGCGCGGCGAGCGCCTCGCGCACGGCGGAGCGCCCCACGCCGAGCGTCGCCGCCAGCTGCCGCTCGGGCGGCAGCCGCGTTCCGGCTTCGAGCTCGCCGCTGGTGAACAGGTCCATGAGCCGCCGTGCGACCTCCGACACGGGCGTTCCGCTCGGAAGCGCCCCGAGGGCGGCCGTGATCTCGGCGGAGCGGTCGTCTGGGTACGCGGGCATGCGAACAACTTAGCCTGCTGGCACTCCTCAGGAAAGATTTGGTCAACCGGTTCTTGCTTTTGGTCAACCGGTTTGCCACACTAGGGTCATCCATCTCGATCACCGTCGATGAGCCAGGAGTCAACGTGGACCAGAACCAGACCACCGCTGCCGCACCGCCCGTGGCGCGCTCGACGATCCGCAAGGTGTCGATCCGCCTCGTGCCGTTCGTGGCGCTGATGTTCTTCATCAACTACCTCGACCGCACGGCGATCGGGTTCGCCGCCCCCAACGGCATGAACGAAGACCTCGGCCTCAGCGCGGCTCAGTTCGGATTCGCGTCAGGCGTCTTCTTCATCGGCTACATCCTGTTGGAGGTGCCCTCGAACCTGGCGCTGCACAAGTTCGGCGCGCGCCGGTGGCTCTCGCGCATCATGGTCAGCTGGGGCGTCGTCGCGCTGCTGTTCACGTGGGTGCAGAACTTCGAGCAGCTGGTCGTGCTGCGCTTCCTGCTCGGCGTGGCAGAGGCCGGGTTCTTCCCCGGCGCGATCCTGTTCCTGAGCCTGTGGGTGCCCGCGCAGTACCGCGGGCGCATCCTGATGCTCTTCTACCTGGCCCAGCCGCTCACCACCGTGATCGGCGCCCCGCTGGCCGGCTGGCTCATCCAGCAGCACGGCGCGCTCGGCCTCGAGGGCTGGCGGTTCATGTTCCTCGGCGTGGCCATCCCCGCGATCGTGGTCGGCATCGTCGCCTGGTTCTATCTGAAGGACCGGCCGGCAGACGCCAAGTGGCTCACGCGAGACGAGCAGGTGTGGCTCACCGACGCCCTCGACCGCGAGAAGGCGGCGACCCAGAAGAAGGAGCACGGCCACGTGTCGGCGCGCTTCGCCTTCAAGAGCGGTCGCGTGTGGGTGCTCTCGTTCATCTACTTCGGCTTCATCTACGGCCTGTACGCGCTGGCGTTCTTCCTGCCGACGATCATCGAGGGCTTCCAGACGCAGACCGGGCAGACCTTCGACACGCTGCAGAAGGGCCTCATCACGGCGATCCCCTACCTCCCCGCCGCGATCGTCATGTACTTCTGGTCGCGCAGCGCCTCCAAGCGCGGCCTCAAGACGTGGCACATCGCCGGTCCCGCGGTCGCCGGCGCGGTCAGCATCCCGCTCGCGCTGTTCATGGGGTCGCCCGCCGCGACGATCGCCGTCATCACGGTCACGGCGTGCGCGATCTTCGCCGCCCTCCCCAACTTCTGGACGCTTCCCACGCGCTTCCTCACGGGCGCCGCGGCCGCCGCAGGCGTCGCGCTGATCAACACGATCGGCAACCTCGCCGGCTTCTCCGCTCCGTTCGTCACCGGCGCGGTGCACGACTGGACCGGCGGCTACGAGGTGCCGATGTTCATCGTCGGCATCGTGATGCTCGTCTCGGCGGTGCTCATGGTGCTGCTGGCCCGCAGCAACCGCATCAACCCCGTCGAGGTCGACGACGCGGAGGGCCCGGATGCGGCCTCCCGCGCCTCTGCGCCGGCCGGCACCGCGAACGGCGACGCCCGATGACCCGGCTCTGGAACGAGCCCGCGGACTTCGCGGACGAGATGATCGACGGCTTCGTGGCGGCGAACGAGCGCTATGTGCGCCGGGTGCCGGGTGGCGTCGTGCGTGCGACGGTGTCCCCGGCCGGTCAGGTCGCGGTCGTCGTCGGAGGCGGCTCGGGCCACTACCCCGCGTTCGGCGGACTGGTGGGCCCAGGACTCGCGCACGGCGCGGCGATGGGCAACCTGTTCGCCTCGCCGTCGACCCAGCAGGTGTACGCGGTCGCGAAGGCGGCCGACAACGGCGGCGGCGTGTTCTTCTCCTACGGCAATTACGCCGGCGACGTCCTCAACTTCGACGCCGCGCAGGAGCGCCTGCGCGCGGAGGGCATCGCGTGCGCGACCGTCACGGTCACCGACGACATCGTCAGCGCGACCCGCGACGAGAAGCACAAGCGTCGCGGCATCGCGGGCGACCTCACCGTCTTCCGCATCGCGGCCGCGGCCGCCGAAGCGGGCGCCGACCTCGCCGAGGTGACGCGGCTGGCGCGGCTCACGAACGAGCGGACGCGATCGTTCGGCGTCGCCTTCACCGGCTGCACCCTGCCCGGCGCCGAGCAGCCGCTGTTCACGGTGCCCGAGGGGCGCATGGCGATCGGGCTCGGCATCCACGGCGAGCCCGGCATCGACGAGACCGGCATCCCGACCGCCGACGGTCTGGCCGAGCTGCTCGTCGAGAAGCTGCTGGCCGAGGTGCCCGACGGGGTCGAGGCCGAGGGCGCCCGGGTCGTCCCGATCCTCAACGGCCTGGGCTCGCTCAAGTACGAGGAGATGTTCGTCGTCTACCGGCGCATCGCACAGCTGCTCGCCACGGCGGGCATCGAAGTCGTCGATCCGCACGTCGGCGAGTACTGCACGAGCTTCGACATGGCCGGCACCTCGCTCACGCTGTTCTGGCTCGACGAGACGCTCGAGGCCCTGTGGCAGGCTCCCGTCGACACTCCCGCGTACCGCCGCGGCTCGGTCGCTCCCCAGGAACGGGATGCCGCCGCCTTCGAGGCGGCAGCCGCCGATGCCGTCGTCGCACCCGGCGACGAGGCATCCCGAGCCGTCGCCGCGGTCGTGCTCGCCGCAGTGAGGACGATCGCCGAGACCGTCGACGCGCACGTGGACGAGCTCGGCCGGATCGACGCGATCGCGGGCGACGGCGACCACGGCATCGGCATGCAGCGCGGCTCGCGTGCGGCCCTCGTCGCGGCCGCCGACGCGGTCGAGGCCGGAGCCGGCGCGCGTACGACCCTCGAGCGGGCGGCCGACGCGTGGTCCGACCGGGCCGGCGGCACGTCGGGCGCACTGTGGGGCGTCATCCTCACGGCGATCTCGGCCCGCCTCGGCGACGCGGGCGCCCCCGACGCGGCCGCGGTCGCCGCCGGCGTCGCCGCCGGCGCGCAGGGCGTCATGGACTACGGCAAGGCCGAGGTCGGCGACAAGACCCTCGTCGACGCCCTCGTGCCGTTCGCCGCGACGCTGTCGCAGGGCATCGACGACAGCGGGCTCGTCGAGGCGTGGCGGGCCGCCGCGGCCGCCGCGACCTCCGCCGCGGAGGCGACCGCGGCCCTGCTCCCCCGCATGGGTCGTGCCCGCACGCACGGCCAGAACAGCGTGGGCACCCCGGACCCCGGCGCGATCTCGCTCGCGCTCATCGCGACCGCCGTGGGCGACACGCTCGCCGCCGCGGCCGCAGCCCACAACGACGACAAGGAGAACGCACATGTCGACTGAGAGCGCCCGGCCGCTGCGGATCGTGATCGGCGCCGACGATGCCGGCTTCGACTACAAGGAGATCCTCAAGCAGGACCTCGAGCACAACCCCGGCGTCGTGTCGGTGGTCGACGTCGGCGTGGACGCCGACGGCCACACCCCGTACCCGAAGGTGGCGATCGAGGCCGCGCAGCGGGTCGCCGCGGGCGACGCCGACCGCGCCCTCCTCATCTGCGGCACGGGCCTGGGCGTCGCGATCGCGGCCAACAAGGTGCCCGGCATCCGCGCCGTCACCGCGCACGACTCCTTCTCGGTCGAGCGCGGCGTGCTGTCGAACAACGCACAGGTGCTGACGATGGGCCAGCGGGTCGTGGGCATCGAGCTCGCCCGCCGGCTGGTGCGCGAGTGGCTGACCTACCGCTTCGACACCGCCTCGGCCTCGGCCGACAAGGTCGCCGTCATCGACGAGTTCGAGACCACAGGCAGCTGCTGATGTCGACGCACGAACTCCGCAGAATCTCACCGGATCCGCCGGATTCGGCCGGGGTCCTGCCGGATCCGCCCCCCTCTGCGGAGTCCGTGACCCGCAGGGACGGCGCGGCCGCGCCCGTCACGGTCGGGGTGAGCCTCAAGACCTACTTCGGGCATGAGCGGGCGCGGGCCTGGTTCGCCGACCTCGCGGCGCGCGCCGGCGCACACCCCGCCGTGGCCTCGGGCGCCGTGCGCGTGTTCGTGATCCCGACCTACCTGCAGATCCCGGCAGCGGCCGAGGCCTTCGCGGGCACGCCCGTGCTCGTCGGCGCACAGGACGTGTCGGAGTTCGAGCCGGGCCCGTACACCGGCGAGGTCACCGCCACCGAGCTCGCCGAGGTGGGCGTGGCGGTGGCCGAGATCGGGCACGCCGAGCGCCGCCGCCTGTTCGGCGAGACCGACGCCGTCATCGCCCGCAAGGCCGCCGCCGCTCTCGCCCACGGGCTCATGCCGGTGCTGTGCGTCGGCGAGACCGAGCGCCTTTCGGAGAGGGATGCCGCCGCCGCGACGGTCGCGCAGCTCGCCGCCGACCTGGCCGGCGCCCCCACCGGGCCGGTCATCGTCGCCTACGAGCCGGTGTGGGCGATCGGCGCACCGGAGCCCGCCCCCGCCGCGCACATCGCCGCCGTCACCACGGCGATCACGGCCGCCCTGCGGGCCGACCTCGGACGCACCGGCTCCGCCGTCATCTACGGCGGCTCGGCCGGCCCCAACCTGCTCACCCGCCTCGGCGACACCGTCGACGGCCTGTTCCTCGGGCGGTTCGCGCACGACCCCGACTCCCTCGTCGCCGTGCTCGACGAGGCCTCGGCTCTCGCGACCCTTCGACAGGCTCAGGGACCGGGTCAGGCTCAGGGACCGAGTCAGGCTCAGGGGCCCGGTCAGGGTCGGGGACCGGATGCGGGGGCCGCCGCGTGATCGGCCTGGGCACCTACGCCTTCTTCTGGCAGCACTCCGATCTCGTCGACGAGCCGCTGTCGCTGACCGGCGCGTTCGAGGCGACGAAGGCCCAGAGCGTCGACCTGTTCCAGATCTGCGACTACGCCCCCCTGGAGGCGATGGACGACCACGAGCTCGCCGACGCCGCGGCAGCGGCCCGCGACCTCGGTCTCACGATCGAGCTCGGCACCAAGGGCGTCGAGCCCGATCGGCTCGCCCGGTTCCTCGACCTCGCGGCCCGCTTCGACGCGGGCCTCGTACGCAGCATGCTGTACTCGCCTGAGACGCGGCCGACGCTCACCCAGGCCGAGGAGTGGCTGCGCGCCGCGCTGCCGGCGTACGAGGCATCCGGAGTCGACCTCGCCCTCGAGACGTACGAGCAGGTGTCGACGGCCGAGCTCGTCGCACTGATCGGGAGCATCGACAGCCCGCGGCTGGGCGTGTGCCTCGACCCCGCCAACGTCGTCGCGCGCCTCGAACGGCCGCGCGACTGCGTCGAGCAGACCGCCCCGCTCGTCAAGAACGTGCACGTCAAGGACTTCGCCTTCGCCCGTCAGCCCGGCTGGGTCGGCTTCACCTACGGCGGCGCCGCCATGGGCGAGGGCCTGCACGACTACCCGCACCTGCTGCAGACCGTCCGGCCTCGCGAACGCGGCGTCAACGAGGTCGTCGAGCACTGGCTGTCGTGGCAGGGCGACGCCGAGACCACCGTCCGCACCGAGCGGGAATGGACCCGCACCACCATCGAGTACCTGAGGAGCCACTCATGAGCACCACCACCGAGACCTTCAAGATCGCCGTCGTCGGCGCGGGCGGCAAGATGGGCATGCGCGTGTCCAACAACCTCGTGAAGACCGACCACCAGGTCGCATATGTCGAGAACTCGCCTGCCGGGCGCGAGCGCACCGTCGAGGCGGGTCGCGAGCTGACGGATGCCGCCGTCGCGGTCGCCGATGCCGACATCGTCGTGCTGGCCGTGCCCGACCTGGCGCTGCAGTCGGTGACCGCCGACCTCGTGCCGCAGCTCAAGTCGGGTGCGATCGTCCTGACGCTCGACCCGGCCGCCGCGTACGCGGGGCTGCTCACCACGCGCGAGGACGTCGTGCAGGCCGTCGCGCACCCGTGCCACCCGTCGATCTTCCTGCAGCGGCAGAGCCCCGAAGAGTGGGCCGACACCTTCGGCGGCATCGCCGCCCCCCAGGACGCCATCGCCGCCGTCGAGTCCGACGACCCCGCCAAGAAGGCGATCGTCGAGGCCACCGTGCGCGCCATCTACGCGCCCGTGATCGACGTGCACTGGGTGAGCGTCAAGCAGCTCGCGCAGCTGGAGCCGACACTCGTCGAGACCGTCGCCTGCATGATCGGCGCCCTCCTGAACGAGGCGCTGCACGAGACGGTCAACACCATGGGCGTTCCCGAGGCCGCGGCCCGCAGCATCCTCTACGGCCACACACAGGTGGCACTGGCCAACGGACTCCGCGGCGACAACCCGTTCTCGGACGCCTGCCTCATCGCGATGGACTATGGCCGCGAGAGCATCATCAAGGACGACTGGAAGAAGATCTTCCGCGACGACGAGCTCGACAAGAACCTCGCGCGTATGCTCCACCTCGACCACATCGAGCGCTGAGGAGCACCCGTGTCACGACTGCAGGGAAAGACCGCCCTCGTCACCGGATCCGGCACCGGCATCGGGCGGGCGGTCGCCGAGCGCTTCGCCCGTGAGGGCGCGCGCGTCGTCATCGCCGACCGCGACGCCGCAGCCGCGTCGGCCGCCGCCGACGCGATCGGCGAGACGGCTCGGGCCGCCGTCATGGACATCTCGGACGAGGCGTCGGTCGAGGCCGCGTTCGGCCTGCTCGGCGCCGAGGGCTGGGCCCCCGACGTCGTCGTCGCGAACGCGGGCGTGCAGCTGTTCAGGCAGGATGCCGCAGCCGCCGACCTCGACCTCGACGTGTGGAAGCGCACGATCGACATCAACCTGACGGGGACCTTCCTGACCGTCAAGCACGCCGTGCGGTCGATGCTCGAGCACGGCGCGGGCGGGTCGATCATCCTCACCGGAAGCCCGACGGGCGTCAACGGCGAGGGCAAGGACTTCACCGCGTACAGCGCTTCGAAGGCCGGCATCCACGGTCTCGCCCGCACGGTCGCCTCGGCCTACGCCGATCGCGGCATCCGCGTCAACACGGTGGTGCCGGCGTACACGGAGACGTCGCTCGTGACGACGATCACGAGCGACCCCGAGGCGCGCGCCGCCATCATCGGCCGCATCCCGATGGGACGCGCGGGCGCCCCCGCCGACGTCGAGGGCATCATGGTGTTCCTCGCCTCGGACGACGCGGCCTTCGCGACCGGCGCGTTGTTCGCCGTCGACGGCGGCATGACGATCTGACGCCGCATCGGGCGGGTGCGGCGAGCGCGCGGCGACTGCCCGCAACGGACGACGGAACGGGACGAGGATGGGACGCATGACCGACTCGTGGCACACGGACGAGGCACGGCCGTGGCGAAGCGGACGCTGGTCGCTGGAAGTGCGCGGCGACGAGCTCGCCGATCTCGCCTGCGACGGACGCATCGTGCTGCGCTCGGTGCGCGCCGTCGTGCGCGATCGCAACTGGGACACCGCGACGCTGGTCGTGGACCGCGTCGACGCGTCGGATCTCGCGCTGACCCTGCACGTGCACTCGGCGGGGCTCGGCAGCGACCTGCGCGGGGTGGTGCGCGCCGAGGTCCGCGGCGGGCGCTTGCGCGTGCTCACCGATCTCGAGTCCCTGACCGCGTTCCCGACCAACCGCACGGGGCTGGTCGTGCTGCACCCGCCGGCGCTCGCCGGGGCGCCGCTGCGCGTGACGCACCCGGACGGCGGGGTCGAGGCATCCGCGTATCCCTCGCGCATCAGCCCGCACCAGCCCGCATTCGACATCTCGGGGCTCGCGTGGTCGCACGGCGGCCTCGACGTCGCGGTCCGCTTCGACGGCGACGTGTTCGAGATGGAGGACCAGCGCAACTGGACGGATGCCTCCTACAAGACGTACAGCCGGCCGCTGTCGCTGCCGTTCCCCTACCCACTGGCCGCGGGTGAACGGGTCGTCCAGTCGATCGACATCGAGGTGGCGGGCGAGCCCGCGCCCGCCGATGCGGACGACGTGACCCGCATCCGGCTGGCCGAAGGCCCGGCGCTCCCGCACATCGCCGTCTCGGCGGCGACCGCGCCGGATCCCGCGCCGGACGCGCCGACCACCGCCGCGGCGGTGCTGGTGGAGCTCGACCTCGCCACGCGGAATTGGCGTGCGGCGCTCGCCCGGGCGGCGGCATCCGGGTGTCCCCTCGATGTGAGGTTCGTGCTCGCGGACGACGCCCCGACGCGCGTGCGCGACGGGGCGCTCGCACTGCGCGGGCTGCCGGTCGTGCGCGTGACGGCGTTCTGGCCCACCGGGCCGGCACAGCACGTGGCCGACCTCGAGGCGATCGCCCTGCTGCGCGAGGCGCTCCACGACGCCGGTGTCGAAACGGACGTCGTCGGCGGCGTGCGGTCGCACTTCACCGAGCTCAACCGCGAGCACCACCGGCTGCCGCGGGGCCTCGACGGCATCGTGTTCAGCAGCACCCCGCTGTTCCACAGCCTGAGCGCGGCGCAGCTCGTCGAGTCACTGCCGATCCAGCGCCTCGTGGCGACGCAGGGCGTCGAGCTCGCCGGCGGGCTGCCGGTGCACATCGGCCCGATCTCGCTGCGGCCGCATTTCAACGACGTCGCCACGACCGCGCCGCCGATGCCAGCGCACGACGATCTGCGCGACGGGTACGGTCCGGCCCTCACCCCCGCCGCCGACCCGCGTCAGGCCTCGCCCGAGCTCGCCGCCTGGACCGTCGCGAGCGCAGCGGCCCTCGCCGTGCCCGGTGTCGCGACCCTCGCCTTCTTCGAGGAGTGGGGGCCGCGCGGCCTCCGCACCGCCGACGGGTCGCCCCTGCCCGCGCTCGACGCCGTATCGGCCCTCGCCGCGATCGCCGGCGAGCCGGGTCTGCGCGGCGACTCCCCCGACGGCCTCGTGTGGGCGATCGGTGCCCGCCTCGGCGACGGCGACACCGTCCTCGTCGCCAACCTCGACCGCGCGCTGCGCACCGTGGAGGTCGAGCTGCCGGGCGGCGCGACGCGTACGGTCGACGTCGCACCCGGCGCCTTCGTGGTCAACAGGATCGCGCGGCCGGAGGGCCGGCGGGTCGTCGGGGGGTTCTGAGGCCCCGGATCAGCTGCTGAACGGCGGTCAAGCGCCCGGAGCCGCCGATCGACGGACACGACCGGTCGCCTCGACCCGCTCAGTGGTGCGAGGAAGAGGCGAGGGATGCCGCCAGCCGTTCCACGGCGAGGCGCGGGCTCGTGAGCACCGGCACCGCGACGACCACGGCTTCGGCGGCGGATGCCATCGACGCCTGAGCCAGCACGATGACGTCGGCTTCGGCCGCACCTCGCTCGACGGCAGTGGCGACGAGACGGTCGTGCGTGGCACGGTCGCCGGCGGTCACGGCTGCGAAGGCTCCGGCCACGACCTCGCTCGACAGTTCCGGGTCGGCGCCGGCGAGTGCGGCACGCTCCGCCAGCAGCGCGAGCGTGGGGCGGCGGGTCGTCTCCAGCGTGGCGAGCACGCGGATGCGGCGGCCGCTGCGGACCGCCGCATCGGCCAGCGCCTCGTCCACGCGCAGCACCGGCACTCCGGTGTCGCGCGCCGCAGCGGCGGCGAGAGCCGAGATCGACGAGCAGGTCAGCATGACGGCATCCGCTCCCCCCGCCGCGGCCGCTCGCACCAGATCGCCGACGCGTTCCGGGACGGATGCCGCGCGCTCGGAGTCGGCGAGGTCGCCGACGATGGCATCGTCGAGGTAGTTCACGACCGTCGCACCGGGGAGCAGCTCGGCCGCGAGGGCGGTGAAGGGGGCGATGTTGACGGCACCTGAGTGCACGAACGCGACGCGGGTCGAAGCGGGGGGCATGTGATCAGTCTCGTCGGTGCGCCGGCGGCCCGCGGTAGGGTTCTGCAGAAATGAGTCGCTTCAGCATCGTCCCCTCCTCGTACGTGTACCTCCGCCGCGGCTCGTCCGTCCTGCTGCAGCTGCGGCAGAACACCGGCTACATGGATGGATGCTGAGCTGCCGGTGCCGCCGGCCACATCGAGCTCGGCGAGACCGCCGCCGCCGCCGGCATCCGCGAGTCCCGCGAGGAACTCGGGATCACCGTGGACGCCGCACGGCTGTCGCCGATCGCGGTCATGCAGCGCACAGACGGCACCGACGATCCGATCGAGCAGCGCGTGGACTGGTTCTTCGCGTGCGACGAGTGGGACGGCGAACCCCGGATTCTCGAGCCCCGCAAGTGCGCCGAGCTCGCCTGGTTCGACCTGGACGCCTCGCCCGACCTGATGCCCGACTACGAGCGCGCGGCGCTCCGGGCACTCCGCGAGGGCGGATCGGCGACGCTGCTCGACGTGGGCTTCTGACCGCGCCGCGGACGCGCGAGAATCGGAGATCCCGCGACACTCGGACGTCTGGGCCGGATCCGTCCGCACGAAGCGGGATCTCCGAGCTTCGCGCGGGCAGCGGGCCGCGGGCAGCGGGACGCGGGCCGCGGGCCGCGGGCCCGATCGAATCCGGCTCGGATAGTCGGGCACGGCGCCCGCGAACCGGCGAACCTTGTGTCGAAGGGAGAATCGTGATCGCGACGCTCAACCGGCTCACCGACCATGTCGAGGACCATCTCGCCGACGACCTCGACATCGCCGGATTCGCCCGCGGCCACGGCACCACCGAGTACCACCTGCGCCGCATGTTCTCGGCGCTCGCGGGTATGCCGCTGTCAGAATACGTCCGGCGTCGACGCATGACCGTCGCGGCCGCGGACGTCCTCGGCGACGACGAGCTGCTGGGCATCGCGGTCCGTCACGGCTACGGGTCCACCGAGGCGTTCGCGCGCGCGTTCCGCGCAGTGCACGGCGCCGGTCCCGGTGATGTCCGCCGTGACGGCGGCTCCCTTCGCACCCAACCGAAACTCAGGTTCCGCCTGACCGTCGAAGGAAGCACTCCCATGGACACCCGCATCACCGATCGCCCCGCGTTCCGCCTCATCGGGCACGCCGCCCGTGTGCCGCTGATCCACGAAGGCGTCAATCCTCACATCCAGGCCCACATCGCCTCGCTCCCTGTCGAGGAGCACTCCCGGCTCAAGGAGCTGAGCGCCACCGAGCCGGCCGGCCTGCTGCAGGTCTCGGCGGACGTCGACCCCGACTACCTCGAGGGCACGCCGCTGACCTACCTCCACGGTGTGGCGGTGAGCGAGGGATCGCCGGCCCCCGAGGGCCTCGACGTGATCGATGTCGCCGCCGGGCAGTGGGCCGTGTTCCGCGCTGTCGGCGACTACCCCGCAGTGCTTCAGGAGACGTGGGCGGCAACGGCGGCCGACTGGTTCCCCTCGAACCCGTGGCGGCTCCGGCCCGGGCCGTCGATCGTCGCCGTCCTCGACCGCTCGCCCGACTTCAGCACCGCCACGTGCGAACTGTGGCTGCCGGTCGAGCGCACGTCGCCCGGCGCGGCTCCGCGCCGCGGCGCGGATGCCGGCCTGTAGGCCGAGGCCGCGCCGGCCCACGAGACGGGCGGCGGTGCGAACGACAGCTCAGGCTCGCCGACGCCCCGCCCCGCCCCGCCCCGCCCCGCCGGGATCAGCGCGCGGACGGCGCCGTGGACTCACGCACCACGAGCTCGGGCTGGAAGCGGACGGTGCGCTCGTGCGCACCGTCTGGGTCCTCGAGTTCGCGGAGCAGCAGATCGACGGCGGTGTAGCCGATGAGGTGCGCCGGCTGGCGGATGGAGCTCAGCGGCACGACGGTGGCGGAGGCGAAGTCGATGTCGTCGTAGCCGATGAGGGCGATGTCGTGGGGCACCTGAACGTCCGACATGAGCGAGAAGGCCTGGAGCGCGCCCACCGCGAGCAGGTCGTTCGCCGCGAAGACGGCATCCGGCCGCTCGCCTGCGGGGCGCACCCGCAGCCGCTCCCCCGCCTCGCGCCCCTGCAGCACCGAGAGCGCCGCCATCTCGACGACCTCGAGCGTGGCCCCTTCGACCTCCGCGACGGCGCGCCGCGCACCTTGGAGGCGATCGGCGACCTGGCGGATGGTGTGCGGGCCGCCGATGAAGGCGATGCGCCGGCGTCCGGTCGACAGCAGGTGCGCCACGGCGAGGTACCCGCCTTCGACGTCGTCGACCGACACCGATGCGAGTGCGGTGGCGGAATCCTCGTGATCGACGAGGATCACCGGCACGCCGCCGTCGCGCAGCCGTACCAGTGCGGTGAGGTCGGCGTCGACGGGGGTGACGAGCACCCCGTTGACGCGCTGTTCGCGGAACAGCTCGAGGTACGCGTCCTCGCGGTCGGAGCGCTCGTCGCTGTTGCCGAGCAGCACGCTCATGCCCGATTCGGCGGCGCGATCCTCGGCACCGCGGGCGACTTCGGCGAAGAACGGGTTGCCCGAGTCGAGCACGATGAGAGCGATGCTGCGGCTGCGACCGGCGCGCAGCTGGCGGGCGGCGTCATTGCGCACGAACCCGAGCTCCTCGATCGCCTGCGTCACCCGTTCCACCGTCGCCGGCGACACCTTCTCGGGTCGGTTGAGCACGTTCGAGACGGTCCCCACCGACACGGACGCCGCCACCGCGACATCTCTCACGCTCACTGCCATCGAGGCACCTCCACGCGCGAAACGCTACCGCTTCCGTCTCGAATCAGGGCATCGCACGCCGGTAAGCGTTCTCCCGTTGCGTGCCGACGACTTCATGGCTATAGTTTGAAACGATTCACGAACGGATGCCGGAATCGCGGCATCCCCCGTCCCACAGGAGCCCCGATGCCGAGCACCGCGACGAAGCGGATCTGCTTCCAGCTGATGGTCCGCCCTGAGCTGCTCGACGAGTACGTCGCCCGCCACACGCCCGTGTGGCCCGAGATGCTGGCCGAGATCGCCGCCGCGGGCCGCCGCAACTACTCGCTGTTCCTCGGTGGGGGCGGCCGGCTCATCGGCTACTACGAGACAGACGACGACGAGGCCGCGCAGGCGTACCTCGCGGGCTCCGAGGTCGCCGCGCGCTGGGAGGCCGAGATGGGCCGCTTCTTCGTGGCCCTCGACGGGCGGCCCGATCAGGCCGCCATCCCTCTCACCGAGATCTTCAACCTCCACGACCAACTGACCGCGGCGCAGGCCCCGGTCGCCGCATCCGAGAACGAGAGCACCGCATCATGACGACGCTGTCACCCGACATCCTGTCCACGCTCGAGGGGCAGGGCATCGAGCTGCCCAGTTGGGCGTTCGGCAACTCCGGCACGCGCTTCCGCGTGTTCACGACGCCCGGCACGCCCCGCGACCCGTACGAGAAGATCGCCGACGCCGCGCAGGTCAACGCCTTCACGAAGCTCGCCCCGAGTGTCGCGCTCCACATCCCGTGGGACAAGGTCGACGACTACTCCGACCTGCGCCGCCACGCCGAGGACCTCGGCGTCACCCTCGGCACCATCAACTCGAACACGTTCCAGGACGAGGACTACAAGTTCGGGGCGCTCACGCACCACGACGATCGCATCCGCCGGAAGGCGATCGACCACCACCTCGAGTGCATCGACATCATGGATGCCACGGGCTCGCGCGATCTCAAGATCTGGCTCGCTGAGGGGTCGAACTATCCCGGGCAGGGCGACATGCGCGCCCGCCAGGACCGCCTGCAGGACTCGCTGCAGCAGATCTACGCGCGCCTCGGCGACGAGCAGCGCCTCGTGCTCGAGTACAAGTTCTTCGAGCCGGCGTTCTACCACACCGACGTTCCGGACTGGGGCACGTCGTACGCCCAGGTCGCCGCCCTCGGCGACAAGGCGATGGTGTGCCTCGACACCGGGCACCACGCGCCGGGCACCAACATCGAGTTCATCGTGATGCAGCTGCTGCGCCTCGGCAAGCTCGGCTCGTTCGACTTCAACTCGCGCTTCTACGCCGACGACGACCTCATCGTGGGCGCCGCCGACCCGTTCCAGCTGTTCCGCATCATCTTCGAGGTCGTGCGCGGCGGCGGGCTCAACAACCCCGACGTGGCGTTCATGCTCGACCAGTGCCACAACATCGAAGACAAGATCCCGGGCCAGATCCGCTCGGTGCTCAACGTCCAGGAGATGACGGCGCGCGCCCTCCTCGTCGACCGCGAGGCGCTCGCGGCGGCCCAGCAGGCGAACGACGTGCTGGCCGCCAACGCCGTCTTCATGGATGCGTTCTACACCGACGTCCGTCCCGCACTCGCGCAGTGGCGCGAGTCGCGCGGACTCGCGGCCGACCCGATGGCGGCGTATGCGGCATCCGGCTACCAGTCGAAGATCGCGGCCGACCGCGTCGGCGGCACGCAGGCCGGCTGGGGCGCGTAAGCGCCCACTCAGACACACCCGGGGCTCGGGCTGCCGATCCCCGAGCCCCGGGTGCACCATCCGAACCCGAAGGACCCCATGAGCGAGCCTTACTCCGCCGCCGACGGCCTCGTGCGCGTCTATCCCGCACGCGAGCCGAACGGCACGGGCCTGGTGTGGGCGCACGGTGGTGCGTTCGCGTTCGGCGACCTCGACATGCCCGAGTCCGACTGGGTCGCCTCGCAGCTCGCCGCCCGCGGCACGACGGTCGTCTCGGTTGACTACCGCCTCGCGCCCGTCCCGGAAGGGTGGGATGCCGGCGGCCGAGGCCCGGGCGGTCACCACTACCCCGCGGCGTCCGACGACGTGCTCTCGGCGTGGTCGTGGACCGTCGACAACGCCGACCGCCTGCGCGTGGACCGCACGCGCCTCGCGATCGGCGGCACGAGCGCGGGCGGCAACCTCGCCGCCGGCGCGGCGCTGCGGCTGATCGAGCGACGCGCAGAGGTGCGCCCCGCGCTCGCGCTGCTCGCCTATCCGACCCTCCTCGCCGTGCAGCCCGCGCCCGATGCCGCACTCCGCGCCGCCCTCGACGCACAGCCCGAGGCCGACCGCTTCGGTCCCGACCTCGTGCTCTCGATGTACGAGAACTACCTCGGCGGTCCCGCCGACCGTGCCCCGCTCGGTGCGATCCCGGGCCTGGCGCGCCCCGTCGACCTGGTGCAGTTCCCGCCGACGCTGATGGTCAACGGCGAGGTCGACGAGCTGCGGGTGTCGGGCGAGGCCTTCGCCGCGACGCTGCGCGCCGCGGGACGACCCGTCGAGGTCGTCGCCGAGCCGGGCACCGAGCACGGCCATCTGAACCGCCCGCAGGAGGCGGCGGCATCCCTCACCCTCGCACGCTTCGCGGACCGCCTCGCGGCGATCCCGACCCGCCAGAACGCACCGGTCGCCTGACGCCTCGGCGCACCGCCCTGACCACACACGAAGGAACCCGACATGAGCAACCCGGCCGTCACCGACCTGATCACGCGGTCGAACCGCCTCGGCGCCGACCCGAAGAACACCAACTACGCGGGCGGCAACACGTCCGCGAAGGGGACCGAGACCGACCCGGTGACCGGTGAGCCGGTCGAGCTGCTGTGGGTCAAGGGCTCGGGGGGCGACCTGGGCACGCTGAAGCCCGAGGGCCTCGCCGTGCTGCGCCTGGACCGCATGCGCGCGCTCGTCGACGTGTACCCGGGCGTGGAGCGCGAGGACGAGATGGTCGCCGCGTTCGACTACTGCCTGCACGGCAAGGGCGGCGCCGCGCCGTCGATCGACACCGCGATGCACGGACTCGTGGATGCCGCGCACGTGGACCACCTGCACCCCGACGCCGGCATCGCGATCGCGACCGCCGCCGACGGCGAGGCGCTCACCGCGAAGATCTTCGGCGACAAGGTCGTGTGGGTGCCGTGGCGCCGCCCCGGCTTCCAGCTCGGGCTCGACATCGCCGCGATCAAGGCAGCCAACCCGCAGGCGATCGGCACGATCCTCGGCGGCCACGGCATCACCGCGTGGGGCGACACGTCCGATGAGGCAGAGGCGAACTCGCTGTGGATCATCGAGACCGCGCAGGCCTACATCGACGCCAACGGCGCAGGCGACCCGTTCGGCGGCGTCCGCGCCGGATTCGAGGCGCTGCCCGAGTCCGAGCGACGGGCGAAGGCCGCCGCGCTGGCCGCGACGATCCGCGGACTCGCCTCGACCGACAAGCCGATGGTGGGCCACTTCACCGACGCGGCCGTCGTCACCGACTTCCTCGCGTCCGAGAAGGCGCCCGCGCTCGCGGCGCTCGGCACCAGCTGCCCCGACCACTTCCTGCGCACCAAGGTCAAGCCGCTGATCCTCGACCTGCCCGCCGACGCGTCGGTCGAGGCATCCATCGAACGCCTCGGCCAGCTGCACGAGGCCTACCGTGCCGACTACCAGGAGTACTACGACGCACACGCGACGGCCGAGTCGCCCGCGATCCGCGGCGCCGACCCGCTCATCGTGCTGATCCCGGGTGTGGGCATGTTCTCGTACGGCGCGAACAAGCAGACCGCGCGCGTGGCCGGTGAGTTCTACGTCAACGCCATCAACGTCATGCGCGGCGCCGAGGCCCTTTCGACCTACGCGCCGATCTCGGACGCCGAGAAGTTCCGCATCGAGTACTGGGCTCTCGAAGAGGCCAAGCTGCAGCGCATGCCCAAGCCCAAGACCCACCAGGGCCGCATCGCGTTCGTCACCGGCGCCGCGTCGGGCATCGGCAAGGCCATCGCGACGCGCCTGGCGGCCGAGGGCGCGTGCGTCGTCGTCGCAGACCTCGACCTCGAGAAGGCGCAGGCCGGCGCGGCCGAGCTCGGCGGCACCGACGTCGCGATCGGCGTCGCGGCCAACGTCGCCGACGCCGACGGCGTGCAGGCCGCCATCGACGCCACACTGCTGGCCTTCGGCGGCATCGACCTCGTCGTCAACAACGCCGGCCTGTCGCTGTCGAAGCCGCTGCTGGAGACCACCGAGAAGGACTGGGACCTCCAGCACGACGTCATGGCGAAGGGCTCGTTCCTCGTCTCGAAGGCCGCCGCGAAGGCGCTCATCGAGCAGAAGATGGGCGGCGATGTCATCTACATCTCGTCGAAGAACTCCGTCTTCGCCGGCCCGAACAACATCGCATACTCGGCGACGAAGGCCGACCAGGCCCACCAGGTGCGTCTGCTGGCGGTCGAGCTCGGCGAGCATGGCGTGCGCGTCAACGGCATCAACCCGGACGGCGTCGTGCGCGGCTCGGGCATCTTCGCCGCGGGCTGGGGCGCGAACCGCGCGGCGACCTACGGTGTGAAGGAAGAGGACCTCGGCCAGTTCTACGCCAACCGCACGATCCTCAAGCGCGAGGTCGTGCCCGAGAACGTCGCCGACGCGGTCTACGTCCTCACCGGCCCCGAGCTCAGCCGCACCACCGGCCTGCACATCCCCGTCGACTCCGGCGTCGCCGCCGCCTTCCTGCGATGACCGCGCCCGCCCGGCCCCCGGCATCCATCCACCGCGCGGAGCGCGTGCTCTCGCCGACCGCACACGATCGTCGCGCGCGCATCGTGTCGCCTCGACGAGAGCACGGGATCTCGACGGCGCGGTCCGACGCACGGGGCGACCGGTGACGGGCGGCGTCGTGGCGGCGGTCGACCTCGGCGCGACCAGCGGCCGCGTCATGCTCGGCTACGTCGGCGACGGGACGCTGCGACTCGAACAGGTCTCACGGTTCCCGAACGGGCCCGTCGAAGGGCCGGACGGCCTGCACTGGGACTTCACCGCGCTGTACCGGCACATCGTCGATGGCCTCGCCGAGGCACTGCGGCGCGAGCCGGGCATCGCGAGCATCGGGATCGACTCGTGGGCCGTCGACTACGGCTTGGTCCACGGCGACGAGGTGCTCGGCGAGCCGTTCCACTACCGCGACGAGCGCACGGCGCGGGGAGTGGATGCCGTCCACCAGGCCGCCCCGTTCGCCGAGCTGTACCGGCGCAACGGCCTGCAGTTCCTGCCGTTCAACACGCTCTACCAGTACGCCGTCGAGGAGCGCCTGACGGATGCCGATGTCGCGCTGCTGATCCCCGACCTCGTCGCGTTCCTGCTGACCGGAGCGCGCGCGGCCGAGCGGACGAACGCCTCGACGACCGGCCTGGTCGACGTCCGCACCGGCGAGTGGGACCGGGAGCTCGCCGCCCGGCTCGGGCTGCCGGCATCCGTCCTCCCGCCGCTCGTCGATCCGGGCGACACGCTCGGGACACTGCGCGGCGAGGCGCGCGAGCGCATCGGCGCGGCGCTCGAGGTCGTCGCGGTCGGTTCGCACGACACCGCGTCGGCGGTCGTCGCGGTGCCGCTGAGCACCCCCGACGCCGCGTACATCTCGTGCGGCACGTGGGGGCTCGTCGGCGTCGAGCTCGACGCGCCCGTCGTCAGCGATGGGGCGCGCGCGGCGAACTTCACCAACGAGGGCGGCGTCGACGGACGCGTGCGGTTCCTGCACAACGTCACCGGACTGTGGCTGCTGAGCGAGGCCGTGCGCACCTGGGAGGCCGAGGACGGCGCCTCCCTCGACCTTCCCGCGCTGCTCGCCGACGCCGCCGACGTGACCGGCGGCGTCCCGCTGTTCGACGCGAACGACGCACGCCTTGCGGCGCCCGGCGACATGCCGGCGCGCATCGCCGCCGTCATCGCCGAGTCCGGCGCCGAGGTCCCCTCGACCCGGGCCGCGTTCGCGCGCACGATCGTCGAGAGCATCGCCCAGGCGTTCGCGGACGCCGTCGCAACGGCCGGGCGCCTGACCGGGCGCGACGTCGACGTGATCCACGTCGTCGGCGGCGGCGCGCTCAACCGCCTGCTGTGCCAGGCGACCGCGGATCGGTCGGGGCTGCCCGTGCTCGCGGGGCCGGTCGAGGCCACCGCGCTCGGCAACGTGCTGGTGCAGGCGCGCGCGCACGGCTGGTTCGGCCCCGACGCGACGCTGGAGGACCTGCGCCGCGTGGTCGCCGAATCCACGGCTCCCGAACGCTACGAGCCGCACGCGTGACCGGCTACGGCGCCGCGTTCGACTGGGCGCGCGGGCACGTCGAGGCCGGCCGGCTGCCCACCGCCGTGCTGGGCGTCGCGACCGCCGAGGGCATCGTGGCGCTCGACGCGTTCGGCGCGACGGACGGCCGCCCCGCGCAGGTCGACGACCCGTTCTGGCTGTTCTCGATCACCAAGGTGCTGACGGGCCTCACCGCCGCCCGGGCGATCGAGCGCGGGTTCCTCACGACCGAGACGCCCCTGACCGACGCGATCCCCGGATTCGGCGCCACCCGCCCCGCCGACGACGTCGTGCGTCTGCGGCACCTGGTGAGTCACACCGCGGGCATCCCCGAACCGCCCCTCGATCCCGCCGGCGGCCTCGGCGACGCACTGCGCACGCCCGGACGCGACTTCGCCGCCGGCACGGCCTCCCGCTACTCGACGGTGGCGTTCGAAGGCGTCGTCGAACTGCTGCGGCACACCGCCGGATGGGAATGGGATGCCGACATCTCGGCGTGGTCGGCCGGACTCGGCGGTGCGGGCTTCACCCTCGACCCCGCCGCCGGCCCGCACACCGTCGTCGATGCCGAGGGCTGCGGCATCGACATGGCGCGGCTCGCACGCGTCCGCAACGCCGGCGCCGGCATGATCGGCACGGCCGGCGACCTGCTCGCTCTCGGGTCGGCGCTCCTGCGCATCGGGCAGGGCGAGCGCGACGGCGTCGTGCAGCCCGAGACGCTCGCGATGATGCGGCGGCCGCTCACCGGCGACATCCCGAGGCTCGACCCGTACCCGGTCTCCGCGGGCCAGGACTGGGGCTTCACGTTCAACCTGCGCACCCGGGCGCCCGGTCTCATCGACCAGGACGTCTACGGCCACGCCGGCTGGGCGGGCACCGAGTTCTGGGTGCACCCCACCGCGGGTGTCGCCTACGTGCTGCTGACGAACCAGGGCGTCCGCACCGGCGTCGATGCCGATCGGCTCGACAATGCGGTGGTCGCCGCACGCTGAGCCGCGGACGGTTCAGACCTCGCGGGTGATCGTCACCTTGACGTGGAGGTTGCTCTTGAACGGCCCGGCGTACACGCCGCGCAGCGGCGGCACGTCGCCGTAGTCGCGGCCGCGGCCCACGAGCACGTGGCGGTCGCCGATCTCGATGTTGTTCGTGGGGTCGAAGCCCTGCCACTGCCCCGCGAACCATTCGACCCATGCGTGCGACTCACCGGTCACCGCGACGCCGACCTCTGCCGACGGCCGCGGGTGCAGGTAGCCCGACACGTAGCGCGCGGGGATGCCGACGATGCGCAGGGCCCCCAGGGTGATGTGCGCGATGTCTTGGCACACGCCCTTGCGGGCCTCCCACGCCTCGGCGGCGGTCGAGTGCACGCCGGTCACACCGTGCATGTACTCGACGGCATCCCCCACCGCCACCGAGATGGCGTGGGCGGCGCGGCCGGGGTGGTCGTGCTGCGCGGCGATCGAGCGGGCGAGCTCGGCGACCTCGTCGTGCGGCCGGGTGCGGTTCGTGAGCGAGAGCTGCTCGACGGTCTCGATCGAGCGGTTCGACTCGCGGGTCAGTCCGTCCCACGTCACGTCGATGTGCTCGAGCGGGCGCGGACGCACCTCGACGAGCGAGCGCGCCGTGATCGACAGCGCCGAGTGCGGAGTGAGCACGTCGAACGCCGCGACGCGCGTGCCGAAGTAGTCGACGTACTGGTTGACCGACGTCGACGGCTCGATGTCGAGCGACGAGTTGAGCACGAACTGGCTGTCGGTCGAGACGGGCAGCATGCGGGCCTCGTTGTACGACGCCGTGACGTCGCCGCCGTAGCTGAAGCCGGTCTGGTGCTCGATGCGCAGGCGCTTCATGAGATCTCTCCGATCCAGCTCGGCTCGGCCTGCGTCGGGAAGAACCGGCCGCGGATCGCCTCGGATGCCTCGCGTGTGACCTGCTGCACGCGGTCCATGTGGGTAGGCAGCTCGCTGAGGATCTCGGCGATGGGCCGGTACTCCAGGTCGTTGCGGATCTGCCCGAGGGCCCGCAGCACGGTGTTGGAGTGCCCGACGCGGTCGGCGCGGGGGTCGATGGCGCTCATGCACTCCTCGGCGCGCTGGATCGAGTAGATGATCGAGCGCGGAAAGAGACGGTCCAGCAGCAGGAACTCGGCCGCGTTGCGCGCGCTCGGCATGCCGCGGTATGTGCGCAGGTAGGCCTCGTACGCCCCGCATGAGCGCAGGATCGTGGTCCACGACGGCCCTGAGGCCTCGGTCAGCGATCGCGTGGCGAGCAGCCGCGCGGTCATGTCGGTGCGCTCGATGCTGCGACCGAGCGTGAAGAACTGCCAGGCCTCGTCGCGGCTGGTGGACGAATCCTGGATGCCGACGGCCAGTGCCGCGCGTTCACGCACCCACTGGAAGAACTCGTGCACCCGGTCGTTCTGCAGACGCCGCGGCATGCGCGCGTTCGTGGTGTTGAGGGTCTCCCACAGCTCGGTCGAGACGATCTCGCGGGCGCGTCGGGCGTTCTCGCGCGCCGCGGTGAGTGCGTACGCGATGCTCGACGGGTTCATGCGGTCGACGGCCAGTCGCGAGAGGACGTCCTCGCGGCGGACGTGCTCGACGCCCTCGGGCGGGAGCGAGCCCATGACGCTCAGCAGCGACCGGCACGCGGTGTCCTCGTCGATCCACGGGTCTTCCAGCAGCAGCTGCAGGTGCACGTCGAGGATGCGGGCGGTGCCGTCGCTGCGCTCGATGTAGCGGCCGATCCAGAAGAGCGACTCGGCGATGCGGCTCAGCATGAGGCACCTCCGTGTCCCGGTCCGTGAGCTTGTCGAAGGGCCGTCTCGGCGGTCTCGGCGACCGACGCGGTCTGCTGCTGCTGTTCGTGCTGCTCGTGGTTGCTGCGCCCCGGGTCCTGCGGCGAATGCGTGGGCTCGGTCTGCGCGTCGTAGATGATCGGGATCGCAGCCGTCACGTTCGCGGCCTGGTCGGCGACGAGCTCCGAGACGCCGCGGCCCTGGCCGTACTCGACCTGACCGGGGGCGGACCCGCCGACGATCCAGGTGTCCTTCGACCCGCCGCCCTGGCTGGAGTTCACCACGAGCTGCCCCTCAGGAAGGGCGACGCGGGTGAGGCCGCCGGGCAGCACCCAGACGTCCTCGCCGTCGTTCACCGCGAACGGGCGCAGGTCGGCGTGGCGCGGCCGCATCCCGTCCTCGACGAGGGTGGGGATGGTCGACAGCATGACGACGGGCTGTGCGATCCAGCCGCGGGGGTCGGCGAGCAGGTTCTTGCGGAGCTTCTCGAGCTCGGCGGGCGAGGCATCCGGCCCCACGACGAGACCCTTGCCGCCCGAGCCGTCGACCGGCTTCACGACGAGCTCGTCGAGCCGGTCGAGCACCTCCTCCAGGGCGCCCGGATCTTCGAGGCGCCAGGTGTCGACGTTCTTGAGGATCGGCTCCTCGGCCAGGTAGTACCGGATCAGGTCGGGCACATACGTGTAGAGCAGCTTGTCGTCGGCGACGCCGTTGCCGACCGCGTTGGCGATCGTGACGTTGCCCAGGCGTGCGGCGAGCATGAGGCCCGGAGCGCCCAGCATCGAGTCGGCGCGGAACTGCAGCGGGTCGAGGAAGTCGTCGTCGACACGGCGGTAGATGACGTCGACGCGCTTGGGTCCGCGCGTGGTGCGCATGAACACCTTGCCGCCCACGCACAGCAGGTCGCGGCCCTCGACGAGCTCGACGCCCATGAGACGGGCGAGCAGCGTGTGCTCGAAGTAGGCGGAGTTGTAGACGCCCGGCGTCAGCACGACCACGTTGGGGTCCTCGATGCCGGCGGGCGCCGAGGCGCGCAGCGCCGCGAGCAGCTTGTTGGGGTAGTCGCCGACCGGTCGCACGCGCATCGACACGAACAGCTCGGGGAGCGTCTGCGCCATCACCCGGCGGTTGGAGATGACGTAACTGACGCCCGAGGGCACCCGGACGTTGTCTTCGAGCACCCGCATCTCGCCGTGCTCGTCGCGGATGAGGTCGATGCCCGACACCTGGATCCGCACCCCGTTGGCGGGCTGGATGCCGGCGGCCTGGCGATAGAAGTACTGCGAGCTGGAGATCAGCCGGGCCGGGAGCACCTCGTCTCGCACACAGTGCTGGTGTCCGTACGCGTCGGCGAGGAACGCCTCGAGCGCGCGCACGCGCTGCTTGACGCCCGCCTCGACGCGCGACCACTCGTCGAACTCGATGATGCGCGGCACGGCGTCGAGCGGGAACGGCCGCTCCTCACCCGCGAAGTCGAACGTGACGCCCTGCGCGAGGTACGAGCTCGCGAGCGAATCAGTGCGTCCGCGCAGCTCCTCCTGCGTCATCTGCGCCAGCGCCTGATACAGCTCTCGATAGGCCTCGCGCGACTCGGCCAGGGCACCGGGGTGAGCCGGGCTCCCGAACATCTCGTCGAACGCGGGCACCCCCGAGGGCGTCTTGCGCGGCGCGAGCGTCGAGCCGTAGCCGTCGAACAGATCACCCATGCCAAGAGCCTAATGCGGCCTGGATTGCGGACATGTTTCGCGGCGCGCGACGACGAGAGACGATGCGGATGCCGCGCCCCGAACGTACGCTTCTGTCATGGCTCGTTCGTCCCGGCGGGACCGCGTTCCGGCGCCCCTGGCGTGGGCTGCGGGCGTGGCCGCCGTCGTGCTCGGAGCCGGGCTGGGCGAGCTCACCGCGGCGGTGGTCGCGCCGTCGTCGAGCCCCGTCGCCGTCATCGGCGGCGCACTCATCGACGCGGCTCCGCCGTGGGCGAAGGACACCGCGATCGCGCTGTTCGGGACGGGCGACAAGGCCGCGCTGCTGACCGGCATCGGCGTGGCGATGATCGTGCTCGCCGCCCTCGCCGGGTGGCTCGAGGCCCGGCTGGCTCCGTGGGGTGCGGCGGTCGTCGCGTTCTTCGGCACCGCCGGCGCGGTCGTCGCGGCGACGCGCCCCGGTGCGGGTGCGCTGGCATGGCTGCCGGCCGTGGTCGCGGGCGCGGTCGGCGCCGTGGCGCTGTGGCTGCTGGTCGGGCTGCTGCGTCCACGGCCGGAGCGCACCCCTCGGGAATCGACCGAGGCGGATGCCGCGACCGGCGGCGAGGAGGTCGCAGCACCGAGGAGTTCGAGCGCCCCCGCCCCCGACGGGCAGCCGAGCCGCCGGACCTTCTTCGCCTGGGCCGGAGCGGCGACCGTCGTCGGGATCGTGGCGGTGGCGGTCGGCGGTCTGCGCAGCGCGGCGTCGACGGGCGTGGCCGCAGCGCGGCGCGCGCTGCGGCTGCCGGAACCGGCGGTGGCGGCATCCCCCGTCCCGGCCGGTGCCGAACTCGACCTGCCGGGCCTCGCCGACGTCGTGACCCCGAACGACAGCTTCTACCGCATCGACACGGCGCTCATCGTGCCCGAGGTGGACCCGTCGGAGTGGCGGCTGCGGATCCACGGCATGGTCGCCCACGAGGTGGAGCTGACGTGGGACGAGCTGCTCGCGCTGCCGCTGCAGGAGTCGTGGACGACGCTCACGTGCGTGTCGAACGAGGTGGGCGGAAGCCTGATCGGCAATGCGCGGTGGCTGGGGTATCCGGTGCGCGAGCTGCTCGCCCGTGCGCAGCCCGCCGCGGACGCCGACATGGTGCTGTCGCGGTCGGTCGACGGGTTCACGGCATCCACTCCCCTCGAAGCACTCACCGACGAGCGCGACGCGATCCTCGCGGTCGGCATGAACGGCGAGCCGCTGCCGCTGGAGCACGGCTTCCCGGTGCGCATGGTCGTGCCGGGGCTGTACGGCTACGTGTCGGCCACGAAGTGGGTCGTCGACCTGGAGGTGACGAGGTTCGATCAGGCCCGCGCGTACTGGACCGACCGAGGGTGGTCCGAGCGCGGACCCATCAAGCTCGAGTCGCGCATCGACGTACCGCGCCGCGAGCAGGGCCTCAAGGCCGGCGACGTGATGATCGCGGGCGTGGCGTGGCAGCAGCAGGTGGGGGTCGAACGCGTCGAGGTGCGCATCGACGAGGGCGAATGGCAGACCGCCACGCTCGCCACCGCGATCTCGGACGACACGTGGGTGCAGTGGAGCTTCCCGTGGACGGCCGACAAGGGCGATCACGTCATCCAGTGCCGGGCGACCAGCAAGACGGGCGAGGTGCAGACCGAGACCGAGGCGCCGCCCGCCCCCGACGGCGCGACGGGCTGGCATTGGCGGACGGTCTCGGTGTTCTGATGCCCTCACCGGGCGCCGTGCGCGCGCCGGATATGTCCAGGTGTCCACAGGTTTCCGCGTACCGGACGCGCGTGACCGGAGAGCCCGATAGCATGCGGTGAGGACCGGCCGCTGGGGAGCGCCGGTACGTGGGAGGTATGGGTGCCTGATCCGTTGGAGCTGCTCGTCGCGCGTCTCATCGAGCTCGCGACGATCGACGAGACCATCGGCATGCGCCGCCTGCCGCCCGAACGCGAACTGTGCGACGCGCTGGGCATGAGCCGCGGCACGCTGCGCGAGCAGCTCGCCGTTCTGGAGCGGCTGGGATTCCTCACCCGTACGCAGGGCCGTGGCACCTACCTCAGCAACCCGTCGTACGACTTCGTGCGCACGTTCTTCGCGATCGCCCGCGAACTCGGGCACCTCACGGACGACGAGTTCTCGGAGTCCCGCGTGCTGCTCGAAGAGGCGCTCGCCGAGGCCGCCGCGCGGCGTGCGACCCCCGATGAGGTCGCGGAGCTGCGCGCGGTCGTCGACCGCATGGTCGCCTCGCAGGCCGCCGGCGACTCCCACGACGCGCAGGAGGCGGACGTCGCCTTCCACCGTCGGCTGCAGACCGTCGTCGACAACTCGGTGCTGCAGTTCCTCCACGAGGGGCTCAGCCATGTGCTCCGCGACGACATCGCCGCACGCCGGCTCGCGGTCGCCGAGGCGCCGGAGGACGTCCGCACCGACAGCATCCACTACGAGATCGTCGACGCGATCGCCGCCGGTGACCCTGCGGGAGCCCGTTCGGCGATGCGCCGGCACTTCGGCGGCCGCGCGCCGGGCGTCCGCTCGGCCTGAGACCCCGGGCCGTCGGTCGGCTCAGGCGGCGAGCACCGTCCGCAGCTGCTCGACCGCCCAGTCGAGCTCGGTCGCGCGGATGACGAGCGGCGGCGCGATGCGGATCGTCTGACCGTGCGTGTCCTTGGCGAGCACGCCGCGGGCGATGAGACGCTCGGCGATCTCGCGGCCCGTGCCGACGGCCGGGTCGATGTCGACGCCGGCCCACAGCCCCGCGACGCGCACGGCGGTGACGCCGTGGCCGACGAGCTCCTGCAGCTTCGCCTCGAGGTGCTCCCCGAGCAGCTTCGCGCGCCCCTGGAACTCTCCGGTCTGCAGCATCTCGACGACCCGCAGCCCGACGGCCGCCGCGAGCGGGTTGCCGCCGAACGTCGAGCCGTGCTCGCCCGGGCGGATCACGCCGAGCACGTCGCGGTCGGCGACCACGGCCGAGACGGGGAGGATGCCGCCGCCCAGCGCCTTGCCGAGCAGATACACGTCGGGCACGACGCCCTCACGATCGCATGCGAAGGTCTCGCCGACGCGGCCGAGGCCGGACTGGATCTCGTCGGCGATGAACAGCACGCCGCGCGCCGTGCAGATCTCGCGCACCGCGCGCAGGTAGCCCTCGGGCGGCAGGATGACGCCCGCCTCGCCCTGGATGGGCTCGATGAGGACGGCGACCGTCTCGGGGGTGATCGCAGCCTCGATCGCCGCGGCGTCGCCGAACGGCACCGACACGAAGCCGGGCGTGAACGGACCGAACCCGTCGCGGGCGGACTCGTCGTCGCTGAAGCCGACGATCGTGGTCGTGCGGCCGTGGAAGTTGCCGTGCGCGACGACGATGGTCGCGGCATCCGCCGGCACGCCCTTGACGCGGTAGCCCCACGCGCGGGCGACCTTGATGCCCGTCTCGACGGCCTCGGCACCGGTGTTCATCGGCAGCACGAGGTCCTTGCCGCACAGCGCGGCGAGCGCCGCCGCGAACGGCCCGAGCCGGTCGTTGTGGTACGCGCGACTCGTGAGCGTGAGGCGGCCCAGCTGCTCCTGCGCGGCCGCGACGATCGCGGGATGCCCGTGGCCGAAGTTCAGCGCCGAGTAGGCCGACAGCAGGTCGAGGTACCGCTTGCCCTCGACGTCGGTCACCCACGCGCCCTCGCCGCGCGAGATCACGACAGGCAGCGGGTGGTAGTTGTGGGCGAGGTGCTCCTCCTCGCCGGCGATGATCCGGATCATCGCCGTGTCGGTGAGCGCCCGCTCCCCGAGGTCGGGCCGGTCCCCGAGGTCGGACCGATCCCCGAGCTTGTCGAGGGGTGTCGAGGTCATGTCTGCTCCTCCGCTCAGCGCCGCAGCTCGAGAGTGCAGCACTTGATGCCGCCACCGCCGAGCAGCAGCTCGGACAGGTCCACCAGCACCGGGTCGTACCCGCGCTCACGCAGCTGCGCCTCGAAGCCGGTCGCACGCGGCGAGATGATCACGTTGCGGCCGTCGCTGGCCGAGTTGAGCCCGAACACGGCCCCGTCGGCGTCGGCGACCTTGATGGCGTCAGGGTAGCGCTCGGCGAGGATCGCCTGGCAGCGCGCGTCGAAGGCGTGCTCGAGGTACGCGATGTTGGCCTTGTCGACGCCGCCCGGACCCTGCACGGGGTCGAGCACCGAGATGGCGGTGTCGAGGTGGTAGAACCGCGGGTCGACGAGCGTCAGGCTCACGACCTCCTTGCCGAACACGTCGGCGAGCTCGCGGTGGCTGTCGCCGGTGGAGCGGAACCCGGTGCCGGCGAGGATCGTGTCGCCCACGAGCAGGAAGTCGCCCTCGCCCTCGTTGACCTCGACCGGCGCCGCCACCTCGAAGCCGTTGTCGCGGAACCAGTCCATGAACGCGGGCCCCTCGGGCACCCGCTCCTGGTAGCGGAACTTCGCACCGTACGCCACGCCGCCGATCACGAACCCGCCGTTGGCGGTGTAGACCATGTCGGGAAGGCCGGGGATCGGGTCGATCAGCTGCACGTCATGCCCGAGCGCAAGGTACGTGTCGTACAGCGCCTGCCATTGCCGCACCGCGAGGGCGGTGTCGGTCGGGTTCGCCGGCTCCATCCAGGGGTTGATCGTGTAGCTCACCGTGAAGTGCTCGGGACGGCACATCAGGTAGCTGCGGTGCTGCTGGATCCGGCCGGTCCCTGAGCCCGTCGAAGGGGCGGTCTCGGCGGGTGCGGGCGCGATGTCGTTGGACATGTGTCTCCTTGCGAAGTACGGCGGACGCTGTCCAGAGGCCCGGCGGCTCCACCTCACTCGGTCCAGAGCTTGGCGAAGAGCAGTCCCGGGCACGCCAGACCCATTGTCTCACGCCCGCCGCGCGCGGACGGGGAACCGGGAGGGAATCCGGATGCCGCGACCTCAGTCCGCGAGCACCACGATCTTGCCGGCGACGTGGCCTTCTGCGACCTCGGCCAGCGCCGCGCCCGCGCCGCCGAACGGGGCGGTGCGCGAGACGACCGGACGCAGCTCCCCCGCGTCGGCGAGCGCGACGAGCTCGGCCAGCACGTCGGGCTCGGCCGTCGCGGCGAGCGGCACGAGCGGACGCTTCGACCCGATCGACAGCAGTCCTGCCCGCAGCAGGCGCCCGATCGGGCCGAGCACGCGGCCGCCCTCGCCCGACACCAGCACGACCCGGCCGCCGTCGCGCACAAGCCGCCGCAGCACCCGCAGCGAAGCGGTGCCGGCGATGTCGACCACGGCGTCGAACGCACCGTGGCCGAGTTCGGCCGCGCCGGGCTGCACGCGACGGTAGTCGAAGGTGCGGGCCGCGCCGAGCGATTCGACGAGGGCGCGGTTGCGTTCGCCGCACAGGGCCCACACCTCGGCTCCGCGCAACGCGGCGAGCTGCACGGCGAAGGTGCCGACGCCGCCCGACGCCCCGATCACGAGCACTCGTGCGGGCTCGGAGCCGGCGGCGCCGAGCCGGGCCTTCTCGAGGGCCTGCCAGGCCGTCCCGCCCGCGACGGGCAGGGCCGCAGCGAGCACGGGATCCAGCGTGTCCGGCCGCGACACCAGACGCTGCGCGGGAGCGGATGCGAACCGCGCGAGCCCGCCGCCGGGCAGCTCGCCGACGACCTCGTCGCCGACCGCGACCCCGGTCACGCCCTCACCGACGGCGACCACGGTGGCGGCGGCATCCATCCCCCGCACCGGCTGCCGGGGTCGGCGGAGCCCGAACGCGAGGCGCAGGAGCAGCGGCTCGCCGCGCATGACGCGGATGTCGCCGTTGTTGAGGCCGGTCGCCCGCAGGCGCAGCAGCACCTCGCCGCGGGCGGGCGCCGGCACGGCGGCGCTTCCGAGGGTCACGGCGTCGGCTTCGCCGTAACGGCGCTGCCGCCAGGCCGGCATGGTCGGGGTGGACGTCTGGCCGGACATGTCATGCTCCCGGGTAGTCGAAGAGATCGTCGAGCCCGACGCCGAAGGCGCGGGCGAGCTGGAAGGCCAGTTCGAGGCTGGGCGAATAGCGTCCCTGCTCGATCGCGATGAGCGTCTGCCGCGTCACCCCCACCGTGCGGGCGAGCTCGGCCTGGGTCATGCCGGCGGCCTCGCGCGTCGCGCGGATGGAGTTGGTGACCTGCGTGGGCTTGACCATCACGCGAGTCCGCGCCGGTAGGCGATGACGCTCGCGACGCCGCCCACGATCGACGACAGCGCGAACCCGAAGAACATGGTGTTGGCGATCCAGAACCAGTCCGCCTCGAACGCGCAGAGCACGATCACGCCAAGTCCCGCGATGACGAGGAAGGCCTGCCCGACGCGGGTCGACATGTGGGCGATGTCGCGGTCGCGCTGGTCGCTCTTGCCGACCCCGTCGGGGTCGCGCATGCCGGCGAGAATGCCCCACGCGATGCTGAGCAGGATGGCGGCCACGATGCTGCCGCCGATGGTCCACAGCATGATCGGCACCCAGTCGACCTCGACGAGCGGCCCACCGTCCGCCTGCTGCAGGACGACCGCGACGTACACGATCATCCCGACGACGCTGACGATGAGGCTCGCCCAGATGTTGCGTTCTTCGTAGACCATCGCTCCACCCTCCTCGTGTAAAGAATCTTTGACACCTGCACGGTACGCCGAGACCCTTGTCGATGTCAAGGATTCTTTACATTGCCGTCGTCGCCGCGCGTCGGCCACAATGGTCGACGATGGGCCGATCGGTCCTTACAACGTTGTAGGCTCGGAGCACGCCGACCGGGGAGTCGGCGGCTTCGAAGCGATCGGGGGTGGGCGATGGCGGCAACGCTGCACGACGTCGCGCGCTTGGCCGGCGTGTCGATCAAGACCGTGTCGAACGTCATCAACGACTATCCGCACATCCGCCCCACCACGAAGGAGCGGGTCGAGGCCGCGATCGCCGAGCTCGGGTACACCCCCAACCTCACCGCCCGCAGCCTGCGCTCCGGACGCACCGGATCCATCGCCCTCGCGGTGCCCGATCTCGCACTGGCCTACTTCGCCGAGCTGGCGGCATCCGTCATCGCCGCCGCCGAGACGTCGGGCCTCGTCGTCACGATCGAGCAGACCGGCAGCGGCGGGCGCCAGCGCGAGCTCGACCTGCTCACGAGCCCGCGCCGCAAGATGAGTGACGGCCTCATCTTCAGCCCGCTCGAGATGAGCCAGGACGACGTCGCCCACCTGAACGTGGACTACCCGCTCGTGCTGCTCGGCGAGCGCATCTTCGAGGGGCCCACCGATCACCTCACGATGCGCAACGTCGAGGCCGCGCGCGCGGCGACCGAGTACCTCATCGAGTCCGGGCGGCGCCGCATCGCGATCGTCGGCGCCCACGAGGGCGAGCTGATCGGCTCGGCCGCCCTGCGCCTGCAGGGCTACCGCGAAGCGCTCGACGCCCATGGCATCGCGTTCGACGGCCGCCTCATCGGCCCGTCCATCGAATGGCACCGCGCGAACGGGGCCCGGTCGATGCGCGAGATCATCGAGCGCGGCGCGGACTTCGACGCCGTCTTCGCCCTCAACGACACGCTGGCCTTCGGTGCCATGCGTGCACTGCAGGAGGCGGGGCTGCGCGTCCCCGACGACGTGGCCGTCATGGGCTTCGACGACATCGACGAGGCGCAGTACTCGATCCCCTCGCTCACGACGGTCGACCCCGGCCGCGCCTGGATCGCCCGCACCGCCGTGTCGACCGTCATCGAGCGCATCGAGGGGCTCGACGCTCCTCCGCGCCTGCTGCTCGCCGACTTCGAGATCGTGCAGCGCGAGTCGGCTCCCGCGGTCGCCCGCTGACGCTGTCGCCGACCACCGGGAGCCGGGATGCCGTCGCCCCGGGCATCCGCAGCACCCGGGGCGACGGCATCCCGTGTCTCAGTCCTCGGCGGGCCACTCCACGTGCGGCCAGCCGTCGCGCCACTGCAGCGGCAGCAGACCCAGGCGGAACTGCCCGTCGAGGTCGGCGTCGTACCAGTGGAAGGCGAGCAGGCCGCCCGAGACCGACTGCCCGCCGGGACCGACGCGGCTGCCCGACGTCGCGAGCACCGGGGTGCCGCCGTCTTCGAGGAGGGGAACGCCCTCGGCGTCGACGTACGGACCGGTCACCGACGAGGACCGCCCGACCGCGATGCTGTACGTGCTGTCGGCGCCCTTGCAGCACGAGTCGCGCGAGACGAACAGGTAGAAGTATCCGTCGTGCGCCACGATGTACGGCGCCTCGATGGCGTTCGGCGGCGACTGCCGGTCGGCCAGGCGCAGCGGCTCATCGCCCTCGGTGCCGGCGGCACGCAGTCCGCTCGGCCACTCCAGCGGCACCATGCGGATGCCGCTCCAGAACGACCCGAACGCCAGGAACGGATCGCCGTCGGCGTCCTCCACGATGCCCGGGTCGATCGCGTTGAAGTCGGTGCCCGCCGACTCGATCACGACGCCCCGGTCGACCCACTCGTATTCGGGGTCGTCCGGGTCGAGCGTCGTGTTGGTCGCCAGCGCGATCAGCGACGAGTTGGAGCCGAACGTCGACGCCGAGTAGTACAGGTACCACGTGCCGTCATGCGCGTAGAGCTCCGGAGCCCAGAGGTTGTCGACACCCGGCACGGCGTCGACGAGCCACTGCGGCTTCTCGTCCCAGACGGTGCCGGCATCCTCCCAGTCCGCGCCGTCTTCCGATCGCCGGATCTGGATGTTGCCGTCGCCGATCCGCCCGTTGCCGGTCGAGTAGAGGAACGAGGGCGCACCGTCCTCCCCCGCCACGAACGCGGGGTCGTGCACGAACGTGTCGCCGGTGACCTCGGGCGCGGCAGTCGTTCCCGCGCAGCCGGTCAGCGCGGCGGCGACGAGCAGGGACGCCGCCGCCGCGACGAGCGACCTCACGCCAGCGCGATCGCCGACCATGACACCGGAGGCAGCGTGACGGTGAGCGTGCCGCCGTCGAGCGCGACGCCGTCGAGGGTCTTGAGCCCCACGCGCTCCTGGTCGGCGAGCGTGTTCTTGGCGTACACGTCGTCGTCCCACATGGTCACGGCCTCGACGACCGTGGCGACGCCGAGCTCCGACACGTCGACGGTGACCGTGATCGCGTCGGTCAGGCTGCGGTTCACCAGGAACACCGCCGCGGCACCGTCGTCGACGGTGACGACCGAGTCCACCAGCGGCGCGTCGCCGTAGACGGCCGTCGAGTACGTGCCGGCGTCGACGCGAGGCCTCAGCACCTCGCCGCGCGCGAGGCGCGACGTCACCGAGAACGGGAAGAAGGTGGTCTGGCGCCAGGCGGCCCCGCCGGGCTCGGTCATGATCGGCGCGATGACGTTGACGAGCTGCGCGAGCGACGCCGAGGCCACCCGGTCGTGGTTCTTGAGCAGCGTGATCATGAGGTTGCCGAGCACGACGGCATCCGCCACCGAGTAGACGTCCTCCAGCTGACGCGGGGCATACCGCCACTGGTCGTTGACCTCGTCGGACTCGCGGTGCTCGTCGAGGTACCAGATGTTCCACTCGTCGAACGAGAGCTTGATCTTCTTCTTCGACTTGAGCTTGTTGCCCACGTGATCGGCGGTCGAGACCACCGTCTCGATGAAGTACTGCATGTCGATCGACGACGCGAGGTACGAGCCGAGGTCGCCGCCGCGCTCCTGGTAGTACGCGTGGCACGAGATGAAGTCGACGTGGTCGTACGCGTGCTCGAGCACGGTGCGCTCCCAGTCGCCGAACGTCGGCATGGCCGAGCCCGACGAGCCGCACACGACCAGCTCGAGGCTGCGGTCGGCCGCCTTCATCGCCTGCGCGGTGCGGGCCGCGAGCTTGCCGTAGTCCTCGGCCGTCATGTAGCCGGTCTGCCAGGGGCCGTCCATCTCGTTGCCCAGGCACCACATCCTGATGTCATGCGGCTCGACGGTGCCGTTGGCGATGCGCTGGTCGCTGAGCGCGGTGCCCGACGGGTGGTTGCAGTACTCGAGCAGGTCGAGGGCGGCCTCGATCCCGCGGGTGCCGAGGTTGACGGCCATCATGAGCTCCGAGCCGGTGAGCTTCAGCCACCGCGAGAACTCGTCGACGCCGACCTGGTTGGTCTCCAGCGAGTGCCACGCGAGGTCGCGACGCACCGGGCGCTGCTCGCGCGGGCCGACCGAGTCCTCCCACCGGAAGCCTGACACGAAATTGCCGCCCGGGTAGCGGATCGTGGTCGAGCCGAGCTCGCGCACCAGCTCGACGACGTCGAGGCGGAAGCCGTCCTCATTGGCCGTCGGGTGGCCGGGCTCGTAGATGCCGTCGTAGACGCAGCGGCCGAGGTGCTCGACGAACGACCCGAAGATGCGACGGTCGATCGGGGCGACGACCGCTTCACGGTCGACCGAGATGCGGGCGGTGGCGGGTGACGTGGTCACGTTTCTCCTCCAGGGATGGGCCGGCTGCGGGCAGCACGGCAGGACGGTGCGGGGGCGCGCCCGCGAGTTCGGGGGTGTTTCAGTGGCCGGATGCCGCCGACGCGGGCACCGGGTCGGCCCGGCGGTCGCCCGCACGGGGGTGGTCGGGGTCGAGGGCCGCGAGCCGGTGGTCGACGAACCATCCCGCGACGAACAGCACGACGGCGAACCCGACGAGCGGCACGAGCATGGGCAGCAGTCCGAAGGCGACGCCGATGACAGCGAGGGTGCCGAGCAGTGCGAGGCTCATCACGGGCGACGTGAACGGCAGCACCGCGGCATAGCGCAGCACCGCCACGGGCTTCTCGTCGTAGCGCACGGCCACGGTCAGTGCGCTCGCGAACGCGAGCAGCGCCGCGGCGCCGACGACCCATGTGAACCCGGCGAGCGCGGCGGCGACCGGCCCGGCGAGCCCGGGCAGCACGGCGGTGTCGAGCGCCACGAGGACGGCGACGGCGCCGAACGGGAGGCCGATGAGGTTCGCGCGCCAGAACTCGGCGCGATAGGTCCTTACGAACACGCGCACGAGGCCGGTCTCGAGCTCGCCGTCCCGCATGTGTGTGAGGCACGCGGTGGCGGCGAGCGCGGCGGGCGCCAGGCCCAGTACGACCAGTCCCACGATCACTCCGGCGACGAACAGCAGGTTCACCACGATGAGGCCGGCGACGATGCGCAGCCACGCCATGACGCGGCCGGTCCAGCCGTACTCCGCGATCATGCCGTCACCGCCTTCGAGCCGGTCCACACGACGCCCGCCGCGTCCAGCCCCGCGAACGCCAGCACCGGGCGCTGCGCCACGGGGTCGAACGCGCCGAACACGACGGCATCCAGCACGATGTCGGCGTCGTCCGGGCCGCCCGAGGCGGACACGATGAGCGGTGTCGTCAGCGCCTGCCCGTCAGTGTGGGCCGCGGCGACGACCGGGAGGCGGACGGATGCCGCGACGCCGCGCTCGGCCGGATCGAACCGTACGACGTCCCAGTCGCCCGACACCGCCTCGGGCGCACGCAGGCGCTCGGAGTCGTACCCCGCGAACGGATGCGGCGAGACCAGCGGCCAGCCCGACGCCGTGACGTGCACGCGGCGGATCTGCGCCTCGTGGCGCGTGGGGTCGTCGGCATGACGGACGTGGTGGACGAGGAAGAGGCGGTCGCCGTCGCGAAACACCGAGTTGTGCCCCGGCGCGATCCACGCCGTGCCGTCCGGGAACCGGTGGCCGCCGAGGATCTTCGTGCCGACGGCATCCGGAGTCCCGCCCGACACGTCGGTGAGCGTGCGGCCGTTCGCGTCGAGGTACGGCCCGGTCACTGACGACGAGACCGCGACCCGCATGCTGTAGCTGTCGAACAGCGAGTCGTACGAGACGAACAGCACGAAGCGGTCCTCCTCCGGCCGGTAGACGATGTACGCCCCCTCGACCGCGCCGTCCACGCTCGCAGGCCGGCGTGCGATGAGCGTGCCGACCTCGCCGGGGCGCTCGGCGAATCCGGTCCGCACGTCGAGCGGGAGAATGTGGATGCCGCCGAAGAACGAGCCGTACGTCAGCCAGGGCCGCCCCGCCCGGTCGAAGACCACGGCGGCGTCGATGGCGTTGTGGCCGTCGACCTGGTGCGTCGTGGTGACGACGGGGCCGGCATCCGTCCACGGTCCGGCCGGCGACGAGGCCGTCGCCAGGCCGATGACGGACGTGCGCGACCCGAACGTCGACGCGGAGTAGTACATGTGCCACCGGGGCGACCCGTCGGCCGAGGGCCAGCGCACCACCTCGGGCGCCCACAGCCCTGCGGCGCCCGAGTGGGCGAAGGCGGCGGCCGGCACGCCGTCCAGGGCCGTGCCGACGAACGTCCACTCCACCAGGTCGGGCGACGTGCGCACGTGCACGCCCGCGGGGACCTCGTCGACGCCGGCCGCGGCGTCGGTCGAGAACATGTACCAGCGGCCGTCGTCGCCGCGCACCACGGTGGGGTCGTGCGCGTTGCGGGCACCCCACGTGGTCGGGTCGGCGGCGGTGGCGGCATCCCTCGAGGACATCATGATCAGCCTTTCGCTCCCGTGAGGGCGACCGACTCGATGATCTGGCGCTGGAAGATGACGAACACGGCGAGCACCGGGATCAGCGCGATGAACGAGGCCGCCATGATGAGCGGGTAGTCGGTCTGGCTGGCGTACGTCGCGTTGAAGCTCGCGATGACGAGCTGCAGCGTCTGCTTCTCGGGCGAGTTCAGGTAGATGATCGGGGCGAGGTAGTCGTTCCACACCGCCATGAACCACAGGATGAACTGCGCCGCGATCGCCGGGCGGATCGCCGGGAAGATGAGCGTGAAGAAGATGCGGAGGTAGCCGGCGCCGTCGATCTTCGCCGCCTCGATGATCGAGTCCGGCACCGAGTCGAGGTACTGGCGGATGAAGAAGATCATCACGATGTTGCCGAAGACCCCCGGCAGGATCAGCGGCCACAGGGTGTCGACCATGCCGAGGTCGGCGAACAGCTTGAACTGCGGGATCATGATCGTCGGGAACGGGATCATGATCGCGGCGAGCAGCATGAGGAAGAGCACGTTCTTGCCCGGCAGGCGCAGCTTCGCGAACGCGAAGGCGGCGAGCATCGACGTGACGGTGCCGACGATCGTCACGGTGGCCGACACGATGACGGAGTTGACGATGCCCGACAGCAGCGGGCCGGCCGACCAGACCCGCACGTAGTTCTCCCACATGACCGGGTCGGGGATCCACTGGGGCGGCAGCGCGAACACGGCTTCGCGGGTCTTCAGCGACGTCGAGAAGGTCCACACCAGCGGCGCGACCATGACGATGCCGCCGATCGACAGCACGATCGTGAGGATGACGTTGACGATGCCGTAGGTGCCCGACCAGCGGCGGCGTCCGGCGGAGTTGCCGGTGGGGCGTCCGATGCGGCGCGTGGGCAGTCTGCGGGCGGGCGCGCCCTCGAGGTCGGAGTTCAGGGCCGACACGGCCCCGGGAGTGGTGAGCGTCATGATGGTGCCTCAGTCGATCGAGAACTGGAAGCGGCGGTTGAGCCGGAACTGGATCGCGGTCACGACGAAGACGAGCAGCCCGAGGACGACCGACATCGCTGTCGCGTAGCCCATCTGGAGGTAGTTGAACGCCTTCTGCCAGATGTACCAGACGATCGACGCCGAGCTGAACTCGGGACCGCCGGTGGGGGTCATGATGTTGATCTCGATGAAGATCTGGGCGCCGCCGATGATGCTCGTGACGACGAGGAAGAAGGTCACCGGGTTGAGCATCGGCACCGTGATGTGGCGGAACTGCTGGAACGCCCCGGCGCCGTCGAGCGCGGCCGCCTCGTACAGATGGCGCGGCACCGACTGCAGAGCCGCCAGATACAGCAGCATCGAATAGCCGAGGCCCTTCCACACCGCCATAATGATGATCGCGGGCTTGACGGTGTCGGCGTTCTGCAGCCAGTTCGGGCCGTCGATGCCGAACAGCGCCAGCACCTGGTTCACGAGGCCGAAGTCGCCGTTGTACGCCCACTGCCACAGGATCGCGACCGCCGCGAGCGACGAGATCACCGGCACGTAGTACACCGTGCGGAAGAACGTGGTGCCGCGCATCCTGCGGTTGAGCGCCAGGGCCAGCAGCAGCGACAGCACGAGGCCGATCGGGATGCCGATCATGTAGAAGACCGTGTTGCCCATGGCCTGCCAGAAGTACCGGTCGTTCGCCATCTCGACGAAGTTGGCGATGCCGTTGAACACCGGCTCGCTCAGGCCGTTCCACTTCGTGAACGACGCGTACACCGAGAACACCAGCGGGTACGCGGTGAACACGAGGAACCCGACGATCGGGATCGCGACCAGCGCGAGCGCGGCGCGATGCTCACGGCGGTGCAGCCGCGACCGGCGGACGGGGGTCGTCGTCGACATGGGGAACCTCGTTTCGGGAGAGATCAGGAGAGGGAGGGATGCCGCGGCCCGCGGCCTCTCGCGGCGTCGGGCCGCGGCATCCCCTCGATCAGGGCGTGTGTCGTCAGCCGATGCCGGCGTCGGTGTTGGCCTTGTCGAGCATCTCCTGCATGCGAGGCTGGACTTCCTCCAGGTAGTCGGCCGCGGTCTGCTTGCCGTCGAGGACGGGCTGGATGTTCTTGAACAGCTCGTCGTACCACTCGGCGCTGTACGTCGTGTTCGCGGGGAGCGCCCGGCCGTAGTCCTCGACGATGTCGAGGAACTCCTGCTTGTTGTCGGGCGGGAGCGTCGACGACGTGACCCATTCGTTGGCCATGTCGATGAGGTTCGGGATCTGCACGCCGGCGTCGACGAGCGACTGCTGCGCGGTCGGGTCGGTCGACAGGTAGATCGCGAGCTTCGCGGCCGTGTCGGGGTCCTTGGTGGTCTCGCTGACGGCGATGCCGAGCGTGCCCGTCCAGGTCGCGGTCTCACCGGTCGAGCCGACCGGCCAGGGGATGAGGTCCCAGTCGAAGTCGAGCTTCTCGTACGTGGGCACGTCCCACGGGCCGACCGGGAAGAAGCCGATCTCGCCCTTCATCCACCGCTGGTAGGTGTCGAGCGTCTGCGCATCGGTGGCCGACGGGGTCACGCCCTCCACGTTGGTCAGGTCGGCGAAGTACTGCAGCGCCTCGGCGAACTCCGGGGAGTCGACGGTGACCTTCGTGCGGTCCTTGTTGAGCCAGTCGCCGCCGTTGGACCACACGAACGCCTGCAGGTTCCACACGACGTTGAGGCCGGTGCCCCACTGGTCGAGCGTGCCGTCGCCGTTCGTGTCCTGCGTGAGCTGCTTGGTGACGGCGGTGAACTCGTCCCATGTGAGCGGCTGATCCGCGTCGGGCAACGGGAGGCCGGCCTTCTCGAACATCGACTTGTTGTAGCCGAACGAGAACGGGCCCACGTCCTTGGGCATCGCGTAGATCGCGCCCTGCCCCATGAGCTTTCCGTCGAAACGGTAGCTGTCGACGCCGTACTGCCAGACGTTGTCGAGGTCGAGGTCGTCGTCGTTCTCGACGTACTCCGTGATGTCCTTGATGATGCCGGTCTTGACGTAGGCCTGCACACTGCCCGGGTCGATGTAGAAGACATCGGGCACCTGCTTGCCGGTGATCGCGGCCTTGAGCTTCGTGCTGTACTCGTCGGCCGTCGTCATGATGATCTTGACGTCGACGTCGTTGTCCTTCTCGAACTGCTCGATCGCCGCGGTGTAGGCCGCCTTCTCGGCGTCGCTGCCGCGGAACATGAAGGTCAGCTGCTCGGTGCCGCTGTCGCCAGAGCCGCCCGCGCAGCCCGACAGCATGAGCCCGCCGACCGCCAGCATCGCCGCCGCGGCGATGACCGGCTTCCGTGACTTCGTCATCACGTTTCCTCTCGTAGTGCTGTGTTCCAGCCTGCGGGGATCCAGGGATCGATCGCCGCTGACCGGTGTTGTCCCGTTGATTTACAACGTTGGAATTGGTGGGTGGAAAACAGTGTGCGACGGGATCGGACGCCGTGTCAAGCCGTTCGGATGAAAAAGTTCCAACGTTGTAGAAGCGTAATGGCTCGCGCACGAGAAGGGGATGCCGGGCACACCCGGCATCCCCGAGCCGCATTCTTTCACCGAGCGCTGTTCGGTTTATGATGCCTCAGCCCGTCATCGCGGACGGGCGCACACAGCACCCCCGGAGTCCCACATGCGCAAGCGCTGGATCGCGCTCATCGTCGTCGCGTCCGTCCTCGTCGTCGCCCTCGTCGGCGTCTACTGGGCGGGCCGCAGCCTCTTCCACATGCCCACCGCGAAGGGGGTGGACTCGGTGGTCGGCGAGCTGGGCGGCACGCGCGTGCTCGGCGTCTTCGCGCACCCCGACGACGAGCAGACGGTCAACGGCCTGTTCTGGCGGGCGAAGACGCAGGACGGCGCGTACACCGCCATGATCACTGCGACGCAGGGCGAGGCCGGCCACCAGGTTCCCGTCGTCGCACGGCAGGATGACCTCGGCGACATCCGCAAGGCCGAGGCGCTCAAGAACAGCTTCAACCTCGGCGTCGACGAGCATGAGGTGTGGGACTACCCCGACGGCGGCGTGCCCGAGGTGGACGAGCAGGAGCTCGTCGACCGGGTCGCCGACACGATGAAGCGCATCGAGCCGGACGTCGTCGTGGCGTTCTGGCCCGAGTCCGGCGCGACCGGCCACAAGGACCACATGCGCATGGGCGAAGTCGCCGAGAAGGCGATCGCCCAGCTCGAGGACGAGGGCGGCTCGTACACCGGCCCGAAGTACATCGTCTACACGATCAGCCCCACGAAGGCGCTGGAGCTGTTCGGCGGCGAGACCGGCGCCTTCGTCGTCGAGAACCAGCCCGACCCCGAGTACGCCATGTCGGCCGAGACCGGCAAGAAAATGGAGGGCTGGAAGATCCACGCCTCGCAGGAGAACTTCCTCCAGGAGGCCTACCACCTGCCCGCGTGGCTCGTGTACCTCCTGTGGGACCAGGAGTTCTACCACGTCCGCGATCTCCAGGCCGACCCCCTGGACTGATCCGGGATGCCGCGGCCCGCGGCATCCACTAGGTTCTCGCCATGGGATTCCTCACGGCGCTCGTCTTGCCGCTCCTGTTCATCGTGATCGGTTTCGTGGCGCTGTTCTACGTCGTACGCGGCGCGGTGCTCAGCGCGCTGCGCGCGCACGACGCCGAGGCGCACCGGCCGTCGCAGTCCGCGCCACGCTACCTCGACGCCGACGGACTCTGATCACCGGCGATCAGATCACCGACTCGCTCCACGGGTCGGGGTTGCCGAAGCGGTGCGCGGTGATCGTGACGGACTGCTCGTGGAGGAACGGCAGCAGCTCCAGCCGGCCGGCGGTCGTGACCTCGTTGTCGTAGACGGCGAGGTCGGGGTCGCCGCCGACGGCGCCGGCGACGAGCGCGTGCAGCGCGGCGACCGAGTCAGGCTGGCCGATGAGGCGCACGCGGTCCGGCCGCGGGGCGGGAGCCTCGTCGGCGACCGCGTCGAGCAGGTCGTCGGGGGCGGTGATGCGCTGCAGCCACTGCTCGTCGGACTCGACGTAGACGGCGACGCCCTCGTCGGCGAGCACGCGGCGCACGGCCGTCGGGAGCCCGACAGGGGCGCTGAGCGTCAGCGCGGACCCGGCTCTCAGGCCCGCCACGACGACGCGCAGCACGGACTGCCACGAGGCGTCCGTCGTCGCGCGCAGCGCCACCGACGCGATCGGCCGGTACCGGAACAGGTTGCGCTCCACGCCGAGCCCCGACACGTCCCGCACCTGGCCGAACTCGCGGTCCCACGCGATGGCGTCCGACAGCGCGCCGCGGCGCAGCCACTCGAACGCCTCGTAGTCCAGCGACGGCTGCGCGGCCTCGATGAGCGACGCGATGCGCGTGTCGAGTCCCCGCAGGTGCAGGGTGGCGGATGCCGGTGACCCCGAGGTCGCTCGCCACCTGCCGAGGCCGACGAGGTAGTTGGGTCCGCCGGCCTTGGCTCCCCCGCCCACGGACGAGCGCTTCCAGCCGCCGAAGGGCTGGCGCTGCACGATGGCGCCGGTGATGCCGCGGTTGACGTAGAGGTTGCCCGCCTCGACGCGGTCGAGCCACTGCGCGAGGTCGTCGGGATTCTGCGTGTACAGGCCGGCGGTGAGCCCGTAGGCGACGGCGTTCTGCAGCTCGATCGCGTGCGACAGCGACGACGCGTGCATGACACCGAGCACCGGGCCGAAGAACTCCTCGTGGTGGAACCTCGAGCCCGGCTGCACGCCGACCCTGATGCCGGGGGTCCACAGCCGGCCGCGGTATTCGGGCACGCTCTCGACGCGACGCGGCTCGACGAGCCACTGCTCCCCTTCGTCCAGGGTAGTGAGCGCCCATTCCAGCTTGCCGCGCGGCACCTCGACGACCGGTCCGACCTCGCTGAGCGGGTCGGACGGCGGGCCGACGCGCAGCGAGTTCGCGGCATCCACGAGTTGGCGGGCGAACCGGCGCGAATGGCCGACCGGGCCCACGAGGATCGCGAGCGACGCCGCGGAGCACTTCTGCCCGGCGTGGCCGAACGCGCTCTTGATCAGATCGGATGCCGCCAGGTCGAGGTCGGCCGTCGGCATGACGATCATGGCGTTCTTGCCGCTGGTCTCCGCGAGCAGTGGCAGGTCGGGCCGCCACGAGCGGAACAGGGCGGCGGTCTCCCACGACCCGGTGAGGATGACGCGGTCGACGGCCGGATGCGACACGAGCGCCTGGCCGAGCCCGCCCTCGTCGATGTCGACGAGGGCGAGCACCTCGCGCGGCACGCCGGCCTCCCACAGCGCCTCGGCCACGACGGCGGCGCAGCGGCGCGCCTGCGGCGCGGGCTTGAACACGACGCCGGAGCCCGCCGCGAGCGCGGCCAGCACGCCGCCTGCGGGGATGGCGATCGGGAAGTTCCACGGCGGCGTCACCACGGTGAGCTTCGCCGGTTCGAACACCGCGCCGCTCACGCGGTCGAGCTCCCGGGCCGTGGCGGCGTAGTAGTTCGCGAAGTCCACGGCTTCGCTGACCTCGACGTCGGCCTCGGCGAACACCTTTCCGGTCTCGGACGCCGCGACCTCGATGAGCTCGCCGCGACGGGCCTCCAGTGCGCGCGCGGCCGCGGTCAGCACCGCGGAGCGGTCGGCTGCCGGGAGCGAGCCCCACGCGGCGGCGGCATCCGTCACGCGCGCGATGACCGCCTGCAGCGTCGGTTCATCGCCGACCCGGGCGGCGGCGATGGTCGCGTCACCGGCACGGGAGGTCTCGATGCGCGTGAGGATGCCGCGCGCCCAGGTGCGGTTCACGGGCAGCGCGGGGTCGCTGTCGGGGGTGTTGCGGAATCCCGGGGCACCAGAGGCGCGGGCGTCGGTCTGCCGCGGTGCGAACACCGCCGTCTCGACGAACGCCTCGGCCCCGAACACCTGCTCGGGGACGGCGGGCTCCAGCGGCGCGGTGTCGGTCGTGGCGGCCGATCGCGCGATCCCCATCACGACCTGGGTGAGTCCGGCGTCGTCGCCCGACGCCGCCGCGCGGCGCAGGCGCGCCCGGGTGCGCGGCGACTCCTCGCCGGCGTCGACGCCGGTGGGCGCCGACAGCGCCGCCGCTTCGGTGATGCGGTCCTGCTCGCGCCGCGCCCCGGTGGCGAGGGCGGGGTCGTCGGCGCGGGCCAGCGACGCGACGAAGCGGTCGCGCTCACGGGCGAACATCCTGGGGTCGTCGGCGAGGTCGAATGCCGCCGAGAGGAAGTTGTCGCTCGACGCGTTCTCCTCGAGGCGCCGCACGAGGTAGCTGATGGCGACGTCGAACTCGTCGGGGCGCACCACCGGCACATAGAGCAGCACGTGTCCGACCTCGCGCGTGACGGCGGCGACCTGGCCCTGCGCCATGCCCAGCAGCATCTCGAACTCGACATCCGGTCCGGTCGCTGAGCCTGTCGAAGCGTCCGGTCCGGTCGCTGAGCCTGTCGAAGCGCCCTTCGACGGGCTCAGGGACCGGGACTGCGCGAGCAGCCACGCGTACGCGATGTCGAAGAGGTTGTGGCCGGCGACGCCGATCCGCACGCCGCGGGTGTGCGCGGGATCGAGCGCGTAGCGCAGGCAGCGCACGTAGTTGGCGTCGGAGTCGACCTTCGCGTCGTAGGTGGCGAGCGTCCACCCGTGCATGACGGCATCCACCCGTTCCATCGCGAGGTTCGCGCCCTTCACGAGGCGCACCTTGATGCGGGCGCCACCGGCGTCCACGCGCGCGAGCGCCCACGAGGTGAGCCGCTCCAGGGCGGGAAGCGCATCGGGCAGGTACGCCTGCAGCACGATGCCTGCCTCGAGCATCCGCAGTCGCGGGTCTTCGAGCAGGCGCGTGAACACCGCGATCGTGAGGTCGAGGTCGCGGTACTCCTCCATGTCGAGGTTGATGAACGTCGGCGAGCTCTGCGAGCCGGCCCGTCCCGAGCCTGCCGAAGGGTCGGCGGCGGCCGTCAGGTACAGCGGGCGCAGGCGCTCGACGACCTTGTCGACGACCTCGTCGAACGCCCACATCGAGATGTGGCTGGCGATCGCCGACACCTTGACCGACACGTAGTCGACGTCGGGGCGGCGGATGAGCTCGTGGATGCCGTCGAGCCGGCGCAGCGCCTCGTCCTCGCCGAGCACCGCCTCGCCGAGGAGGTTCAGGTTCAGCCGCGCGCCGCCGGCGCGCAGCTGCTCGATCGCGGCGCCGAGCTTGTCGGGGCGCGCGTCGACGACGAGGTGCCCGACCATCTCGCGCAGCACGCGTCGCGCGATGGGGACGACCGGTGACGGCAGCACCGGTGCCACCGCGCCGCCCACGCGTACGGCCGAGCGCAGGTACCAGGGCAGGAACCCGGGAACCAGCGGCGCGACGCGGTTCAGATGCGACGCCGCCGCCGACAGGCTCTCGGGACGCATCACGCCGTCGACGAAGCCGATCGTGAACGGCAGTCCGTTCGGATCCTTCAGCACGCCGGCCAGACGCTCGGCGGCGGGGTCGGCCTCGACCTCGGCGCTCTCGGTCGTCCACCGCTGCGCCAGTGCGACGGCGGCATCGACCAGACGACGCTCGGCTTCGGGGTCCCTGCGCACTTCTTCCACTGCTTCGTTCACCTCTGCGTTCACGTGTGTGACTCCAGCCTGCACCTCTTCGTGCGCGATCGGCTCGACATGTGCCATGAGGTCAAGGGTGCGGCATCCATTCATTCACGAAAAGCGAGCATCTATGATCTGTATCGTTCGGTTCTGTCGATGGGATGCCGGTGTTCGAACTTCGTCGTCTCAGGCTGCTGCACGAGCTCGCGCTGCGCGGCACGCTCGCCGCGGTCGCGGAGGCGCTGTCGTACAGCCCGTCGACGATCTCGCAGCAGCTCGCGCTCCTGGAGAAGGAGGCGGGCGTCGCGCTGCTCGCACCCGACGGCCGCCGCGTGCGCCTCACCGAGCACGGGCGCGTGCTGGCCGCCCATGCGGCCCGCGCGCTCGATCTCGACGAGCAGGCCCGCGGTGAACTCGAGTCGCTCGCGCCGGGCCTCGCGCCGGTGCGCGTCGCGGTGATGCAGACGGCGACGCTGGCGCTGCTCCCGGCCGCGCTCGGGCTGCTCACCGACCGTGCGCCCGGGCTGCGGGTCGAGCTCGTCCAGCTGCCGCCCGAGGAGGGACTGTTCGAGCTGACGGCGCGCGGCGTCGACCTCGTCATCGCGGAGCAGTACCCCGGACACACGCGCGCCCACGTCGGCGGGCTCGAGCGCGAGGTGCTGGGCACCGATCCGATCCGGCTGGCGGTGCCGCCCGCGGACGCCGCGGGCTCTCTGCACGAGCTGCGCGAGAGGGCCTGGGCCATGGAACCCGCCGGCACCGCGGCGCGGCAGTGGGCGGTGCAGCAGTGCCGCGCCGCCGGATTCGAGCCGGACGTGCGGTTCGAGCTCGCCGACCTCACCGCCCACGCCAGCCTCGTCGCGGCAGGGCAGGCGGTCGCCGTGCTGCCCGACCTGCTGTGGGCAGGGACGCCCGCGCCCGTCCGGCTGCTCGACCTGCCGGGCCGCCCTGCGCGCGAGGTGTTCCTGGCGCAGCGCACCGCCTCTCGCGGACGTGCCGGGATCGCCGAGGTGCGCCGGGCGCTGCGGGACGCCTTCGCCGTCACGCGCAGCGATCCCGGCCCCTAGGCTGGGCTGGTGTCCGAGCCCCCCGTCGCTGAGCGCACGCGCGCGCCCCGGCGCCGGTTCACGTGGCTTCGGGCGGCCGGCGACCGGGTGCCGACGGCGTGGTTCGCGGCGATCGGCACGGGCGTGTTCCTCCTCGCCACTGCGGCGTTCGGCGGGCTCGCGACGGCGGCCGAGCCCCCGCTGGCGCACCTCAAGCCGGGCACGACGCACGTGAACGACATGCGCTCGCTCACGGTTGAGCGGACCGTGCTGATCGACGAGCTGCCCGGGTCGGGCACGTTCCCCGAGAAGGGCGAGCGTGTGCTGGCGATCGTGGTCGACGTGGAGAACAACTGGACGGAGCCGGTCCGGACCGGGGGCGACGGCAGCGTCGAGGAGTCGTTCTCCGTCGTCGGCCTCGACGAGCCGTCGTCCTCGGCTCGCATGGACGACGCGACCATGGGCCCGACGCTGCAGCCGGGAGTGCCGGCGCAGGTGGTGTACACCTGGGCCGTCGACGCCGACGACTACTCCGCCGGAGATCACCTCGTCGTCACACTCGAGGACCTGTCGCTCTACACAGGCTCGTTCGTCACGAGCGGCACGGGCTGGGTCGACCCGGTGCCGTCCGCGACGATGACGCTCGTCATCAAGGACGTCGGGGCGGGCGTCGATGCGGAGGCCGGCGATGAGGGCTGAGACGACAGCCGCACCGGTCGTTCCTGCACCCGCGTCTTCTGACCGGCGCCTGCCTCCGTGGGCAGCGTGGACCATCGGTGTCAGCTGCATCGTCGCCGCCTGGTTCGCGGCGCTCGTGACGCCGGGCACGGAGGAGGCGCAGGCGCCTTTCGAGGTCCCCGCCTCCATCGGCGAGACGGTGACCGGCCGCAACCTCGTCGTCACGGTGACCGATCTCCGTCGCGCCTCGGAGGTCAGCGCGCACGGCTGGACGGCAGAGGGCAACTGGCTCGTCGTCGACCTCGACGCGCGATCAGTGCTGACCGAGCACCTCACATCTCTGACCCACACCGAACTCGTGATCGACGGCATCCGCTTCGGCGCGAGCGATCGGCCAGACTCGCTCGCCGAGAACGGGGCACTGGCGATCGGCATTCCTCGCGAAGGAAGCCTCGCGTTCGAGCTGCCCGCGGACCTCGACACCGGGGCGGGACGCATCGAACTGTCTCTCAGCGAAGACCCGTCGCTCGACTCGATGATCGTCCTGTCGTTCGACCTCGGCGGGGTGCCGGCCGTGGATCAGACCGAGCTCCTCACGACAGGATGGGCGAACCCGTGACCGGATGGTGGCGCTCCAACGCCGTCGCCCTCGGTGCGCTCATCGTGCTCGTGCCGGCGACGTATGCCGCGCTGACCTGGAACGAGTGGTCGTCGGTGTTGCAGGGCAGTCCCAGTCAGGCGATCACGGTCGAGCCGGGAGACACGGTGAAATACGCAGGTGCGACGGTCGGCCCCGCGTCGGCGGAGTTCACCGAGCTGCCGTCCGTCCCGCAGGGCGCGCACGTCGTTACGGTGACGCTGCACATCGATCCCGGCAAGCACAGCAAGCCTGGCAAGCCCGGCAAGCCCACCAATCCGCCGATCTCCTGCAGCTCGCCCGAGCTCCACGAGATCGGCGGGCTGGAGCGTCAGTGGAATGCGAACGACGACCTCGGCCGCGAGTGGGACCCCGACCGCTGGACGTTCTGCGACTCAGACGCGACCGGCCCCTACGACCTGCTCCTCGACTACCTCGTCCCCGTCGACGTGTCGGGGCCCTTCACGGTCAAGCTGTCTTCCGGAGTGGCAGTCCCCGAGTTCGTGAGCGCCGTCGTCGAGCCCTGACCCGGGACGACCGCGGACTGCGGAGGGGCCGATGCCGCGGCATCCACACCCTCCGCTGACAGCGCCTCGGCCTGGCGACCACGCAGCCGCCCGATGACGCCGTCGTACCCGCCGGCGACCAGCGCGATGCGCACCGGCTCGATGAGCACCGGGGCGATGAGGAAGATCAGCTCGTCGTTGATGACCCAGAAGTTGTTGAGGTCCTGCGGCCCGAACGCACGCGGGATGACCGTCTCGAGCACGCCCTGCAGCCCGAGCAGCAGGGTGTACAGCAGCACGAAGCCGCCGATCAGCACCGGACCCGCCCGCCACATCAGGACGAGCGCGTTGCCGATGGGCGTGAAGCGGCCGACGAGGTCGCTCCACAGGTCGCCGAGGCGCGCACGGAGCCGCGCGGGCAGCGAGCGGTAGCGCGTGCGGATCCGGCGGCCCACGTCACCGCCGAGGTGTTCCGTCGACAGCGCCTCCGGCGCCACCGCCTGACCGTAGAGCACCCCCGCGATGGTCAGCCAGGCCACCGGGAGCAGGATGATGCCGCCTGCCTCACCCAGCAGCCATTCGACGCCGCCCCACATCCATCCCAGCGGTGCGAACAGAGACTCCATCGCCGCACGCGCGTCGCCGAGCCACACCATCCCCTGGCGCGAGCCCACCCAGGACGAGATGGCGCCCACGACGATCGAGATCACCACGGCGGCGAAGTAGACCCAGACCGCTTCGAGATAGGCGGCGAAGACGCCGAACCAGCGCGGCAGGCGGTCGTGGTAGCGCTTGAGGAGCCACCGGAGCACGTAGGCGACGATCACGATCGCCACTGTGATCGGGGTGAGCGTGAGCTCGCCGGCCAAGCCGTCGCCGCCCGCCTCGGGCCCGCCGAACGCCTCGGCCAAGCTGCGTCCGGTCGTCAGCTCCAGCACCCGAGCGGAGTACGCCACCGCGTCCTCGCGCAGGTACCCCCACGCCGCGTAGAACGCGAAGAACGGCAGGATGCCGACCATCAGCGCATCGACGAACTCCTGGCGCCGCGTCGGGCCGTCGACGGGCAATGGAGCGATCGCACGCAGCTGGCGCATGCCGTCGCGCAGCACGAGGAGCATCGCGACGAGCGCGACGAGTCGCACGAGGATCGCGATGGGCAGCAGCAGCGAACCTGCGACGGCGCTGTACGAGCCCACCCAGCCGGCGACCTCGATGACCCCGTAGCGGGCGAGGATCGCGCCGAGGTACAGCGCGAGCAGCACCGGCCAGTGCCGCCACAGCAGGCGGCCGGCGGTGCGCAGCACGTCGAGCACGTCGGTCACCCGCCTTACGCTAGCGGGCGCCGCGCCCCTCGTCGGACGCGCGAGAGGAGCGGCCGCGCCGCGAGGCCCCCGGCCGCGGCGCGGCCGCGGTCAGGGGCGCTCGGAGCGCGTCCGCGGCGGGCCGGTCACCTCGTCGTCGGCGACCTCGTCGCGGGTCCGCGCCTCGGCGGCGGCATCGGCACGGGCCTCGGCGTCGGCGTCGTTGCCGTGGACGCTCTGCGCTGCCGCGGGCGCCGACGTCGCGCCGCCGTCGACGTATGGGTCGAGGTCGTCGGCCTTGCGCAGCGTCTCGGCCTGCTGCTCGCGGAGCCCCGCGGCCTCGTCGCGATGCTCGTCGATGGTGCCGGCGCGGCGGTCGGCATCGATCGCCGCCTCGGCCGCGCGGGCCTTCGCGGCCTCGGCGGCAGCCGTGGCGGCGGCGGCGTCGGCCTGGGCACGCGCCGCCTGGGCCTCGTGCTCGCGCGCGGCGAGCTCCGTCTCGCGCGCGTCGGCGCGCATGCGCTCCGCGCGGTCGTGCTGATGCTCCTGCCGCCGCGTGCGGCGTCCCCGTGCGGTCAGCAGCATGGCGACGACGACGATCACGAGCACGACAGCGATGCCGACGATGATCCAGATGAGGGTGGTCGTATCCACGGCGCACTCCCTTCTCTCCCTGGGCCGGTGGGTCACCGGCACCTCGGACCGTCCACGCAACCGCAGCCGCAGCCGCACGGCAAACGGGTTGCGCCCGGCATGCCCGGTGCGCTACGGGAACGACCCTTGCGCGAGGAGGTCAGTCCCACAGACTGGGTGCGGCGTCGCGCGTCGACGGCAGCGCGGCGCCGTCGGCCCAGTCCGCGACCCAGTCCGGCAGCGGCGGCAGGTCGTCGGGGCGGCCGAGTGCGGCGAACAGCTCCTCCGTGTTCACGACGCCGCCGCTCTTGCGCAGGAACCGGGCGCGCACGATCATCTCGGCGTACACCTCGCCGCCGACCACGGCACGGTGGATCTGGTAGACCGCCTTGTCGTCGTGGCCGTACAGCCGGGACTCGACCGTGAAGCGCTGCCACAGCTGCAGCGACTTGCGGAACGTGACCGTCTCGCTCGCGACGACGGCGTACCAGTCGCGCTCGGCCATGGCGTCCCACAGGCCGGTGCGGATCAGCAGGTCGAACCGGCCGAGGTCGAACAGCGACGCGTAGCGCCCGTTGTTCATGTGCATCAGCAGGTCGATGTCGGTCGGCAGCGTCGTCAGGCGCACCCGCCCGACCGAACGAGGCGGGATCGGTCCGCGGCGGCGCAGCATCGCCTTCGCGCGCATGATCGTCAGGAGGGTCCGCCACCACACATTCACGAGGTGCGATCGTAGCGATCGTCGACGCGGATGCCGATTCGATTGCCGATTCCTACAACCCGGTTGGCGGCATCCCTCCGAGATCCGCAGATCAGGGGCCGCAGTCGCACCCGCTCTGGTATCAATTCGGGGTGACCGACTCCACCACCGAGATCGTCGCCCCCCTCACCGCACGGGATGCCGGCGAGCTGCTCACTCTTCAGCGCGCGGCGTACGCGAGCGAGGCGCAGATCTACAGGGACCCGTTCCTTCCCGCGCTGACACAGTCGCTCGAGGAGCTCACGTCCGAGCTGCGGGGGCCCGGGCTCGGGCTGCGGTCGGCCGGACGGCTCGTCGGGGCGGTCCGCTGGAGCGTCAACGGCGGTATCGCGCACATCGGCCGCCTGACCGTCGCGCCCGACCTCCAGGGACGCGGCATCGGCACGCGGCTGCTGCGCGACGCCGAGGAGGCGAGCGGAGCCGACCGCTTCGAGCTGTTCACCGGGCACCTCAGCGAGGCGAACATCCGGCTCTACGAGCGCGAGGGGTACGCCGTCGACCGGCGCGAGCCGCTGCACGCCGGCGTGGACCTCGTGTACCTGGTCAAGAGCGCGGCGGGCTGACGACGGCCGTGTCGGCTGCACGCGCACCCGGTGCGGTATCCCGTCGTCACACGTCGTTCACCGGGCGTTCTCGCGATTTCACGTCTCGCGGCGACCCGCGTAGAGTCTCGCCCATGGAAGCCGAAACCCAGACCGACATCGTCGTCCGTCCGGTGCGCGACGTCGACGCCGAGGCCCTCGGGCGCGTCCACGCGACGTGCTGGCACGAGACTTACGACCACCTGATCAGCAAGGCCGCCCTCGAAGCGGTCTCGCCCAAGCGCCTCGCCGAGCTGTGGACCCACTGGGCCGTGCAGGGCCCCGAATTCAAGATGTTCGCCGCGCTCGTGAACGGCGAGATCGTCGGGTTCGCGGGCTCCGGCCCCGCGCGCGACAAGGACGCGCCGCGGTTCCGCGAGCTGTACTTCATCTACCTGCTCGACGCGTACCACGGCACCGGCATCGGCCAGAAGCTCTTCGACGCCGTCGTCGAGCCCGCCGAGGGCCTGTACCTGTGGGTCGCCGACGACAACCCCCGCGCGCACCGCTTCTACGTGCGCAACGGGTTCACTCTCGACGGCGCCCAGCACACCGAGCCGTTCCTCGGCGAGACGCTCACCGAGGTGCGCTTCACGCGCTGACCTTCCGCACGAGAGGGCGTGTCCGGTTCGCCGGGCACGCCCCTCGTCGTCTCCGGCACGCACCCGGATCCGGGGGAACGGGGATGCCGCCCGCCCCGCATCCCGCGGGCCCGGCGATCCGCAAGACTGGTCGCATGCCCCCTCGCACCGCGCTCACCGTCTGGCCGCTCGACGGCATCCCCGAGATCCAGGCCGGCACCGACCTCGTCTCCGTCATCGCCGACGCCGCAGCCGGAGAGCTGCAGGACGGCGACATCCTCGTGGTCACGTCGAAGATCGTGTCGAAGGCCGAGGGGCGCTTCGTCGTCGCCGACGACCGCGAGGACGCCATCACCGCCGAGACGGTGCGGGTGGTGGCATCCCGGGTGACCCCGTCGGGCTTCACGACGCGCATCGTCGAGAACCGGCTCGGCATGGTGTCTGCCGCCGCCGGGGTCGACGCATCGAACACCCCCGAGGGGACCGTGCTGCTCCTCCCGGTCGACCCGGATGCCTCGGCCCGGGCGATCGCCGGTGGCCTGCGCGAACGCCTCGGCGTCGAGGTGGGCGTCATCGTGTCGGACACCCTGGGCCGCGCCTGGCGCGAGGGCCAGACGGACCACGCGATCGGCGCGGGCGGTGTCGAGGTGTTCGAGGATCTGCGCGGCGGGACGGACGCCGAGGGACGCCCGCTGGTCGTGACGATGCCGTGCGTGGGCGACGAGCTCGCCGCCGCGGCCGACCTCGTCAAGGGGAAGGCGGCGCGGCGCCCGGTCGCCGTCGTGCGGGGCCGGGCGGATCTCGTCGGCGCCCTCGATCTTCCCGGCGCCCGCTCCATCGTGCGTCCGCTCGAGCGCGACATGTTCCGCCTCGGCGCCGACGAGGCCTACGCCGAAGGGTTCGCCGCGGGGGCGGCATCCCCCTCCGACGAGGGCGGTGTCGGCGACGCGGGCTAGGGTGCAGAGGTGGCGATTCGCACCAGGAGCACACGCGGCAAAGGCGGCACGCAGGCGCCGTCGTTCGACTTCGACGAGGCGGTCGTGCTGGCCGGCGTGACGCCGGGCGACGCCGACGCGTTCGACGTCTTCGAGGGTGTCGCCTACACCGGCGTCGCGCGAGCGGACTGGACCCTCGCGGTCGGCGACACCGTCGAAGCCTGCCGGTTCGACGGGCTCGAGCTCGACTCGTGGACCCTGCGCGGCGCCCACCTGCTCGAGAGCGTCGTGGCCGGGGCCAACGTGCCCGCGGTCTCGGGCGCCCGCGGCGGCTGGCGCGACGTCGAGGTGCGCGACAGCCGCTTCGGCTCGGTCGAGGTGTACGACGCCTCCTGGCGCGGCATCCGGTTCACGCGCTGCAAGCTCGGCTACGTCAACCTGCGCGCGGCAGAGTTGCTCGACGTGGCGTTCGTCGACTGCACGATCGACGAGATCGACCTGATGGATGCCTCGGCCCGCCGCGTCGCCTTCGACGGCAGTCGCGTCGCCACCCTGAACACGGCAGGCTCTCGGCTCACCGACGTCGACCTGCGCGGCGCCGATCTCGGTCAGGTCGTCGGGCTGGAGGGGCTGCGCGGCGCGACGATCTCGGCCGAGCAGCTGCAGCTCATGGCGCCGGCGCTGGCCGCCCTCGCCGGCATCACCGTCGAGGGCTGACCCGCCAGGGCGTCAGCGGCCCGACACCTTGCCGAACAGGCGCGCGATCGGGGCGAGCACGAGCGGCCGTGCGGCGATCCACGCGGCGGCGATCACCACGAGCGAAGCGACGAAGAGCCAGAAGCCGGTCCAGTTGTCGGCGTAGGCGTTCGGGTCGGTCGAGCCCTGCGCGGCGTACATGTGGTTGAGGTTGCGCAGCGCGCCGGTCGCGAACACCAGGAACACGTGCACCGCGATGAACACGACGAAGTAGAGCATCACGGGGAAGTGCACCGCACGAGCCCACTCCACGGGGTACGCCTTGTTGAGCCCCGCGGCGTTCTTCGGCCAGATCCCCGACATGCGCACACCGGTGAGGGCAGCCAGCGGCGCGGCGACGAAGACGGTCGTGAAGTACGCCAGCTGCTGCAGCGCGTTGTAGTTCACCCAGCCGTTCTCGGTCGGCCAGTCCAGCGACACGTACTGCAATGCCGCCGACAGCGCGTTGGGGAACACCTCCCACGACGTCGGCACGATCCGCAGCCACTGGCCGGTCACGAACAGCAGGACGACGAAGATCACACCGTTGACCAGCCACAGGATGTCGAGCGACTGGTGGAACCACAGGGTGAGGCTGATCTTGCGACGCCCGTTGGTGCGCGGCGACCAGAACACCGTGGGCCGCTTCTCGGTGCGCACCGTGAGTCCGGTGCGGATGATGAGCACCATCAGGAAGACGTTGAAGAAGTGCTGCCACCCGAGCCAGGCAGGGAACCCGACCGGTGCCCCTGCGGGCAGGTGGTACTCGCCGGGGAACGCCGCGAGGAAGTCCACGCCCCACGCGGTCGACAGCAGCCACCGCACGGCGAACACCGCCATCGCGGCCGCGTAGAGCAGTCCGGCGCCGCCGACGATCACCGCGCCGGCCCATTGTCCGCGCGTGAAGGGGCCGATCCGCTTCGGCTCGGGCTTCTGCTCGGGACGGGTGCGCGCACCGGTGCCCGCCCACACTGTGCGCGGGAACGGCAGCGGCCGATCCAGCGGAACCCCCGACGGGGTCGCCGGCACGGCAGGGGCGAGGGGTGCCTCCACGACCGCCGCGGCTGGGGCTTCCGCCCCCACGGCGGTCCGGGTCTCCGCGATCACGGCCGGTGCGGCATCCGCCGCTTGCCCGGTCGCGGTCGCGGTCGACGGCGCGAAGCCTTCGGGCGGCCACGGCTCGCCGCCGGGTGTGCGCGGCAGGCCGCGGCGCAGCGCCTTCGTGCCCGTGGGCGCAGCAGCAGCGACGGCCGGGGCGAGAGGCGCCTCCGCCGATCGGAGCGTCTCGTCTCGCTCCTTCGTCGCTCGCTCGACGATCGGGACCTCGGGTGCCGCCACCGCCACTGGAACGGCGGGGACGAGCGATGCCGGCGGCCACGGCTCGCCGCCCGGCACGCGCGGCAGGCCACGGCGCACCGCGCGCCCCCCGGCGGCCACGGTGGCCTCTGCGCTCGTCGCAGGGGACCCGGCAGAGGCCGCGTCGACAGGCTCGGCGACCGCGATCGGCGCGCCGGTCCCTGAGCTTGTCGAAGGGGCGGCGACGGACGCTTCGACAGGCTCAGCGACCACGGACGGCCCAGCGACCACGGGCGGCCCAGCGACCACGGGCGGCTCAGCGACCACGGACGGCCCAGCGACCGCGGCCGAAGCTCCGGCCACCGCCGCCTCGGACCCGCCCGGCGCGACACCGGCCGGCGGCCACGGCTCGCCACCGGGCACGCGCGGCAGGCCGCGCCGCACCGAGGAACCGAATGTCGCCACGGAGCGCCCTACGCCTTCTTCGCCTCGAGCGCGGCGATCAGCTGCGGCACCACCTGGAACAGGTCTCCGACGACGCCGAAGTCGGCGATCTCGAAGATCGGGGCATCGGCGTCCTTGTTGATCGCGACGATCGTCTTCGCGGTCTGCATGCCCGCCTTGTGCTGGATCGCACCCGAGATGCCGATCGCGATATACAGCTGCGGCGACACCGACACACCGGTCTGACCGACCTGGTACGTCTGCGGCACGTAGCCGGCGTCGACAGCGGCACGCGACGCGCCGACCGCTGCGCCGAGCACGTCGGCGAGCTGCTCGACGAGCGCGAACTTGTCTCCCGACCCGAGTCCGCGACCGCCCGAGATGACCTTGGCGGCTCCGCGCAGCTCCGGACGCGATGACGACACGACGGCCTCGTCGACCGACACCACGGTGGCCGCCCGGCGACCCGACGGGCGCACGTCGAGCTTCTCGACCTCGGCGTCGGCGACCGCCTCGGCGCGGGCGTCCACCGAGCCCTGCCGGATGGTGATCACCGGCGCCCCCCACGTCACGGCGGAGTCGACGTTGTACGCCCCGCCGTAGACGGAGTGGTGCGCGACCACGCCCTCGGCGTCGCGCGAGACGCCGACCGCGTCCGCGGCGACGCCCGAGCGGTTGCGGGCGGCGAAGCGCGCGGCGACGTCGCGGCCCTCGACCGAGTTCGACACCAGCACGGCGTCGGGGCGCACCAGATCGGCAGCGGACGTCAGCGCGTCCACGCGACCGGAGCCCAGGCCCTCGCCCGGAGCGGCGACCAGCACCGACGCGGCACCGAGGGCCGCGGCATCCTTCGCCAGCGCCTCGTCCCCCACGATCAGCGCGACCGGCGTGCCGACCGACGCGGCGGCGCCCAGCACCTCGGCCGCGGACTTCGCCAGAGCGCCGGACGGGGTCGTGTCCAGCAGCACCAGGATCGAGTCGTCAGCGAAACTCATGTCAACCATCCCTCAGGCCAGCCGGTTCTGGATGAGGAAGTCCGCGAGCTTCTCGCCCGCGTCGCCCTCGTCGACGATCTTCACGCCCGCCGTTCGCGGCGGCTTCTCGCTCAGCCCGATCACGATCGACCGCGACGCGTCCGCGTCGTGCGCGTCGATGTCGAGGTCTGCCAGCGACAGCGTCTCGAACGGCTTCTTCTTGGCCGCCATGATGCCCTTGAAGTTCGGGAACCGGGCATCCGGCAGCGCCTCTGTGATCGATACCAGGGCGGGAAGGGATGCCGTCACCTGCAGCGTCGCACCGTCGGACGCCCGCGTGCCCGCCACCTCGGTCTCACCGATCTCGACGGCGCTCAGATACGTCGCCGACGGCACATCGAGGATCTCGGCGACCATCGCGGGGATCACGCCGCCAGAGCCGTCGGTGGACTGGTTGCCGGCGATCACCAGGTCGAACCCGGTGCGCTGCAGGGCAGCGGCCAGCACTTCGGCGGTCAGCCCGAGATCGGCGCCCAGCAGCGCCTCATCGACGACCTGCACAGCGGCTGCCGCGCCCATCGCGAGGCCCTTGCGCACGGTCGCCGACGCCGACTCGGGCGTCATCGACAGCACCACGACCTCGGTGCCCGGAGTCTTGTCCGCGTACGACAGCGCCACCTCGAGAGCCCGCTCGCCGATCTCGTCGAGCACCGTCTCGCTCGCGGCACGATCGGCAAGCCCGGTCTCCAGCGACAGCTTGCGATCCCCGTACGTATCCGGGACTTCCTTGACCAGGACGACGATCTTCATGACGTTCTCCTCACGCTACGCAAGAGTCTAGGGGCAGACATTCCCAGCGTCGAACTCAGTGCCACACAATCTGACACTGAGTCTCACCCCCTCCGCGGCATGTCGCGGGTACGGTGGACGGAGGAGGTCGCGATGGCAGCACCGAAGCGTCTGGCGGTCGACCCGATCGCCGAGGCCAAGCGCCAGTGGGTCGCCCATGGCTGGGAGCCCGCAGCCGCGGGCATGACCGCGGTCACGTCGATCATCCGCGCACAGCAGCTGCTGTTCGCCCGCATCGACGCGACGCTCAAGCCGTTCGGACTGTCGTTCGCCCGGTACGAGATGCTGCGGCTGCTCGGGTTCACGCGGGAGGGACGGATGCCGATGGCCAGCGCCATCGCGCGCCTGCAGGTGCACCCCACAAGCGTCACGAATACCGTCGACCGCCTGACCCGTGACGGCCTGCTCTCGCGCGAGCAGCACCCGGACGACGGTCGCGCGGCGATGCTCGTGCTGACCGACACCGGCCGCGAACTGGTGGAGCGGGCGACGGCGGCCCTCAACACCGAGGTCTTCGAGAGCCCCGGACTGAGCGACGCCGACACGACCGAGCTCGTGCGCATCATCGCGCGCTTCCGCAAGGACTCCGGCGACTTCACCGAGCCGCGACCGCAGCCCGAGCCCCTCTGATCCCGAGAGGAGAACCGCCGACGGTCGTTGAGCGAGCGAGGAACGAGCGAGACGAAACGCCCCGACCGTACGAGCGACCGCCGGCGAGGAACGTCTCTGCTGCGGCCATCGGCCCCTGAGCCCGTCGAAGGGTCACCGCCCCCGGAAGTCGGGCGTGCGCTTCTCGCGGAACGCCGCCATGCCCTCCTTCTGGTCCTCGGTGTCGAACAGACCCGCGAACACGTGCTTCTCCAGGCGGAGGCCCTCGGCCAGCGACGACTCCAGCGCCCCGTCCAGCACGGCCTTCGCCGCGTAGAGCGCCGGCAGCCCCTTCGCCGCGATCGCCTCGGCCGCCTTCTGCGCCTCGGTCAGCAGGTCGGCGGCGGGCACCACACGCGACGCGAGACCCGAGCGCTCGGCTTCGGCGGCATCCATCATCCGTCCGGTGAGGATCAGGTCGGCGGCCTTGTAGTACCCGACCGCGCGCACGAGCCGCTGCGAGCCGCCCATGCCGGGGATCACGCCGAGCGTGATCTCGGGCTGGCCGAACTTCGCGGTGTCGGCGGCCAGGATGATGTCGCACATCATGGCGAGCTCGCACCCGCCGCCGAGGGCGTAGCCGGCGACCGCCGCGATGACCGGGGTGCGCACGGCGGCGAACTGCGTCCAGCCGCCGAAGTGGTCGCCCAGCAGCATGTCGAGTCCCGACTTGGACTCCATCTCCTTGATGTCGGCGCCCGCCGCGAAGGCCCGCTCCGACCCGGTGACGACGATCGCGCCGATCCCGCCGTCGGCGTCGAAGGCGGTGGCCGCGGCCACCACCTCCCGGCACACCTGGGAGTTGAGCGCGTTGAGCGCCTCGGGACGGTTGAGCGTGATCCATCCGACGCGGCCGCGCGTCTCGACGATGATGGTCTCGTATTCGGTCATCGGTCCTCCTCGACCCTGCTGCCTTCGATCATGCCTGTTCTGCACATGGGGAATGGTCCCCATGTGGGTGTGGTGGTGGGTTGTCGTAGCCTGTGCGAGGGCCTGATCGGGTCCGTGGGTTTTGACAAAGGGACGGATCATGGCTGATTTCAAGGCTTCTTACGGCGAGATGGAGTCGATG